>RDYF01000098.1 GCA_004293285.1 Verrucomicrobiota bacterium | reverse complement strand
GTGAAGTGCCTTAGCACCATCATGATGATGCATGTTGCCAAGCCGAATTGCTGGAAAAAAGATTTTCTTCAAGTGGATTCCTGGTCGCAAGTGCTGCAATCCATGTCACGCATGAAATTGCCACGGTGGGTTCTGGAACATCTGGAATATGCGTATGACCATGCGCTGCGTTTTGGCGATCCAGAAATGGCACGCGAGCTTGGGGCGGTCATGATGCGACAGCAGCGCTTCAGCATGTCTTTTCGGCTGAAAGCGCGCCGCTGGTTTTATCAGAAGAAAGTGCTGCTCTACACCAAGTATCCTTCCTTGATCAAAGGGGCATGAGTGAAGCAATTCGCCAGAGGAAATCACCAGCACAAACATGTCACGTTCCATGAAGATGCATTTACAAATCGAACCGACTTCCCGCGATGAGAGTGGTCGAGTCATCCTCAGTTCCCTGTTGCAGATGGGGCGCGGGCGAAGGCATCGATTCTTCTTTGCGATTGAGGAAGATGCTTACCATGAATCCATGGATCAGCGAGCGATGCCGCATTTGATCAGCCAGTTGATGCATGCCATGCGGTTGGGCGGAAAGCTTTTCGTCGACGGAGCCTTGTCGCCTTCGCACGTGCGCCAGCTCGAAACGTACATGCGTCGATGGATCTTATGGTGTCCCGATGTGTTTCGCTGGGTCGAGATCACACCGAATGAGTGGAATGATGAAGTGATACCGGAGTCGTCTCGACATGGTGCCATCTCATGTTTTTCCGGCGGAGTGGATAGTTTTTATTCGTATGCCTTCCTCGAACGAGATACCAATGTACCGCTGCGCTCTTTGGTGTTCATGCACGGGTTCGATATCGATCTAACAATGTCGGACTATTACCACGAGACCGCACAATTCTATCGAGATCGACTTCGTAAAGGCAACGTGAGACTGCTCAAAGTTCAGACCAACGCCAAACAATCCGCTCGGAAATTTCAGCTCAATTGGGGCAAGGTGGGACATGGCATCTATCTTGCGGCTACTTTGCACCTGCTAGGGCACGATCACGCTTTGGCTTGCATTCCCTCATCGCATTCTCCTGACAGTCCGACCACTCCTTGGGGTTCACATCCGATGACCGATCCGCTGCTGTCATCGTCGACATTGCCACTGATTCATCACAACTACATGGTATCGCGCTACGAAAAGATTGCGGCATTGGCCCAACATGACGACTGCTTGGAGATGGTGCGTGTGTGCTGGAAGATCCACGAAAACCAGTTGAATTGCGGCTATTGCCCGAAATGCATGGCGACATTGTTGGCCTTAGAGGTGGCGAAGCCAAATTCATGGCTTCAGGCTTTTCCGCTCGTGACGAGTATTGATTCGGTGCTGCACCAATTGTCGATTACCCCCATCAATGCTTTCCAACTGGAGCAAATCGCCATCGTTCGGAATCATGCTATGAGGGAAGGTCGAACGGAATTGGCGGAGCAAATTGCGAAAATCATCCGTCAGAAATCTACGAAAAAAGCCTCTTATCGCATGCGGTTGCGACGTTGGTTTTATGATCGCAAGTTGAGTCGGCAAATTTCGTGAAAGCGAGCATGCGAAGCGAGTTTGATGGGCTGATCTAATTCATCCAGAGAAATGACATGAACCCGCAGAAGAATAAGCATTCAGGCTTGACAGAGCCTGCATGATTTCGTGCTATGGCACTACTTTATGTCAGATGGAAATGCGATTTTGGTGACGGGTGGAGCGGGCTACATTGGTTCTCACACGGTGCGCTTGCTGGCCTCGATGGGGCGCAAGATGGTGGTCTTGGATAATTTGGTGTATGGTCACGAAGAAGCGATTGTCGATCCCGGAGTCAAGTTGGTGCACGGAGACATCGGCGATCACGCCTTGTTGCGCGAGTTGTTTGAAGAATACTCCTTTTCGGCAGTCGTGCATTTTGCCGCGTATGCGTATGTGGGAGAATCGGTGACCAACCCATTGAAATACTACCGCAATAATACTTCGGCACCCTTGGCCTTGCTCGAAGTGATGCAGGAGTTTGGTTGCAAGCAGTTTGTCTTTTCGTCGACATGTGCGACCTACGGTGTGCCCGATCAGATTCCGATTACGGAAAAAAACACGCAGAACCCGATCAATCCCTATGGTCGTAGCAAATGGATGTTAGAAATGATTTTGCAAGACTGCGAAGTCGCTTGGGGTTTGCGTTCCACCTGCTTGCGTTATTTCAATGCCAGTGGCTGTTCGGCGGATGGGTTGATTGGCGAAGATCACAATCCTGAGACTCACTTGATTCCTCGAGTCTTGATGGCTTTGACGGGTGAGGCTGGTCCTGTGGAAGTGTTTGGAACCGATTATCCGACACCTGATGGCACATGCATTCGGGATTACATCCACGTTGAGGATCTCGCAGCAGCGCATGCGCGTGCCCTTGATCATTTGGGAGCGGGGGGAGAGTCCTTGCGCGTGAATCTGGGCACGGGTGTCGGCGTTTCCGTGAAAGAGATCATTCAAGCAGTCGAGCAGGCCACAGGTCGTCAAGTGCCCTTGATCTATGGTCCACGTCGACCCGGCGATCCGGCGCAATTGGTGGCTGATCCGTCCTTAGCGTGGGAAAAACTTGGCTGGAAAGCGCAAAAAACCAACATTTTGGAGACCGTCAGCTCGGCATGGAAATGGATGAGCGGTCCGCGCGGTGGTCGCTATCGTCACTGATGAAGTGAAAAGCGCTGGTAATTGCGATGTAATCACTTTTTTTATTGCCTAGAGGGGTAGATTTGCTAGTTTCTCAGAACCAACCCAACTGATTTATGAAAAAACCTGCCCTGTCTTCTCGCCTCATGGTGCGTGAGCGTCGTGGATTTAGTCTCATCGAGCTCCTCGTGGTGATCATGATCATGACGATCCTGATGACAATGGGGGCGATGGGAATTAAGAATTTGAGTGGCGGCAAAGGGATTTCGACAGCGATTGCTAATGCTGAGGCTGTTTTTGCGGAAGCTCGTGCGACTGCTGCGAGTCGCGGAGTACCGGTGCGTGTGCTGATCGATGCGCGTGATATCAACGATACCAGCAACTACCTGCGTCGCATGGTGGTGGCGGTGCAAGATGTCAACCCGACCACCGGATTGCCCTTGGCGACATGGAGTTTGGTGAGTCGAGGATATACTTTGCCCGACGGCGTTTTCTACAGCATGACCTTGAGCACCCGTGATGGTGTGGGGGGTACAGTGATGCAAGCGCAGAGCCAGCCTTTGAGCAAAGTCACGGATGTGGGAGAGTATGTGGTTTACGAGTTCAATAGCCAGGGGCTCGCGGTGAATCCTGGTGCGACTTTTGTGATTGGTTCTGGTTCACGTCAGCGTGGGCAAGCGCCCATGATCGCAGGCAATGCCAAGAGAGACTTCGCAGGTTTTGCTTTGTGGGGCAATGGAGAGACCTCGTCTTTTCGTGATCCTCGGCAAATTGGTGACTTGGCGACAATACGCAATTTCTAACGATCGATGCAAACAAGGATGAGACGGCAGAGAACAAGTGGGCGACGGGGATTTACGCTGATGGAGACAGTGATCGCCATCGGTGTATTGGCAGTGATGCTGACAGCCTTCATGGCGGTTTTTGGACCGGCATCTCGTGGGATTCGTCGATCGATCAACGTCCAAGAAGCGGATCGCTTGACCAGTGCCTTGGAGCGCGAAATGTCGACCAATCGTCCTAGCGGTGCTGCGGCGGAGGCGGTGACAGCGTTTCACAAGGCCTATGATTGGATTGTGGGTTCGCATCAGAACAATACCGTGGTTTTCGCCTACCAGTATCGCGGCAATCCGAATCAGTTGCGTGCCGACGGCACGATGGAGCCTTATCTTCAGCGCGGTGGGCAAGCGGGGCAAGACTACGTGGTGCAACCGATGTTGCGTCGGCGTGGCGATGCACTGCTCGCGAATGATTTGCGGGCTTTGGAAGGTCGGGTATTTTTCGTCAAAATGACTCAATTGATTTTCGATGGAGCCAATGGTTTGCGACCTGGTCAAGCGGGTATCATTTCGATTCCGCCTGGACAGACCGCGCTGGCAGGTACAGGTGCTGACGCCTTTCCTGATGCGGTGATCCCGTTTATGGCGGAGTTTTTTGAAATTCAGACCACCGATCCTGCCTTTTTGGCGGCCAATGGTCGATTCAACGTGGTGAATTACACCAAACCGATGTTCACGCGCAATGTGGCCGTGCGTCGATAGAGTCTATTTTTTCTCAGTTATGAAAACCCGAAATCTTTGGAAAAAACAGCGAGGCTTTACTTTGATTGAGCTGATGGTGGCAATGGGAATTGCCATTTTGATCATGGCGATGCTGGTGGGCATCACCAACGTGGCGATGGGGGCGTGGCAGCGGAGTCGGGCGGAAGTTCGCGCGTCGCGTCAGGCGAAGACCATGTTGGATGCCATGGCAAAAGATTTGGAGTGCTTTGTGATGCGCTCGGGAAATGTCAACGAATGGTTATCGGCACGAACGGAACCAAACTTGCCCGGGTCGAGTCGGGATCGCAGCACGAATGCGGCGGAATTCATTTTCTTTTCTGCCGCCAGTGATCGTTACCGTGGTGGCGCGGGTACGGCTGCTGATTTAGGCGGCGACGTTTGCACGGTTTCTTACAAATTGGCGTATCAGGATCCCTTGCAGGGTTTGGACAACAACAATTCGACCTTTGTTTTCTATCGTCAATTGGTGGATCCGCGTCCGACCTTCGACACACTGCTTGGTCGCCCGGATCTGCGCACGGCCTTTGCGGCGAGTGCGGGCAACAATCGTTTTGAAAACCAAGCGACAGCGGGAGCGAACAATACCGATGCCAAGTACAATTTCATGTGTGAGAACGTGTATCAGTATTCCATCACCTTCCGCGTGGATGTTCCTAGCGTTGCAGGCGGCAGCAACGTGGTGCGTCCGGTGCGCGTGACGCTGGGACAAAATGCGAACGCCAACAATTTTCGTTTGTATGGCAACCAGATCGATACGGATGCGTCGGTAGGGGGCGGGATGACGGTTTCGAATCAGGAGATCCGTGCAGGGCGATTGACGGGAGTGGAAATTAGCATCACCGTGATTTCGGATTTTGGCATCAATCAGCTGAAACAGCGCACTTTTAGCTCTCCTCAAGCGAAAGCGCAGTTTTTGGCACAGCATTCGTACGAGTTCTCGAAGAGCGTGGACTTACCGGGGATGTGAGGAAGAGTTTTGAGTGAGCAGTGATCAGTGGGGGATGGTCATTGTTCATTTTTCGATTGGGGGAGGAAGACTATAGATGGGTTAGGAGATGACCTTGAGTTTTTTCCCGACTTTGATGAAGGCGCTGATCGCTTTGTCGAGCTGATCGTTGGCATCGCCGAGCAGGATGGGGGTAATGGGATGATCCTTGCCGCTGATGGCAAAGCCAGTTTGCTCCATGGCCTGGCGGAAATAGCGAGTGTTTTCCTTCACCCGATTCGCGAGTTCGTGAGATTCTTCTAGCATGCGGAAGACTTCGAGCGATGCGGCTACGATGACTGGGGCGATGCTGTTTGAGAAGAGATAGGGTCGTGAGCGTTGGCGAAGGAGATCAATGATCTCCTTTTTTCCCGAAGTGTAGCCACCCGATGCGCCGCCGAGTGCTTTGCCGAGAGTCCCGGTGGTGAGATCGATCTGTCCCAGCAGTCCGCAATGCTCGTGCGTCCCGCGCCCCGTCGCACCGAGAAAGCCGGTGGCGTGGCAGTCATCGAAATGCACCAGTGCATCATACCGAGCCGCGAGTTGGTGGATGGCATCGAGCGAAGCGATGACGCCGTCCATCGAAAAAACGCCATCTGTGGTGATCAGCTTAAAGCGCGCGCCATCGGCATCGGCCTGCTGAAGCTGCTTTTCGAGATCGACCATGTCATTGTTGGCGTAGCGGTAGCGTTTGGCTTTGCAGAGACGCACGCCGTCGATGATCGAGGCATGATTGAGCGAATCCGAGATCACGGCATCGGCTTCGGTGAGTAGCACCTCAAACAGCCCGCCATTGGCATCGAAGCAACTCGGGTAGAGAATGGTATCCTCCGTGCCGAGGAAGCGCGAGATGGTTTCTTCGAGTTGTCGATGCAGCGTTTGCGTGCCGCAAATGAATCGCACCGAAGCCATCCCGAAGCCCCATGACGCGAGGGCATTCGCTGCGGCGGCGGTGATGTGCGGATGATTGGCGAGACCCAGATAATTGTTCGCGCAGAGGTTGATGACCTGGCGGCCATCCGCCAGTTGGATCGAAGCATCTTGGGAAGACGCTAGAAGGGATTCCGTCTTACTCAGGCCGTCGTCTTGAATTTGCTTGAGCGTTTGCTGCAGATGCTGACGGAAATTCGATGAGAACATGGCTTTATCCAATCACGGTCGGTCGTGGTGCAAAGCGCAAAGTCGGAGAATCCTGTCATCACCGAGTAAGCCGTGGCACATCAAAGAATCAGCACGGGAGTGCCGACGATCACCTTCGCATAGACATCGGGCATGGCGCGGTAGTAGCCGCGAATGCAGCCATGAGAAACCGCGCGTCGGCTGCTGGGGATGGGGCCGATATGGTGGCCGACGCCGTCCCAGGTAAAGCGCATCCAGTATTTCATGAAGGCACCTTCAAATCGGCCGCCTTCTGGGATGACATCGGTGGTAAAATCGGCATCGCCATTGATCATCTTATTCTCAACATCGTAGATTTTGCCGTAGCGATTGGATTTTTTATCGACGATCTTTTCCAATACCTGATATCGCCCTGTGGGAGAGGGGTGGGTGCTGCGACCGCTCGAAATAGGATAATCCATGAGCACTTCATCGCCGAGCATCAACTTTCCGCGCTGGGTGCTGGTGTCCAGAATCATGCGCGTTTTGGTAGGGTCGGCCTGCGCATAGAGCGCGGAATTCTTGTAAATGGCAAAAGTCTTCGGGTATGAGGGTTCGGCAGCAAAATGAGCGTGAGTGCCTGGCGGATGAGGATTGACGAAAGGTTGATTGGGGTCGATTTTTTTCGTTCTAGCCGACGAAAAAAGCGAGCAACTGCTCAGGGAAAAAAGCAGTATGAGAGCACCGAGCATGTGGCCGAGGGGCAGATGAGTCATGGCCGAGAGATAGTAGAGTGCTGTTTCAATCGCAAGAAAAACTTCCGACAATACCATTCATCGAGGGAAAGGTTCCTGGACGAAGCGGAAGTATTGTTCGCGCAGCGAAGTGGCTGTAGGATCGGCGATCAATGCTTTCTTCGACCAATCGATCGCTTGGGGGCGGTTGCGCCGTGCGAAGTAGATTTCGGCGAGGGTATCGAGGTAAGCGGCTTGGTTCGGTCGCAGTCTCAGCGCCTCTTTGACCTCCTTTTCCGCATCGTCGAGTCGTTTTAGGGCACGTGAAGCCAGCCAAGCCGCGGAGTTGCGGACATTGTCGTCCTGCGGGAATCGATCGCGGACGCGCAGCAGTTGTTGCCACGATTCTTCAAACCAAGTGTCGTGCTCTTTTTGCGCGCCAGCGAGTCGGAGTGCGGGGAAAAATTGATCGGCGAGCGAGGCGTCCGCGAGCAGTGCTTGGTGGCTTTTGCGGAGCACAGAGCGGCCAAGTTCCGGTTGTGTCGAAAGCAGTGAGAATCCGCGGGCGATATCGGCCTTGTGGCGGATGCGCAGCGCATTGGCTAGGGTCGTGCCGGTGGAATCTTCCAGCGACAACAGGCTATAGGCTTCGTAGCCTGCGAGTGCTTGTTGCCACTGTCCTTGCAGCAAATGCGTTTCGGCATTTTGGTAGAGCAGGGCGAACCAGGCAGGGTTGCGAGGTGCGGTGTAGAGGGCGAGTCGACTCCATTCCTGAGCTTGTTTTGTTTCGCCGAGATATTGGTAGATGGCGGAAGCCGAGAGCATCATGGCGCTATCACCCAAGACCAGCGAGTGGTATTTTTTCTCTGCGGGGGCAGCGCGTTCTTCTTGTTTTGCTTTGCGCCAGCAGAGGGCGGCCCACAGCAGCGAGTGGGGGTTGTCCGGGTTTTCTTGGAGAGCTGATTCCCACTTCACAGCCGCGAGTTCCCACTGCCCGAGATTCACCAGGTCATCGGCATCCATTTCGCTTTCATCCCGATAGGACCAGCGGGCGTATTGCGTCACACGGGTGATAGCGGCGAGAATGAGGCAGAGCTTGCGATGTTCTTCTTCCGCATCGGCTGCATCTTGTTCGAGGGCCTTTTGGAGCATTTTCTCGATGAGCGGAAGTTCTTGTCGGCGATCGGGAATCACGCGGAACAAGACCAGCATTTTGCGGAATCGGTCGCCACGTGGTTCGGCGGGGGCAATTTCCCCGAGCCACTGCCACCATTGAGTAAAAAAGGGATTTTCGGAGAAAGTGATGCGCAAGATCGAGCCCCATAGCAGATCATCTTCTTTGGCATAAGCGACAGCGATTTTGGTGGCGGTTTCTGGAGCGAGGCGTGTGTTGGTGAAGTTGGAAAAGAGGATGCTGAGGAGGTCGGTAAAGGTTTCTTGATCCTTTTCCGCGATCGCGAGCATGCGCGGGATGAATTCCTTTTCGATAGGTTCGTTGACTCCACGCTTTTCGAGGAAGCCTATGAGATTTGGCACGGAGTCCATTTCGTGTTCGTCTTCTTCTTGCAAAATGGCATCGAGTCGTTGACGGATCCATGGACCGTAGTCGGGTTTTTTCGGATTGAGCTCTAAGGCTTCAAGGGCTTCATCGATGCGTTCTTGTTCGCTAAATGCTTGGAACAGCATGGTGGGATTGAGAGATTGGATCGCCTTGTGGCACGATTGATCCAGTCCCAGGCTGAACAATGCTTGAATCGCGGTCCAGCGACGGCTGTAGTCGCCTTGTTTCATGGCGGTTTTGGTGAGCAGTTGGATTGCCGTGTTGGGTCCTGTTTGGTGCGTGCGGAGTCGGTGCAGCACGACCTGAATGTAGGCGCGAGTCAGGTCGGCCGTCTCGCCGCGCACGGAATCGGCATGCAAAGAAAGCCATGGCTCGGGTCGGCCAGCGATCAACTCCATGGCCGCGGCGAGATCGGGCAGATTGTGTTTTTCCGCCAACTCCGTGACAGCGGGCAAATCGCCTTTCAGTCGCAGAAGAGCGATGAGTGACTGATAGGCCTGGGGGTCTTTGGATTGACGTGCCTTGGCAATTTCTTCGTCCAGTCGACCATCGCAACGGGCAAGCCAGGCGAGGGCCATGGGATTGCGAGGATCATCAGAAAAATCAGTGAGATAACGTCGGGCTGCGGCGCGATCGCCTTTCATCAAGGCATCGCGCGCAGCAATCACGCTCAGACCTTGAATGGCTTGGCGAAGGCGCGGCAGAGCGCGAGGGTCTTGTTCTTGTTGAGTGAGCTGAAGAGCGAGTCGATAGCGACGTTCTTTCTTCAATTTTTCGAGATTTTGGATTTTCTCTTCGGTAGTCGATTGGGCGAAATTTTTCGCGAGAGCGATGATTTCCGCTGGAGCATCGGGGGCGAGTCCGAGACTGAGGTAGCGTGCGATTTTCGCGGCGCGCAGGGCGATTTCAGGTTGGCGGTGTCGGCTGGCCTGCTCCAGTGCAGGGAGAGCCTCATTGCCGGCGGCCCAGAGTTGTTGTTCTGCGGCAAGGCGATGGCGCAGAGTGGGGTGGGCGAGTTCGTTGATCCAACGAGTGATTTCTTCGGCGGAAGCGGCACGAACCTGGAGAGGGAGGAGGAGCAAGCTACCGAGAAAAATGGTCAGCACGGATGGCATGGAGTGAGCATTCCATGTTTTGTCCGAAACGCAATTCTCAAGCGCAGTGGCGAGGAAAAATTACTTACCAATGCAAAAGCGGCTGAAGATGACACCGAGGATGTCCTCGGTATCGAGATGGCCGGCGATTTCTCCGAGGGCGTCCATGGCGGTGCGGAGTTCGATGCTAATCAGCGCGAGATCACTGCCTTGTCGCAATTGCGGGATGGCAGTCGCCAAAGCCGCTCCGGCGCGACGCAGGCAGTCTTGGTGTCGGGCGTTGATCGAAACCAGACTGTGTCCGTCGTCGAGATGATGCGGCAAAAGAAGGTCTGCGATGTGCTTTTCCAGCGCATCAAATCCCGTTCCATCGAGACAAGAAAGCGGCAGTCCACCGCTGTTCTGCCAACTGGGGTGACAGCCGCGATCGATTTTATTAAGAATGAGAATCACGTGTTGATGTTCATGAGCGGGCGCGGGCAGAGTGGCAGCGCGCGGGGCGGATGCGTCAAACAGAGCGAGCACGAGGTCGGCTTGTTGACGCAGCAAGGCCGAGCGGCGGATGCCTTCTTGTTCCACTACATCGTCGGTTTCATCGCGAACACCCGCGGTATCGGTCAGTCGCAGCAGCAACGAGCCGACTTTGACCGATTCCTCAATCGAATCGCGAGTAGTGCCGGCGATTTGGCTGACGATGGCGCGTTCATAACCGAGCAGGCGGTTGAGCAAGCTGGATTTTCCGGTATTAGGAGCGCCAAAAATGACCGTGCGCACCCCTTCGCGAAGAATCCGTCCGCGATCGGCGGTAGCGAGCAATTGTTCCAGCGATGCGGCGATGCTTTCCAAGCGTTGCAGGAGAATGGCACCGACTTCTGGCGAGATGTCCTCTTCGGGGAAATCGATGTATGCTTCGACATGAGCGATGCACTCAAGCAGCGAATCGCGCGCGGCTTCGGTGAGTTGACCGAGTTTTCCTTCGCGTTGTTCGTGCGCAGCGCGGAGGGCGAAATGGGTTTGTGCGGCGATCAGATCCATCACGCCTTCCGCCTGCGTGAGGTCGAGTTTGCCATTCAAAAAAGCCTGTTGCGTGAATTCGCCCGGCCCAGCGAGAGTGGCGCCACAGGCGAGTGCGCGGTCGAGCAGGGAGCGCATCACCAAGGTTCCACCGTGTCCGGCAAACTCACAAACATTCTCGCCCGTGTAACTACGTGGCCCATAGAAAACCGTGAGCAGTGTTTCATCGATCAATTGCCCTTGCTCATCAAGCACGTGCGAGAGTGTCGCCATGCGTTCGCGCGCGCGACGCGCCTTTCCAGCAGTCATGCGGTCGGCGATCGCTAGCGCATCGGGTCCAGAAATGCGCAGCACTCCTACCGCAGCAGGAGCAGAAGCCGTGGCAATGGCGGCGATGGTCGGGCGATGAGAGGAGTGGGTCACGGATCAGGCGGAAGAGGTGAAGAGTCGAGAGCTGGCGATGGCGTTGGGAGCGCGGGAGCTTGTGATGCTTCGAGCCCCTCGAACTCCCAACAGACCAGATGGGAGAGCTCGATTCGTTGGTTTTCTCGTTTCGTTAGAGTGACCGTGACGGGGCGATGTTGGATCGAAGCGTTCGGAATTTTGTGCCAATGCAAAACCGCGAGCTGTGGGGCAAAATCTTGGTTTGTTGAAGCAAAAACGCGATACGAGTCCGTGGTATGGATGGGATCGGTGATGCGATAGATGTGAACTTGATCCTGCTGTTCCGATGCGAGAGGGACATCCTGCGATAGAATGAGGCGAAAAGTCTCCTGCGTTCCCGGTGGGGCGGAGTCGACGAAGCGTTGCAAAGTGCGATGTCGAGTTTGCCAATAGGTATCGTAATCGAGCAGCAACTTGCCATCGACGAGCTTGAAATACGCTTGCACGCGCAAGGGAGAAGTTTCGAAATTCTCTGGAGCGGTGAGCGATTGGGTCAAAGGATCAAGAGTTTCGAGGCCCTGCATGACCTCCATGCTGACTAGGGGGCGGAGAAATTTTTGGATATCATATTGAGCGGGGCGCTCATAGATCATCAAAAAAACAGTCTGCTGTCCCGCACCTGGATCGGCGACGATGGCCGCAAAATCGTTAGGATCGAGGGCAGATTCTTGGAGCAATTGATGGCCCCAAATCTGTTGGAGTCGGTCGACCGTAGCGAGTCCGCCGATCACGCATCGCGCCTTGGCTTCGGGAGTAGTCGCGGCAAAAAACTGGCGCAGCAGTTCGCGCGCTTGGGGTTGCCATTGAAACGAAGAGACGTGAGCAGGCTTGGTGGCGGCGGGAGCGATCGGTGTGCTGTTTTTTTGGTATGGTTGAACCAGCTCTCGATAAAACAACAGCGCGGCGGCGGCGATCAAGAGCAGCAAAAAAACCGAGACAATCCATGGAGTGGTGCTGGGTTTGGCGGCAGCTTCCGTCTCAGGCTCGGGGATGGCCAGTAAAACGGGGATTTTGATTTTCTCGGGCTTTTCCTCCGTGGCGGAGTCTTGCAAAGGCTTTGCCGATTTTGCTGCAGGGAGAACGACAGGAGAGCTATCGATCGCAGGCGACGTGACCGTCGTGCCGCAATGCGGACATGGGGCGCTCGTCGGGGGCAGATGGTAGGGGATGTAGATCGTGCCCTGACAGTTGTGACAAGAAAACGAGCGTTGCACCGGGGTGGACATGACGGTGCGACGCTAGCAGGCAAGAATCGGCAAGTCAATCAAGGACTCAGTGCGAGGACAGAGCTTTCACGATTTCGCGACGAACTTCGACGATGTCCACTTCGCCTTGGTGCTTCCACAGCACCTTGCCATTCGGAGCGATGAGAACGCTGTAGGGCAGGGCACCGTTCCAGTCCTTAGCGATGGCATCGGCAACTGCATCGAGCTCGCCATCCTTGACTTGGTAGTTGTTCGACTTGCGATTTTCCTGCGCAAGCTCGGCTTCGCGGGGTTGCGGCGTGGCGACTTTTTTGGCCTTCAATACCGAGAGAACACGCTTCGACGCCTCAGCGGGGTCGGTGCTAATGGTGATCAGTTCAAAGGGACGATTTTGGAAGCGTCGAGCAGTTTCCACAAGGTCAGGCAGCTCCGCGACACAGGGTCCACAGGTGGTGGCCCAGAAATTGATCAGGCGAACTTTTTCCGTGGCGTTGGCGGCGAGAGCTTTGGCCGTGGCTCCGTCGAGCGTGTCGACCGTGACCGCACGCTGATTCCAATCGGCATTGTCCTTTGCCACGTGCTCGCGTTTGTAAGACCATTTTGTCGAACAACCGTACGAACGGGTCGTCGCAACAGGGACTTCTTGACCGGCGAGCAGGGCGTCGATCGCTTCGATCATCTGACTTTTCTCGACAGGACCCGACTTGCGATAGCCTTCATCCATGCGGCCGGTGTAGCGCAGCTTGCGGGCGGCATCGAATACAAAAACATGAGGCGTAGACTGGGCTCCGTAGGCGCGAGTGACACTTTGTGTTTCGCCATCGTAGAGGTATGGAATGGTCCAGTTCGCTTCCTTTGCGGCCAGCTTCATTTCTTCAAAAGAATCGCCGTGTGGTGCATAACCGAGTTCATCGGCGCGCAGGGCGAGCGGGTCATTGCCCGAGATGGCGACAACGGCAACGCCCTTGCTGGCATACTTGTCGGCCGTTTCCTGAATGCGCCCGGCGGCAGCGTAGGCTTCGGGGCAGTGGTTGCAGGTGAAAATCACGGCCAGCACCTTCGACTTCGCGAAATCTTCGAGAGAATGCGTTTTGCCGTCGACTCCGGGTAACGAAAATGCCGGCGCGCTGGCGCCAATTTCCAGAGTTTTGACTTCGAAAGGCTCCGCAGCTGCCAAAAGCGAGCAGGCGGCGATGGTGGTGGTGATGAGAGTTTTCAGCATGGAAAAAGAGGTTCGGTTTTGAGATAACGGAGCGGAATGGGCAAATGATTCAAGTATGACACGATGAGAAGGTCAGCGCTGGTTGGGTGCGATGAAATCGACCAGGTCGACGCGCATTTTTTTCAAATCGGGCGGATTGAGATAAAACATGTGTCCGCCATCATACCAAGCGACTCGGATGTTCTTGCGCAAGTCTGCGGGCAACTGGCGCATGTGTCGTGCTGAATAGAGCATGCCTTCAGGCGGTGTCGCCAAATCGGTGTGTCCACACTGAATCAGAACGCGCAGCTTCGGATTGTCGCGCATCGCAAGGGAAAGTCGATCGGTCAGATTGACGTAAGAATTGTCAGCACCCCAGCGCCATGGTTGGACTTTGCTGGTAAGAATTTCATAAGGCTGTTGCTCTTGCCATTTCAGATCTTGGCCGAGGTAGTCCAGCATGGCAGTGCCGAATGCTCCATAGGCGAGCGAGTACGAAGGGTCGTATTCGGCATAGGGGTCGGCGCGATCGGTGTCGTTCCATGCGACACGGCCATCGAAACGACCAATGACTTTTCCTTGGTCTTTCAGCAATTCGCCGCGAAAGCGTGTGGGGTCGATGCGGAGGTCGAGCTCTTCAATCAGTTTCGTCGGAAGCCCAGTGAGGGCAGCGAGTTCTTGAGCGATGGCGGTTTTTTTTTCCGCAGAAAGGTCTTGTCCTTCGAGAAGTGCTGCGGCGTAGGGGCCGTAGGCAAAAGCGCGGGCGCGATTCAGCAAGGCCTCGCGATCGCCTTGAATCACTTGATGATGGAGGGCTGTGGTCGTGTAAGAGGGGAGGAAAATTTGATAGGCGAGATCATTGCCCGGAGCGGGCGACAAGGTTTGAAAGTCAATCAGAGTGGAAAGCATGATGACGCCATTAAGGCTCATCGCAAAACGGTTTTGCAAGTAGTGTGCAAGACCAGCGGCGCGGATGCCGCCGTAGGATTCGCCGAGTAGATACTTAGGAGAGCCCCAACGTTTGTTTTTGGTGATCCAGAGTCGGATGAACTCCGCTACTGCTTCGACGTCCTCATTGACCCCGTGAAATTCAGCGGCTTTGGTGTCTTTTTCGGCGCGGCTGTAGCCAGTCGAGACAGGATCGATGAAGACCAAATCCGAAACATCGAGGATCGACGAGGCATTGTTTTGATATCGAGCTGGAGGCGTGACAGGCAGCGTGCCGTCGCCCGCCATTTTGATGATGCGAGGTCCCAGAGCACCGAGATGAAGCCAAACAGCAGACGAGCCTGGACCACCATTGAATGCGAAAGTGACTGGTCGCTGACTGCGCTCGACATCACTACGGACGTAGCTGACATGGAACATCGTCGCGCGCGGTGTGCCGTCTTCCTTCTGCAGAGTGATCTTGCCCGTCGTCGCTTGGTAAGGTATTTTTTTGCCATCGATCGTGACCAAGGCATCCGTAACGACATCATCACTGGTCTTCGGCTGGGCAGCAGTAGCGACGGGCTTGGGCTCAGCAGCCTGAGGTTTTTCTTCCTGGCCCATGGCAAGAGCGGCCCAAGCGAGCCAGAGCAGCAGCGGCATAGTTGTCGAACGCATGGTCGCAATTTAGTGAGAATGCCGATGAAGGCAATCGAAAAACCCGAAGTGAAAAAATCGATAGATCCTGCGCCACGCGCTTTTTCCGTTTCTCTGACGTTTTTCTTGTGACAAAAAGACAAAGGTGTGTAAAATACACGCCCCCTCCCATTTGCCCGCCTCGGGATAACCACTTTACTACCATGAATCCAGATCGTGCTACACTGAACTTCCTCAACAGCTTCCCCGAGGAATCGCGTCGAAAGGGTGAATCGCTTCAAAAAGATGGGGCGGTGACTCAGATTTTTGGCAATCATTTGTTCATTCAAGGTCGCGTCGAAGATGAAACGGGGATTCATCGCACCAGCCTGCGCTTGCAGGGCAATCGTTGGTTCGGTAGCTGCACGGCGGAGGATGAGATTGTTTCCGGTGCGTGTTTGTATGCGACGATGATGGAGCGGATGCATCGCGGCGAAGATTTGCCCGAGTCGCCGAACGAGTTTGATGATGCTCCGGTGCTCGATTTGATCGAAGAGAAGTTGGGTCGGGAGCTCGACGACAAGGAGGCGGACTTTGTTTCTAAAATTGAAAAGCGCTATCGTCGTTATGTGATCGAAGGGGAAGTGCACGATCACGACATGGTGCGGATTTCGCCGCGTTGGGAAATCACCAGTTACGAACCGCTGGAGCTGTGGCCGATGCCGCCCAGCGACATTCTAGAGTTTTGGAATTACATCGCCTACGCCTTCTACAAGCGCAAGCTGCCTTATCCTGAGTTCATGAATGTCATCACCGATCTCGAATCGGTGCAGAAGAAAATGGCAGAATGGGAGCAGGAGCGTGAAGTGGCGGCTTGGTATGAGCGCATTGAGAAAGTGAACGACAGTCCACCTTCCGAGCCACCATTTGAAGCGGAAGTTCGTTTGGTGGCCACCATCAATGAAGCGCGCATTGAGCTTCGCGAAAAAGGTGGCGAATGGCAACAGCTGCGCGAGAAGTCGGACATCGAACGCTATGCCTCGCTCTACATGGAAGCAGCCATGCGACTTGATTCTTCGAGCCAGATTTTGTGGGAGCATTTCCTATCGTTCTATCGGAAAGAAGGCGATACCTTGTTTGATTTCGATCAAGAAGAGAGCTGTCGGTTCATGAACCGTCTGTTCCGACAGCCAGCGTTGAAGGGCTACTTGGTGAATCTCGATGAAAAGCATTTCAAAGTGGTGGAAGATCCCTTGCGCTGGCAGTGCGAAGATGATCCTTACGATCAAAACAACTTTGCTCTCCAATTGGTGACTGCTGCGGGGGAAAACGTTTCTCACTCAGTGCGCTTGCTGCCGGGCCGCGTCGAGCTGTATCAATCCGACGAAACGGTTTTCCCTGGTCCTCCGCGCTGGTTGAATGAGACTGAGATCATGCCGCGTTACTACATTCCCAAGCGAGTGATCGACTCCTTGGAGGGCGTGGAGTTTCTTCGCAAAATCGGCGCGGCTTTGCCGGAGTCGCTGGCGAAGCGCGTGGTCGATCTGGAACTGAAGCCTAAGTTGGAACTCAAGTTGGTCGCCGGTCTCACTTCGGCGGAAACCGAGCACTTGGTTGTCGATGTCACCGCTCTGGAAACCAAAGGTCGTCGCACCGAGCGACTGAACAAAGAAGGCTGGGAGTTGGTGGAGCAGCACGTATTGAAAGGCAAGCAGTTGATGCGTTTCGCTCGCGAAGACCTGCATTGCGTGCCGAAAATTTTGGAGGAAATGTCGCTGACCTACGACGAAAAGCTGGTTTCGTTCAAAACTCGACTCACCAAAAATTTCCCAGAAAAATTTGCCGACTGGGTGCGCGCGATGCCGCCGCATGTTGAGCTCGACATCGATGCTCGACTGAAAACCATCCTCAACGATCCTGTGAGCGCGGCCGTGCGCTTTGAGGTGGTCAATCAGGAAATTGACTGGTTCGACCTGCGCATCGTCATCGACGTGGAAGGTGTCAATCTCAGCAAAGCGCAAATCCGCCAGCTGGTAGCGGCGCGAGGTGGCTATGTGCGCATGGAAGATGGTTCGTGGATGCGACTGGAGATCAAGCTCGATCCCGAGCAACGCGACGCGGTCACACGACTGGGGCTCGACCCCTTCGATCTCTCGGGCGAAACGCACCGCATGCACGCCCTGCAATTGGCCGACCCCAAAGCGGCCGAGGTTTTCGATCCGAAGGCTTGGAAGAAAATCAAGGACCGCGCCAACGACATTGTCATCGAAGTCAATGCCGAGCTTCCCACTAATCTCAACGCGACCTTGCGTCCCTATCAGATCGAGGGCTTCCGTTTCTTGGCCTATCTCGCCACCAACAACTTTGGCGGCATTTTGGCGGACGACATGGGTCTTGGTAAAACCATTCAGTCGCTCACCTATGTGCTGTGGTTGCGCAATGAAGCGGTGAAAAAAGCAGCGCGCAAAAAGCCTGTGCTCATCGTCTGTCCGAAGTCGGTTCTCGATGTCTGGGTCACGGA
>RDYF01000181.1 GCA_004293285.1 Verrucomicrobiota bacterium | reverse complement strand
CTGAAGCCTGAGGATCGCGGCATCTATCCGAGTGGCACTCATGCAGGTCTCCCCGCGAGTGCCTGTTTGATCGCTGATAGCAACTGGGTCCATACGGCGGCCAACACACCGCCATCAGCCTTGCGCTGGAATGCGGAACAACTGACGCAGCTGCTGCGTGGATTCATCGAGCATCGCAACGTGCCGATTTTCAATTTGGAAATCACGCAAGATGGCAAGTTGTCACCAGGAAGCATTTCGACCTTTGCGGAAGCGGCGAAGATGTTGAAGTGAGCAGTCGGAAGGTCGGAAGGTCGGAAGGTCGGAAGGTCGGAAGGTTGGAAGGAAGGTCGGAAGGATTTCTTGGACTGCGGAAGCGCTGCTGCCGCTTTGGCGAGACAGCCCTGCTGTCTGGTTCTTTGTGGGCGAACGTGCGATCGGAGGAAGAGGTTTTTTTTCTGTTGGGAGGTCGGTGAGCGGAAGGCAGTCGATTGACGTGTGACGATTTTTGATTCGATTTCGATTTCGATTTCGATTTCGATTTGGATTTCGATTTCGATTTCGATTTGGATTTCGATTTCGATTTGGATTTGGATGATTTGGATGGAGAAGGCGCTGTGGATTCTGACTTGCATGAAAGCGGAATGCGGTGCATGTAAAGGGCGAACATGGACCGCGCGCTGCTGATTTTTTCGACCTTACTGGCTCTTTTGGGGGCGGTGTGGGGGGCGGTGTCGGTGCATCGGGGATTGAGGACTCGCTGGACCTTGGTTTTCATGGCGGGTGCTTTTGTTTTGCAGTTGCTTTTCCTCGAAGAGCGTGGGCAATTGCGGGGTGCTTGCCCTTTGCGTGATCGCGGGGAAATCATGGTGTTTTTGGCGTGGGCGTTGACGATGTTTTATTTGGTCGTCGGGCGTCCGTATCGACTTTCGCTGGTAGGGCTTTTCACGGCCCCGGTGGTGGTGCTTTTTCAAGTCGTGGCGCTGATGCCGGGGGTGATGGAGATTTCGCCTGAGCGCAGTGTAGGGGTCGATGCCTGGCGCGAGGCACATGCGGCGATTTCGGTGATTTCCTATGGTGGCTTGGCGCTTGCGGCGGTGACGGGGGTGATGTTTTTGACCTTGGATCGACAGCTCAAAGAGCATCATTTGCAATCGGGGCTGTTCCGCAATCTGCCGCCGGTGCGTGAATTGCTGGCGGCGGTAAAGCGCTTGTTGTGGCTGGGGTATGCGCTATTGACCTTCGGCATCATGGCTGGATGGATGATGGAACATCGCGGGGGGTGGTCGCATTTATTGGCGGCGATGCTGGTGTGGTTGTTGTATGGGGGGCTGCTGTCGTGGCAGCAATGGCGTGGAGTCACGGGACGTCGTTTGTCGCTGTGGGCTTTGGTGTTATTTTTGTTTTCCTTGGGGGTGTTTGCATGGGTGTGACGGAATTGATTTGTGTTGGTTTGAACCATCGCACGGCTCCCGTCGAAATCCGGGAGTTGTTTGCTGTTGCGCCGACAAAGCTTGGGGAAACGGCAGCGCAGATGCGGGAGCAGCTAGGCGTGGAAGAGACTGTGGTGATCTCTACTTGCAATCGCACAGAAATCTACGTGGCGGGCGATCCTGATGTCGTAACGAAGCTGCATGAGTTGCTCGGTGGCGCGGAGCATTGTTATCATCGGAGCAAAATGGCGGCGGCGGTGCACTTGTGTCGGGTGGCGAGCGGATTGGACTCGATGGTGCTCGGTGAGACGGAAATTTTCGGCCAAGTGAAATCGGCCTATCATGCGGCGCTCGAAGCAGGTGTGACGCGCGGGGTATTGAATCGCTTGTTCCAGAAGACGTTTTCGATCGGCAAAAAAGTGCGCACGGAAACGGGCATTCAGGAAGGAGCAACATCCATCGGCAACGTGGCGGTGGATTTGGCGGAGAAAATTTTTGGTCATCTCAAGGACAGCGAGGTGATGATTTTAGGTGCGGGAGAAATGAGTCGCGTGACGGCCCAGAGCTTGCAATCGCGGGGCGCGCGCAGCATTTTTGTGGCCAATCGATCGTATGATCGCGCGCTGGATTTGGCGCAGCAGATGAATGGTCAGGCGGTGCGGTTCGATGACTGGCAGCAAGTGCTCGGTCAAGTCGATGTCGTGATCGGTTCGACCGGGGCACCGCATACGATTGTGCACAAGGAAGATGTCGAGGCGGTGCGTCGCAAGCGCAAATATCGGCCCTTGTTTTTCATCGACATCGCCGTGCCACGCGACATCGATCCGGCGGTGGCGGAGATTGAAGAAGTGTATCTTTACGACATCGACACCTTAGAGCAAATCGCCAATGAGGCGCGGGAAAAGCGCAGCAAGCAGATCGAGGTTTGTGAAGAGTTGATTCGGGAAGAATTGAGCAAAGCGAAGTTGTTGGGTTTGTGAATGGGACATGAACGGCATTCGGGCTTGTCATGGGGGTGGCGCTTTGGCAGATTGTTGTCATGGATTGCGTAAGAAAAAAGGGTGGCTGGGTGGCATGGTGCTTGGCTCTGATGACTGTTTTTCAGGTTTCGCCGCTGTTGGCAGAGGAAGTGGTGAAGCCGCCTCAGACGATGGATCAAAAAATTGATCAATGGTTCGGAGAAGCGACTCAGCCCTTTGTAGATGCCATTTTTACCTCCGTGAAAATTGGTGAGTTCGATGCCTTGTTGGTGGTTTTTTGGTTGGCGTTGGCGGGTGCTGTTTTTACCATCGCATTTCGTTTTCTGAATGTGCGGGCCTTGGGTTTGGCAATACGCACCGTGCGCGGCAAATACAGTTCCAAGGATGATCCCGGATCGGTGAGTCATTTCCAAGCATTGACCGCAGCGGTATCGGGCACAGTGGGCCTCGGCAACATTGCCGGCGTGGCGATTGGCATTCACAGCGGCGGTCCTGGGGTGGCTTTCTGGTTGTTTCTGAGTGGGTTTTTGGGGATGTCGACCAAGTTTGCCGAGTGCACACTGGGGGTCAAATACCGCATCTTCGATCGTGAAGGTCGGGTGCATGGTGGGCCGATGTACTACTTGCGCAGCGGCTTGCAAGAGCGTGG
>RDYF01000180.1 GCA_004293285.1 Verrucomicrobiota bacterium | reverse complement strand
GCAACACCCCCCATCAATTCTTCCAAACGCCGCATGCGCTTGACCATGCGCGTCATGACGATCCACACCATGCCCACGGATAACAGCAGCGCAACGAGCAAGAAAATGATGAGCAACGATAGAAATTGATCAGGCACGACGACAACCAAGCCGATTCACGCAATGTTTTCAACAGCAAATCTTCGCGTTCTCTCACGAAAGATCTGATCCACGCTCTGACTACGACCGAAACGACACTAAGACCGCAGCCAGAAAATCGATTTCTCGCGCTTTTCCGACCCGAGATCGAACCCAGCCCAGGGCCTGATTTTCTCACTTGAACTCTGTGTAGAATGCGCCAGCTTATCGTTTATCAAAACCATCGCTCTCTCTCGTTCATGAAATCGACTCTCATCACTTCTTCGCTCGCCCTCGCTCTTGGGCTCGTTGGTTTTTTTATCGGACGCTCCACGCAACCTCAGCCGGCAACTCAACCTTCTTCTCTTCAGCAAATTTCTTCGCAACGGCAGCTGATGGATCAAAATTCTTCCGCTTCTCCCGCTACGTCGGCATCCCGTTCGCTGAAATCGTCGAACCCTGCCGCGGACCGACGCTCCCCACTTTCGGCACTCGATCGCTTGGCGCAGTTGCAAAAAATCAACGACCCCATGGAGCGGACACGACAGTGGCTGATGCTGGTCGATTCTCTCCAACCCGAGGAGTTCGAAGCCTTTGTCGCCGCCTATCGCGCGGAGGGCATTCCGCCAGAACGCATGAGTGAATACGCCGTCTTGCTCACCGCTTGGGCGAAGGTCGATCCCCTCACTGCCCTCGATTACGCCACGAAAAATACCGGTAACCCCTTTGCCCGACAGACCATCCTCTCGGCTTGGGCTGGCATCGATCCCGATGCCGCCATTGCTTGGGCGAAATCGAACCATGAAGGCGAAGGCGGCAACCCTTGGATGGTCGGAATCATCAAAGGCCTCGCTTTTGACAACCCCGAACTCGCCTCATCGCTGCTCCAGCAAATGCCTCGCTCGATCGAACGCGGCGAAGCCCTGAATCAATTGCTGCCCGCCCTCATCTCGGAAAAAGGACTCGATGGCACGCGCGAGTGGATTGCCAACCTCCAGGACCCCGCACTTAAGGATGGAGCCATGACCCGTTTCGCCGAGCGCACGATGCAGACCGACCCCGCTGGCACGGCCGATTGGCTCATCGCCCATCCCTCGCAAGCCACCAATCGCATGCTTGATGACGCACTCTATGTCATGGCCAGTCGCAATTCCCAAGAAGCACTCGATTATTTCAACAAGCTCCCTGCCGGAGAATTGCGTTCGAATGGCCTGCGCGGCATCATCAATGCCACGGCCATCAAAGAACCGCAACAAGCCGTGGCTCTGATGAATGAGCATGCCAATGATGTAACCGACCGCTTGGTCGAACAGTTTGTCTGGCATTCGTTCCGCCAAGACCCCGCCACGGCGATCTCGCAAATTGAACGATTGACGGACGCGCAACAACAGGAAGCCATGTATCTGCGGACACTACCGCGATGGATGGAACGCGATCCCGAGGCAGCCAGCAATTGGGCAAATAGTCATCCTTTGCCCGACTCTGTGCGCAAAAGACTCAACGTCCCCGCGAAGGATCCTTTTTGATACCATCTAGTTCCACACCATCACCGGGTCTTGGGGCCCGTAGACGATCTGCACCGGGGTGCCAACTTTGGTCACCTCGAAAAACAACGGACAAAACTCGCGCGGCATGCGAATGCAACCGTGCGACGCTGGCTTTCCGGGCTCGGGGATGATCCCCACGTGCATGCCGATTCCATAGGATGTCAGGCGCTGCCAGTACGGCATCGGTGCCGGAAAATACGTCTCACCCGGCTTCAACTTGACCGCAGGCGTCGCATCACCATTGGTCACTTCGCCGAACTCATTTTCGACCCAGCCATACTTGTTCGAGTGCTTCTCGACCATTTTTTCCATGATCCGATAATGCCCCGCAGGCGTGCCTTTGCCCTCTTTACCGGTGGCCACGTAGCACCAACCAATCATCCGCTGGCCTCGTCGGACTTGCACTTTTTCCGGGAACAAGCCACAAGAAACCGATGCCATGCAGAGCATCGCCACGCCCCATGTCTTGACCAAAGTCACATGCCGTGCCTTTGACCTCGCTTTGTTTTTCCCGAACATCATGACCGCCGTGCCAGTGCATCAATTCCCCCCAGCGGTCAATCCTTTTTTGCTATTCCTCCTCCCAACTCACCAAATGACAGGTGTTTCTCCTCTCTACTCATCCACAAACAGAACAAGCTCCCGCCATCGCGACGATCCAGATCGGGAAAGCCATGCCCTGTATGGCAGACAAAGGAAATCCCTTGCTCTCGCGATAGGGTGACCAAGTTGAAAGAATATCAGAATTTTCTGAATTTACCTAGCAGGAGATAAACCAAGATTCACAAAGCCTAAACGAAGCGGTTTCGGAATGTTGGATCTACAGTGATGGCCATGGCAAAATTCTGAAAAATTCTGAAATTCTGTCAAAACCAGTCTCGATCACCAGCTAACGCTCGGATCAGGGAAGATTCTCACCGAACTTGATCGACGTGCTCACTCGATGTCCGACTTCGCCTTGACTTCTGACGAGAAAACACGAAGCATCGATTTATCAAACGCATGTCTTCCTCCGACCTCATTGAAACTTTCATCTCCCGCTGGGGCCATTCCGGCGCCGCGGAACGCGCGAATTACCAAATGTTTCTCTCGGAACTCTGCGACCTTCTCGACGTCCCACGCCCGAACCCGACTTCGCCTGACCCGGAAAAAAATCTCTATGTCTTTGATCGCGCCATCACTCGAGTGAATCCCGATGGCTCTTCGGTCACGAATTACATCGACCTCTACCACGCCCGCCACTTTGTCTGCGAGACGAAACAAGGCGTGTCGGATTCTCCCGCCGAGACCACAACACCGAAAAAATCCGGCCACGGCCTGCGCGGTAGCTCCGCTTTCGATAAGGCCCTGGAACGCGCCTATCACCAAGGCCGCGATTACATCACACACTTGCCCGCAGCCCATGGCCGCCCCCCGTTTTTGATCGTTTGCGATGTCGGACATTCGATCGATCTCTACGCCGAGTTCACTTGCACCGGCGGACGCTATGAACGCTTTCCTGATCCGAAACACCACCGCATTCTCCTCGCTGATCTGCGACAGGAGGAAATCCGCGAGCGACTCCGCCTCGTCTTCACGGATCCTCACGCGCTCGATCCCTCGAAACGCGCCGCGGAGGTCACGCGCGATATCGCGAATCGACTCGCCCACCTCTCCCGTTCGCTGGAAAAGGATGGCCACCACCCGGAAATCATCGCCGGTTTCCTCCAGCGCTGCCTTTTCACGATGTTCGCCGAGGACATCGGACTGCTGCCCGATGACGGCTTTAAGAATCTCATCGCCAAAACGCTCGAAAACCCCCAAGGCTTCCCCGTGCTCGTCTCCGGCCTCTGGAAGGAAATGGCCACGGGCACGAGCTATTCTTCGCTGCTGTTTCAAGAAATCGCTTATTTCAATGGCGGACTCTTCGATACCACCACCGCCCTGCCGCTGCAAAAGGAGCAAATCCACATGCTCCACGAGGCGGCCATGACGGATTGGTCGGGCGTGGAGCCTTCGATTTTTGGCACCCTGCTCACCCGCGCGCTCGATTCCCGTGAACGCCACAAACTCGGTGCCGAATACACCCCACGCTCGTACGTCGAACGCCTCATCCGCCCGACCATCATTGATCCTCTCCGCGAGCAATGGGAATCCACCCGCCTCGCCGCCGCTACGCTCCATAATGAGGCGGAAGTCTTGCTCGACTCCGCGGATGTCACCGAGGACTCGGCCAAGCAATCTCTCGCCTCAGGAAATGCCGCCGCCGCGAAGGAACAAGGGGCCGCCGCCCAAAAACTCCGCGCCGATGCCAAAAGGAAAGATGCCGAGGCCCTGAAACTGGTCACCGATTTCCACCGCCACCTCTGCGCGCTGAAAATCCTCGACCCCGCCTGCGGCACGGCCAATTTCCTTTATGTCACGCTCGAACACATGAAACGCCTCGAAGCCGAGGTGCTGGAGCTCGTCACCGCGCTCGGCGGCGATGCCACCTTCGAGATGAATGAATACAAAGTCCGTCCAGAACAATTCCTCGGCCTGGAACTCTCGCCCAATGCTGTCGCCATCGCCCAGCTCGTGCTCTGGATCGGCTATTTCCAATGGCAGCGCAAAACCACCGGCAAGGCCGATACCGGCGACCGACCTCTCCTGCCGAAAACGCAGAGCATCCGACAGCAAGACGCCGTGCTTGCCTACGATGACCGCGTCCCGCGCACCGATCCCGACACCGGAAAAATCCTCACCATCTGGGACGGCCACACCACCAAACCCCATCCCGTCACCGGCAAGGAAGTGCCCGATGAAAGCGCCACCATCGCCCTCTTCGACTACATCAACCCCCGCCGCGCCGAGTGGCCGCAGGCCGACTACATCGTCGGCAATCCACCGTT
>RDYF01000179.1 GCA_004293285.1 Verrucomicrobiota bacterium | reverse complement strand
TGTATCTAGAAAATAATTTAACGACAGATATTTTTACCCCCCAACGATTAGAAGTTATCCAGTTTCTGTCTACTCAAGCAGCAATTTCTCTCGATAATGCCCAACTCTATAACCAACTAGAATTGCGCGTACAGCAACGCACGATCGAATTGACACAAACGAACGACAGACTTCAATCCGAAATCTTAGAACGCCAAAAATCTGAGCAAATCCTCAGATCGATCGTTGAAGGTACCGTTTCCGCAACTGGTGTAGACTTCTTTCGATCGCTTGTCCGTTCCCTCGCCCAAGCTCTCGATGTCCGCTATGCCTTTATCAGCGAGTGTATGGATGCGCCACCTACTCGCGTGCGGAGTTTTGCCTTTTGGCAGGGAAATGAATTTGGCAACGAGTTCGAGTACGCTCTGCACGGTACGCCCTGCGAGCGGATTATTGGTAGTAATAGCTATCAGTGTTTCCCCGCCCAGATCCAGAGCTTATTTCCTGAAGAAAAGGATGAATTGGAGGCAATGGAAGCACAGAGTTATGCTGGCATTCCATTATTGACTTCGATGGGCGATCTGTTGGGACATTTGGCGGTACTAGATGACAAGGAGATGGAATCTAACGAGCGCACGCAGGCAATTCTAGAGATTTTTGCAGCACGGGCGGCAGCGGAGATGGAACGTCTGCAAGTAGAAGATGCCCTGCGAGTTTCGGAAACCAAGTTCTCGACAGCGTTTCGCTCCTCTCCAGATGCGATCGCCATTAGCACCCTCAACGATGGTTGCTACATCGAAATCAATGATAGTTGCTTGCGGATGCTGGGATATCACCGCGAGGAAATGCTCGGACGCAGTACCCTGGAACTGGGGGTGTGGGCAAATCCAGCCGATCGAATCGCGATCGCCCAACAGTTGCAGCAACAAGGTACCGTCAGCAATCTAGAGATCTCGTTTCGCCGTAAATCGGGGGAGATTTTCCCGACGTTGTTTTCTGCCGAGGCGATCTACTTGGAGGACGAACCATGCTTATTAGCGGTAGCGGCTGATATTACTCTACTTAAACAAGCCGAAAAAGCGTTAGCTAGACTAGCCGAAATTGGCGAACTAGCCGCCACGATCGTCCATGAGGTACGAAATCCTCTCACTACGATTTTGATGGGCTTAAATGCCTTTAAAAAACTCCAACTCTCCGAGCGATTTCAAGAGTATCTAGCTCTCTCATTAGACG
This sequence comes from Verrucomicrobiota bacterium, assembly GCA_004293285.1. Lineage (GTDB taxonomy): Bacteria > Verrucomicrobiota > Verrucomicrobiia > Verrucomicrobiales > Akkermansiaceae > UBA956. Next base: position 1,264 of record RDYF01000179.1, on the reverse strand, counting down.
AAGCCGATCGACTGCAACGCTTATTGAGCCAGATTTTACTCTATTCCAAACCCCAGACACTCGATCGATCTCGACTGGAACTAAATAGCTTCATCTTAGAAACGTTAAGTACCTTACAAACTATCCCTGCGGCTTTGGGAAAACAGCTTGAATTTATCCCGATCGAACCGATTTATGTGTTGGTCGATCGAGATAAATTCAAGCAAGTAATCATTAATTTGATCGTTAATGCCTGCGAAGCAATAGATATCGGCGATGTTATTACCACTAAGCTCGATCGAACCGAACATCACCGCGTTTGTCTGCAAATTCATAATGGTACGCCAATTCCTGCCGATATTTTGCCACGATTGACACAGCCTTTTTTTACAACCAAAGCCAGTGGCACGGGATTGGGTTTGGCGATCGTCAAACGGATTGTGGAAGCTCACGATGGGGAGCTTAGGATTGAGTCGGGGGGGGAAATTGGATCGATCATCACAGTGAAATTGCCAACTATGTTGTCTTAGAAATACCTCGAATACTATAGAACCCATTTGAGATCTTTGCTGGCGATCGGAGATCGTCAGCTAGAGACGTTTACACGGTTACAGTGACACTCCAGCCAAAGAAGATCGATCTTAATTTTATCTAACGGTTCGGTTCAGCGGCAACCAACTAACTTGAACGATAGACAAAAAAGTTTCGCTCGCCGCTGCAACCGAATTGTTATACAGATTTACCAGCATTTAATTCAAGTACAACCATCGCTATAACTTCCTAGCAGTTATACTGTAAGTCATTGGTATTTTAAATTTTTCCTGGGCGATGAGGTTTGGAAAAGCATTCCAATATTCATCTGAGTGTTCGCCAAGATACTCTATCATCAAACCCGCCTTCACGGTAGTGCCCTGAAGGAAAGGATCAGAGTAAGTTATAATTAGAAATAAGTGTTTGCCATTGCATGATCTGACATTAAAAATTCATTGTTGCCCTAATTGTGGTTCAGAAGAAGTTAGTCGAAATGGTCAAACTCGGCATCATAAACTTTCATTATAAATGCCGAGAATGTGGTCGTCAATTTGTTTTAAATCCAGCAGGTCAGCCTATTACAGAAGAACAAAAATAGTTAATGTCACGGATGCTACTTGAACGTATTTCTCAGGCAGGAATTGCTCGGGTACTTCAAGTGTCAGAAGATACAGTGCAGCGATACGTTAATAGCCAAGCGGCTGCTGTTAAGAAGCAAGTGGAGGTAACTGGCAAGGAAAAAAAGCGCTTGAAT
>RDYF01000059.1 GCA_004293285.1 Verrucomicrobiota bacterium | reverse complement strand
AGCTTTCTCGATCTTCACATCGCCTCGCTATTCCGGCTTAATCCCAGCGCCTTCCAAAAACTTGATGCTTCGATCAATCAACTGAATCAAAGACGGATCTGCTGCCCGGAATCTCAGCTTGGTCGATTGCAGCTGTTCTTTTGCCTGCAAGAAGAGAGCCAAAGCTTCTTTCGGCTTACGCTTACGCCAAGCTTCTTGCGCACGATAGACCGTATTGCGCGCATACAAAAACTGCGTGCCATAATGCGCTTCCCTCACTTGTAAAATGGGCATGATCCTCAAGTAAATTTCTTGAGCTTTCTGATACTCCCCGACCAGATCATACAACATCGCGAGATGAACTAAGTCGGCATACGAGTCTGGGGCACGTTCGATCGCGCACTGGAGCATTTGCATCGACTCCTCAATCATTCGCGTTTTTTTCTCGACCGACAACTGATCGTTCAAACGCGCGTTGCTGATCAGTAACGCACACTGACCGTAGTAGTAGAAATCAGGGCGTATCTCCAGCGCTCTCTTCATCCGCTCTGCACGAACAAGCATATCTTTCTCGTGGTGATCCATACGCGGATACAAGGTCAACCAAGCAGCCGCATCGCGTGCAGCAAATGCCATCACGGAGAGCCCCATCAACAAGCCGATCAAACCATGCCCCCAATGAAAACGCTGGACCTCGGGCTTTTTGGTGTCGCGCATTTTCATCTCCGATAAAACCCATGGCTGTCTTACCAACCAGCCAATGCATAGCCCCATCAAGATCACATCCGGCAATACGTGATAGACAAAGCTAAAAAACGCTTGCACTCCCATGGCACACAATGCCGCCATGCACCCCAAAGCCACACCGCGATCGCCGGGCGATTTGGCATCGCCCATCAACATCATCGCAATCCCCCGGAAATAGACGGCAATCATCACCACCAGCAATAATCCCGCCCCCACCAATCCGTAATCTACTGCCGCTTGCAGATATTCATTGTGCACATACTGAATGTCCGGCCATGTCGATGCCAACTCATTCGGCTGCAACTTCTTGAAGGAATCGAAGTAATACGACCGACTTCCCCCACCGAAGTACGGTTTCTCCAAGATCAAATCCACCGCAATGCTGGCAAATTCCAAGCGCCCGCCATCATCCGAGGAACGATTGGACACAGCATTGTTCCCCATCTGCAAGGCCCCCAAGACCAACAACGGCGTTAACGCCGCTGACAAAACCAATACAAGACCACCCCAACGCGCTTTTGTTCGATGCAAGTTCACCAACCACCCAACAAAAACCAGTGCCGTGCCACAGCCCAAGCCCAGCCAAGCGCCTCGTGAATGGGAGAGATAAATTCCATACACAGCAAGACCATATATGGATAAACATGCCAGCCGCATAGGCCATTTCATCCGCCCCGCCATCCCGTAACCGAATGACAGCAATCCTATCCCTAACACCAAATTCGCAAAATGATTGTAGTGGTAGTATAAGCCACTGGCAAAACCATGCACCGACTTCTTCCCGAGAAGCTGGTAGACATTTTCTCCTGCAAGATCTTCCCATACTGCAACGCCAATGTTTGCCAAAAACAGCACCCATAAGCCCATCAACATGCGCGGAAAATGGGAGGAATTGCCACTAAATGCCGCAAACCAAAAACCTAACAAAGCGCCCGACATCAACAAGGCATCGTTGCGCGCAAAGTCGACAATCGGTGAGTCCCACATGCGCCACGCCATGTAGCCCACCGTGCCCATGATCCACCAAACCGTAGGTCCTACTTTGGCGGTTCGATTGCTAGTACGCCACAACCCCAAACACACCGCAGCCGCCATCAAGAGCAAAGGCACTCCGCAGGGATACGGATACAATCCCACCGCTACTAGGCCCGCAAACCAAAACCCCAGCAGGAAAACGATCAAAGAGAACAAATTCATAAAATCATCAAAAAATTCAACCAACCATCGAGATGAACCAGAAGGATATTTCTCTGCCCGACAAAAGATCAAGGTTCATGGCTAGGATCATGGCGTTTTGAGCAAAACACGCCGCCCTTTACTTCGCCCCTTTGGCGAAGAGCACGGCGGGGATTGTCTTCAACAACAATTTGATATCGAGCCACAGCGACCACTCATCGATGTATTGCAAATCCAATGCCACCCACTCTTCAAAACTGGTAATCTTGTTTCGTCCACCGGCCTGCCAGGTGCAGGTCATTCCTGGTTTCACGCTCAACCTCCGGCGATGCGACAATTCGGTAATGGCTTCGATCTCATACATTGGCAAAGGACGTGGCCCTACTAGGCTCATGTCTCCCATGATCACATTGAGCAACTGCGGCAATTCATCAATACTCAACTTGCGCAGCAAGGAACCAAAAGGAAAAATTCTTGGATCTCTGTCCAATTTGAAAACAGGGCCATCCATATTCCCCACCGATTCTTTGACTCGATCCAATTGCTTTTCCGCATCCGCATTCATGGTGCGGAATTTCCACATGCGAAAGGGCCGTCCATAGCGCCCAGCACGCATCTGCGCGAAAAATACGGGAGCCCCAGGGCTCGTCACTCTGATCCCAACATAGGCAAAGATCCACAAAGGCAAACTCACCAACAAAATCAACGAGGCGCCGACACGATCCATCACTCCTTTGCACAGCAGCTCCCACGACAACTCGGGAGTCGATCGCAAGACCAACATGGGCTTGCTTCCCAAGAAATCAAAGGTGGGGCGCGCAATTTGCGTCTTGATGAAGGAAGCCGAAATCCAGGCTTCCACTCCCTGCAGTTCGCAAGCTTCTACCGCGGCTGCGACTTTCTCGAATTCGGCATGTCGCGCCAAAAAAATGACTCGCTGAATTGCCTTTTCTCTCAGTAATTCATGCAAATCCTGAATCTCCTGCGTGCGCAAATCATAGTGGCAGACCACCACCCAACGCGTCGAAACCGCCGCATCGATCTCTTGCAAGAAAAGCTCA
>RDYF01000058.1 GCA_004293285.1 Verrucomicrobiota bacterium | reverse complement strand
ATGCTCGATGAGGCCGGCAAAGGTGAATCGTCGATCTCCACACGGGGAGGCCAAGTTGACAGAATTTCAGAATTTTCTGAATGACCAGAGAAGCAGATGGTCCAACATTCGAAAATCCTGAACGCAGCGTGATCGGAATGAGGGATCCCATGATGATCGCCATGGCAAAATTCTGAAAATTCTGAAATTCTGTCAAAACCAGCCTCAATGGCCAGCTGGCATTCCTATCAGGAAAAATTCTCGCACCAGCTTGATCGCCCTCCCCTTCCTTGGGAAAAATCGAACTTGCATCGGTGAAAAAACAGCGGACTTTTGGGAAATGCAAAGATCTGACACAAAAATCATCGGTTTGGCTTGGCAACTGTCATAAAAAAAAGTCATAATCCTCGCGAATTGGCACGACATCCACATGGCTAGCTCACGCCCTAGAATCCTGATTGTTACACCAGAAATTACGTATCTTCCCTCGGGCATGGGAAATTACGCCCAACGCATGTCGGCCAAAGCGGGCGGTCTTGCGGATGTTTCCGCGTCGCTCGTGTCATCGCTCTTCGAACTCGGGGCCGATGTCCATGTCGCGCTGCCGAACTACCGTCGCATGTTCCAAGGCGATGTTTTCAGTCTTCACGAAAAGCAACTGCGCACCTACTACGAGGTCCTGCCCGATGCCCACATCCACCTCGCCGAGGATCGGATTTTTTACTATCGAGAACAAGTCTACAGCGGTTATCAGGACGAATCGATGAAAATCGCCATGGTCTTTCAGCGCGAAGTGATCAATCACATCGTGCCCAGCGCTCGACCTGATTTGATTCATTGCAACGACTGGATGACCGGCTTGATCCCCGGCATGGCGCGTCGGCGCGGCATCAAGAGTCTTTTCACCGTGCACAACATCCACACCCAGCGCGCGTGGTTGCCGCAAATCGAGGATCACGGGATTGATGCTGCCGAGTTCTGGACCAATCTTTACTACGATGGCATGCCCTTCAATTATGAGCATGCCCGACAGAGCACGCCGGTGGATTTGCTGACGAGCGGGATTTTTGCCGCCCATTTCATCAACACCGTGAGCCCGCGTTTCCTGTGGGAAATCGTCGAAGGCTGGCATCACATGGTGCCCGAGTCGGTGCGACAAGAGCTGCGTCAAAAATACTGGGCCGGTTGCGCGCGCGGCATCCTCAATGCGCCCGATGTCTCCTACGATCCGGAGACCGACGATTGCCTCGCGATGCCCTATCACTTCGTCGATGTCACCGCAGGAAAGCGCGCCAATAAGCTCGCCTTGCAGCGCGAATTGCAGCTTCACGAAAATCCCAACGCCCCCTTGTTATTCTGGCCTTCACGACTCGATCCGATGCAAAAAGGCCCGCAGTTGTTCTCGGACATTCTCTATCGACTCGTTTCGGATTATTGGCACGAGGAAATGCAAGTGGCCATCATCGCCAATGGCCCGCATCAGAAATACTTCCATCAAATCGTCAGCCACTTCGGCCTGCACGATCGGGTGGCGGTGGTGGACTTCGATGAAAGACTCTCGCGCCTTGGCTACGCGGGCTCGGATTTCATGATCATGCCATCCTTGTTCGAGCCCTGCGGATTGCCGCAAATGACCGCGCCGATTTATGGCTCCCTGCCCATCGTGCATGCCACCGGTGGACTTTACGACACCGTGCAGCATCTCGATGTCAAAGCAGGCACCGGCAATGGATTCCGCTTTGATCACTACAATCCCGATTCCTTGCGCTGGGCGATTGATCAAGCGATGCAGTTTTATCGCGAATCAGCCGAAGTCAAAGAAGCGCATCTTCGCCGCATCATGCGCGAGTCGAAAAAACGCTTCAATCACGAGGAAGTCGCCGAGCAATACATTGCCATTTACGAGGAAATGCTCACGCGTCCCTTGGTCGATCCCGAACTCGGTGATGGACCGCTTTCGGCACCACCTGCGATTTGAACCATGTCTCGATTCAACCTATCGATCGCGGCAAGATCTTCCATCGCGACCCAAGAAACCAACGCCTTGCGCTTGATCGATGGCGCGGGCGATGGCTTGCCTGGAGTCTATCTCGAAACCTTTGCGGATCACTGGCTGGTGTCGACGACAGCCGCGCGCATCCCCAGCGATGTGTCGGCATGGCTGCGTGAGCAATCGCACAGCATCTATCACAAATGCCTGAGTCAGCAGCAAAAAGAGTCGCCTCGTCTGTTTCACGGCGCTCCCGTGGAGTCGCCTTTTCTTGCCAAGGAAAATGGCGTGCATTTTGAGGTTTCGTTTCAAAGTGGCTATTCCCAAGGAATCTTTCTCGATCAGCGCGATAACCGGCAGCGTGTGCGCGAGCGCGTTGCGTCGGGCGATACCGTGCTGAACACCTTTGCCTACACCGGCGTGTTTTCCGTCTTCGCGGCGCTGGGCGGGGCGCAGACGACCACGCTGGACCTCTCTCAGCCTTATCTCGACTGGGCGAAACGCAATTTTCAACACAATCAACTCGATCCCTCCACGCATTATTTTTGCAAGGGCGATACCTTTCATTGGCTGCGTCGATTCCAGAAACAGGGTCGCAAGTTCAGCGGCATCATTCTCGATCCCCCAACCTTTTCGCGCGATGAAAAAGGCAAGGTGTTTCGCGTGGAGGAAAACTACGGCGAGCTCGCATCGCTGGCCCACGACTGCCTGCAATCGGGCGGCTGGATGCTTTGCTCGACCAATTGCCACAAACTATCGCCGCGCGACTTCGAACGTCAATTGCGCCAGGCCTTGCCGAAAACGTGTCGATTCCACCACACGCCCATGCCCGCGGATTTTACCGATGCGCCTTACTTGAAATCGGTGTGGGTCGAGTGTTAATTGCGCGAGGGAAATCATGAATTGGGAAAATCGCTATCAGCAAGCCGACACGCCATGGGACAAAGGCGCGGCGCATCC
>RDYF01000097.1 GCA_004293285.1 Verrucomicrobiota bacterium | reverse complement strand
ATTTGATATACTCCAGTCGCTCTTGCAAACACCTGATACTGTTCAATCCATTTGCGCCAACCGCTCCTATAACGGCACGTAATTTTGGCAAACAGTCTACATTGTTTCAGCTTGAAAAGCGTTTACTTCGTTCACTAAGAGCGAGTCGCGCATGTCTCATGAATCAATCTCCATAATCTCATTCGTAACGATGAAGCAAATCTCCCCCAAAAAAGTGAAAATTATTTTTCAGGGAGGTTTTTGCGGTATTCCGCATAACCGGGGTAACTGCTCTCGATGGATAGCCAAGTTGTTGCGATGTCGGCACGCAGGCTTTTGGGCTCGGATGATTTTTCGGCGATGCCGAGCGCTGTGATTCGATCTTCTTCGATACCAGTAAAATTGGATTGTGCGGCGCGCGCCAAGGCTCGAAGATGCCAAGGCCTGAAAGAAATTTCATTGGACAAAGGCTTTGCAAGATCAATGGAGGCGATGACCTTTGTGCAAAGCTTTTCGGCCTCAGCAGCTTGACCCAGTATGTCGAGCAATGGAACGCGTATGTCTAATTGCTCAAACTTAGCTTCTTGATGGCAGTGACGCGCAAGTTCCGCCTTGAGTTTTTCAGGTTGGTTGAGTCGTTGATAGAGTACCGCTCGGAAAAGCGATAGCAAGGGACGATCGGAGAGGAAGGGAAGCGACTCCGTGATTCTCTCGAAGACCAGCAGCGCGCTGTGGTAATTTCCCTGCTCAAAATAGTCTTTCATCATCTTGGCCATCCCTACTCTGCCGCGCTGTGCATCTGGCGAAATTTGGGGATCGTTGGCAGTGATTTCCTGCGTGATTGCATCCCAATTTTGGATAATCCAAGGATCAGTGGCGGTGCTTTTACAGTAATGGGCGTAGGCTGGATATTTGGCTTCGAGTGGTTTCCACAACTGCGTGACCAAATCGATTTGCTGCGGGTCATTAGGTTTGATGGCAAGCGCTCGTTTTTGATCTTCGCGTGCAGCTCCCATCTTATCTTGGAGGATCCGCGATTCGGCTCGATGATAGAGCAGGATGGTGTTGGGGCCGAATTTTTGGAGGATACGGCTTAGATCGTTTTCTGCCTCCTGCCATTCTTGAAGAGAAAGCCACAATCCTTGGCGTATGCTCGCGGCAGCGATGTTGGGGCTGAGATGCACATCGCTTTTGAGTTCTTTGATTGCCTCTTCGCGTCGGTCTAGCCCTATCAAAGCAGCCGCTCGTGTGATGGAATATTGTGGTTGAATGCGTGCTTGAGGATAAGTCGAAAGCAATGATTCAATTGTTGCTAGCGCATTCGAATAGTTTTTTTCTTTGAGATAGGCTTCGCTCAGTCCCACGAGAATGCGGTAATCATTCTTTTGCTCCTCGGTCAGTTCAGGAAGTTGGGTATTCGCTTGATCCGTGCCCTTGCTATCTCCGCTTGACCAGTCGGACTGTTTCTCACGAAACACAGCGACAACCGTAGCTGCGGCAATTCCGATCAGAGAGCAGGTTGCCAAAAGGATCCGTGGCAGCTTTTTGACCTCGGGTGGCGATGGCGCGAGATTCTTCACCATGGCCGAGAAATCAAGAAAGCGTTCTGCGGGTTTCTCCTCACATGCACGTCGAATCACTTTGTGAAGACGCATCCACTCGACGATCTCTTTTGTCGTTAGCGATTTTTCTCCTTGCGGTGGCTAAAGGAAAGAAGATCGTCCCATTTTATCGGGTAGGTTGCCCGTGAGCAAATGATAGAGCGTCGCAGCGGCACCATACATGTCAGGATGACCTCCGATATACCAAGACGGAGTCGTATAACCTGGAGTGCCTCGATGAGTAATCATTTCGGCATCTCGCCCTAACAAACTGATATCTCCTAAGCAGGGCTTCCCGTCAAAAAACAGGATGTTGTCCGGCTTGACATCTCGGTGAATCAGACCGGCATCTGACAAGGTCTGCAGTGCCCCCAGGACAGGAGCCATGATGGCAATGATTTCTTCACTGGCAAACCAACTGGCGCTATCTTTTTTTTCGTGAATTATCCGACCAAGAGTCGTGGGTACCCACGCCAAATCTGCCGGATCATCCGCTCCTGAACCATCTGCCAATGGCATGACGTAAAAAAGCCCAACATCAGTCAAATTCACGTGCTCGACCAAAAGCAAATGCGGCGAGCGAAGGGAAGATGCTGCCTTTCGATAATGCAATAAAGCATCATACTCCTTTTGCAAATGAGAAGCAGAAGTGCTAGGAATGATTTTCAAGGCTCGATAATCGCCCATTGCCTCGGAACGACAGAGCCAGACTTCACCAAAGCCCCCACGACCAAGAAAGCGGATCAATCGGTAGCCATCCAAAATTTGATCGATTTGAGCATTCATGCGTAGATGAGAGATCGTTTGCGCCATCGAAACTCTCTGATTCTCCAATGCCGTGCAAGGCGATTCATCTTCAAAGCGAAAAAACATCGAAAAAATCGACGGATAAGCCCACTTCATGATGAATCTGGATCTGCATTTGATACCAACAATACTGAGTCAATTTTCTAGCAGTAGACATTTCCCATGCCATCAGTTCCAAAAAAGCTGTTCGCATGAGCATTTGTTATTGGCAAGGTGCTCTTTTTTATGTCTTCTTTTCTGACGCCTAAGGAAATTTCTGCTCTCTCGGCGGCGGGCTTGAAGACGTATCACGATCTGCTCATGCACTTGCCCAAGCGGCATGAGGACAGAAGGCAGTTCGATGCTTTTCCTATCATGCCCACGGATTTTCGCGATTTTATCAACAAAACTGCCGCGATGTGGAAGATTGATCTTGGCTGGGAATGGGAAGACAGCTTATTCTGATGACTACCAACTCACATCTTTCATCCAACGAACTGCGCGGGCTGCTGAACTCCTTCTGGGACCGTAGTCTGGAGATCGAACCCAGCGCCCACGGCTTGCTTTTCACCATGCCCGCCTCTTATCCCGATGGCTGGCAAGTCGTTCTGGAGCTGAGCCAAAAAACTCCGCAGGGAATCCGTCTCAGCGATCGCGGCAAAACCCTCGCGTGGCTCACCAGCCAAGGACAAAACATCGAGACGGAGACCATGAAGCATCACCTTCAGCGGCTCTGTGCCGAGCATTATCTGAAGGAAGAACACGGCGTGCTCTACCGTTGGCTGGATCTGCCGCTCGATGCCACAGACATCCACGTCTTTGCCGAGGGACTGGTGGCCATATCCCGACTGGAAATTCTCAACGACCACCGCGCCGCAGAAGAAGACGTGGCCGATCGCATCGTGCAGCGCATCTTCCACGACGCGGACCTGAGCCCGAAACGCAAACACAAGCTCCATGTCACCAAAGACCGCTCGGTTTCCGTCGATTACTACGTCGAGCAACGTCGGCCACTAGCCCTGCAAATTCTGCGCACGAAATCCGATTTCTCAGGCACCATGGAAAAATGGGGCTTCCGCTGGCAGGGGCTCAAGGCCAACTACTCCGGTCTTGCCCCGATCATGCTCTACGACCGTCACAACCAGATCATCGATCCCTATAGTCGCCACATCGGCGAGACCGAGTGCGAGCTATTCTGCGGCTACGACGAAACCGACCGCATTCACGAAACACTGGCATCCCTGCGTTGAGAAATATGAACGACCTCATCCTCTACACCACCGAAGACGGCCGCAGCCAGATCAAGCTGCGGGCGCAGGAGCAGACTGTGTGGCTGACGCAGCGGGAAATGTCCCAGCTCTTTGACGTGAGCACAGACAACGTGGGTCTACACCTCAAGAACATCTTCGCAGATGGGGAGCTTTCTGAAAATTCAGTTACCGAGGAATCCTCGGTAACTGCCGCAGACGGCAAAAACTACCTGACCAAACTCTACAATCTGGATGCCATCCTCGCTGTCGGCTACCGGGTGCGTTCGCCACGCGGGGTGCAGTTTCGCCGCTGGGCCTCCACCGTCCTGAAGGAATTTCTGCTCAAGGGCTTCGTGATGGATGACGAGCGCCTGAAAAACCCGGATGGCCGACCGGATTACTTCGACGAGATGCTGGAGCGCATCCGCGACATCCGCGCCTCGGAGAAACGTTTCTACCAAAAAGTGCGCGACCTCTTTGCCCTGAGCAGCGACTACGACAAGACGGACAAAGCCACTAAGGTCTTCTTTGCCACCGTGCAGAATCTTCTCATTTTCGCCGTGACCCAGAAAACCGCTGCCGAACTTGTCACCGCACGCGCCAATCCCGACGATCCGCATTTCGGGCTCCTCTCTTGGAAGGGCGAAAAAGTGCGCAAAGACGATATCATCATTGCCAAGAACTACCTCACTGAGGACGAGATCGACACCCTCAATCGACTGGTCGTCATCTTCCTGGAAACCGCCGAACTGCGTGCCAAGAGCAAGCAGGAAACGCGCATGGACTTTTGGAAACAAAACGTGGATCAGATCATCACCTCGAATGGTTTCCCCTTGCTCAATCATGCGGGTTCCATCAGCCACAAACAAATGGAAAAACGGACGGCGGAGCTTTATCTTGACTTTGACACGCAGAGGAAGAAGCGCGAGGCCGCCGAAGCAGACCAGCAGGACGAAGCCGACCTCAAGGTCCTGGAAACCAAAATCAAACGACGGGGGAGAAGTGAAAAGTGAGAAATTAGAAGTGAGAAAAGGAATATGAGTGAAGAACCACAGGAAATCGGAGAACGGGCGTTTAACTTTGCGGTGAGGGTGGTGAATTTGTGTCAGTCGCTCGAAGGAAAGAAGGGCGTATCGCGGACGCTGGTCAATCAACTGCTACGGTCCGGCACTTCTGTTGGGGCGAATCTCGAAGGATCCAAAGGCGGGCAGAGCTGGGCCGATTATCTCTCGAAAGTGTCCATCGCTCTCAAAGAGGCCCGCGAGACCCGATACTGGCTGCGCCTGCACGTTGCCACTGACATCATTCCTGAAAATCAACTCGCTCCACTGCTCGACGAATCCAATCAAATCGTCGCCATTCTGACCACCATTATAAAGAAGCTAAAATCCGACTCAATTTCTCACTTCTCATTTCTCACCTCACACTTTCCCAATGACCGATACCAACCAAAAACAACTGGGCAACACCCTCTGGAGCATCGCTGACCAACTGCGCGGGGCGATGGATGAGATTGAGAAGAACGACTTCAACCTCAACATCTCCCGCTACATCAGCACGGCAGTTGCAGAGAGAGCGATCGATTTGTCGGCTACCCATGCAGAGTTGATAGAGATCGAGAAAACCATTGAAAATGCCACGAAAACTCACAACGATTTTCTCAAGCAACTCGGCTTGCCATTGCTGCCCTGATTTCGATTGCTTGAGACTTATCAGGAATCCATGTCGAAAGCGAGCAGGGATGTTGCCTATGCTTGGCGATGATCTGCAATATCGCCTTCTTCCAAAATCGCGTGTAGCTCGGCATTGCTCCGTGCTGGCACGACAGTTCCATTCGGTTGACGAAAATAGGGCAAGGGCACAGGCATCATTGGTGAGGCACCTGTCGCTCGTGGCGCATTCATTCCCGCTATGATGGATGAAACGAGGAGGTCGTGGAGCTCCACACCTTGCTGGTCAGCGCGCATCTTGACTTCCTGAAAGATCAGATCAGGGAGTTCGACAAAAATTCTCATCAGGTTATTACCGCACATCAATGCGGATAAGCAAAGAGTTTTCCGAAACCAGCGAGAGTCGTCCGTCTCGGCCACTCACGCATGATCTTGTTCACTCATCGCCCATTCGCCCATGAACCATATCCGATTTACCCACTGCAAAAAAGCTGCTCGCATGAGCATTTATTATTAGAAGAATGCTCTTTTCTATGGCAGTTTCTGCTCACTGCATGCCTGATTTTGTGCCATTTCTCTCCGCGAGCAATCTGCTGGAGAAATCTTCTTTTCTGACGCCTGAGGAAACTTCTGCTCTTACGGCGGTGGGGTTGATTGCGAGGCGAGATCGATGATGCGAATGTTGCGGAATTCGATGCTGCCTGGTGCGGCGGCGTGCGAGTTCTGGAGCCCGATGACACCGCGTGCCGACCAGGGAATTTGTGGGTAACTTTCCCGAATGTCTGCTTCATCAACGGTCGTGACGCCATCGACGCATACGCGGACGCGACCACCGATCATCAACACTTCGAGCCGATGCCAGACGGAATGCCGATTATCTGCAGCGGGCTCAGCGGGAATGCGGTCGTAGAGGCAACCAGTCGCGTGAATCGGCAGACGAGGTTCGTGGGTGAGCTGGATTTCGCTGCCGGTGACCCAAGGATAGCCCGTCTGGGCAGCGCGGACGAAGATGCCTGAGTTCCCGCCCTGCGACAAACGAAAATCCAGGCTGAGGAGGAAATCGCTGTATTCACCCGCAAAATGAAGCCAATCAGACGGCGCGGCGCTTTCGTGCCGAAGGATGTCGTTGGTTGCATCATAACTCCAGCCCGCGCTGCCACCCACGAAGGTTAAACCAGCGAGTCCGTCCGCCAAAGGATTCACACCATGGCCGACGGGCCATCCTCCTACGACTCGCCAAAAATACCGAGGCACGTTCGGATGCGTGACAGGCCACTCCATAGAAGACTGCAAAAAGTTGGTTGGCGCCACCACGCTTTGAGACTCTAGATTCCACCTCACTAGATCGTCCGAACTTTCCACTCGATAGAGATTGCCTGGCACGACATAAGAATTTAAGAAGAAGTTCCCCGATCCCAATCGCGGACGCAAGTTGGTATGACTTCCGCCGCGGCCAAAGTAAGACTCTTTCGATAGAAGACTCTGCGGATCTAATCCTAACCTCGTTGTCGTAGCATCGTCGATGCCGTCATTGTTGCTATCGAAATGCCCTTGTCCAACTAAGACCAGCAATGGCTGCTCAGAGGACTTGCCGCTGCTATCGGTTGCACGAACTCGAATCCGCTGGAGTCCAGTGGCGAGAGCTGAGGAAACGCTGATCCGATCTCCCATGATGGAGAAAGATGCGTTATCATCATCGCCATCACCCGCGACGAGTTCAAAAATGGGGTAAGACTGTTGATGCGGTGTGACGGAACTCCAGTGATCGCCTATGCGCAACTCATCCAGTGAAGGAGACGAGGTCTCGACAAAATCACTCATTCCAACGCGATTGAAGGCAAGCGATCCTGCCGTTTCGTTAGGCGAAAAAAAAAGATCGGGAGCTATTGGTTCTGCTGCGAGAGGAGGATCGATCCAAACCGATACGCGATCGTTACCTGTAAGGTGTTCTATTTTAACGACGAAAAAATGCGGGCGGGCATCGTTTATCGCAAAAAGCTTATTTGTGCCATTACGAACCCGTACGCCGAAGCCGAGTTCATTGCCGATTTGAAGCACGCGGTTGCCATCGCCCGCTGCGCCGTTCCAAAACTCAATTCCCCAAAAATGAGCATTGTTGATAGGATCAGCAATGAAGCTCACATAGGAAGTGGTTCCATCCGCACCGCGGGCGACAGCGAGCGGGCGGTGGAGTCGAGAATTGGCCGATGCGATGGCATGGTTTCCCGAACTTTTCAGAATCAGACCAGACGAATCCGTGTAAGCAAGTGATCGACTGCCCAACATGGCGTTGCCATTCAGACTCAGCCAACCATCAGAAAAACCAATGCCAAGATTTTGACCAGATAGATCGGTTGCTACTGGGTAATCGAATGATTCTTCTACTACGGCCGTAGTTGCCTGCTGCTGCCCAGAAATTTCCACCAGATCTCCGAGATCAGAATCGTCGATCATCAGTCGACCGACAAGAGCACCAGCTTGATGATCGAGAGGTAATACCGCATTGCTAAGCTGGATTCGGATTGGTGGGTTTTCCTCCCCAATGTCGCCGACTGAGATAGTGAAATCCGCCTCCGTAAACAGCCCCGCCGAATCGGTAGCACGAATGCGAACCCAGTAAGAACTGCGTCGCTCGTAGTCAAAAGGGCCTGCCACTGCGAGCTTGGTATCGTCGATCAAAAATGAAGAATTGTCCATGACCCCTATCGGCAAAGAAAAGATGATTTGCTCTTCACGATTCGCATGCGATGCGGAGAGAGAGCCAACAGCACGGGCGGCAGGCTGATTTTCCGGCACAGTAGACTCATCGAGTTGCAGCCCAAAGGGGCCTCCGGGGATTTCGTTGAGCGTGTACCAGGCTTCGGTCGATAGAATGACCGAGCCATCATCGGCCGATGGGTCGCTTTTCAGGTGAACCACGTGTCCTTTCTTCAGACCGGGAATGACAAGTTGAACACGGGTGCGGTCAGCAGAGGAAATCGCGCGAGCGACCGTGAGATTTTGCTCGTCGATCTTCGGACCGCCATACTCAGCGGTAGCCTGATAACGCCACTGACGCACTGCGTAATTTGTTGGATTTCCGAGAAATGCTTCAGGAATCGGCTTGGTGTAAGCGATCTCGAAACCCGTGGAAGTGGCTCTGATCTTGGCGATTTCAAAAGTGACGGGGGTACCGGGCTTCGGACTCAGGCGCTGGAGGCCCGTGGAGGTGCCATTCCATGACCAATTGCCGGTGCCGCCGATACAGCCGACGTAGAGCGAGCCATTAGGCCCCCATGCAAGGCGGTTGACACCTGCTTCGAGACCTTGGGTAAACCGATAGATGCAGCCTTGCCAAACGCCGTTGACCTTCTCTAGCGAGACGCGGTTTATACCACCGAGAGTGATGTCACCGATCAGTAGGTCGCCGGCGTAGGGACCGTTAGGGATGGACAGAGGTTGAGACGGTGAATTGGCAACTTCATTTTGTGGAAACCACACAGCAGGCGGTGTCGCCGGCTGGTCGGCGTAGAGACTGGGGCTACCGCCGTCGGCAGGGTTGTTGTAGTGGCCATAGAATCGGCCTGGCTGGAGGTGATTCAGTCGGGACGCTGGCATCCACGAGCCTTGGTTGTCCGTCTGGAAGATTTCGCCTTCGGGACCAAAACAGAGTCCGTTCGGAGTGCGTAGACCACCAGAAAGATAACTGACTTCACCAGTCGTCAAGTGGGTGCGAACAAGCGTGCCGCGGTTGGGCGGATTCGGTCCATTAAGGCCTGGATACGCGAAGTCGATGGCTGTGGATAGGGTCGAATAGGCAAAGCCATCGCGCTCGAGTAGTCCAAAGTGAAAATGGTGGTAATTGTCAGAAGTCCAGCCGCCACCAATGTCGGTTTTTGTTTCGAAATAGCCGTCGCCATTGGTGTCGCGCAGTCGAGTGATCGCAGTGCGTTGTGAGACATAGAGTTCACCATCGATGAAAGCCATACCAAGCGGTTCGGAGAGACCAGAAGCGACCTCGGTGACGGTGACTGCCTGAGGATCATTCCCCTGGGGATTCGTTAGCGCCCAGACTTTTCCGTCCCCTCCGGGTAGCGGGTCGGGCGTGCTAAATTGATTGGGATCAAATGTAGCAACAAAGAGCCGCCCATCGATCGGGTGCACTGCCATCGCACCAACCTTCGGCCGGAATGAGGTTGGGTGGATGGTGGTCACTTCCCAAGAAGGGTGAACGGTCGCGAGCGGCTGTCCATTGCCGGGGCGTGAGGTATCGCCGGGCGTGATGATTTCCTTTTTCCCCGGAGCAACGACGCGTGTCACTCCTGCCGTGGTGAGAAAGGCTGTCGAAGGCACGGTAACAAAGTCCGCCGCCCCGGGAGGACGCCATTCCAGTTTCAACACACAATCGCCAGTATTCTGAAAGAACCGCACCATCAACGGATGGAGCCCTGCACTGAGGAAGTGAGAGCCAAGTAGCGAGGTCGCAGGATGCACCCCGTCATGGTCGATCACCAAGGTCTCGCCAATTTGCAATTGCGAACCGTCATCCGAGCTGATGCGGAATTCATAAGTTCCAGGGGTCTCGATCTTGAGACTTGCGAAGCATTCGACGAGAAATTGCTGCGTAAAACCCGCGAAATTGGCACTACCAGACCAATCGATGGTCGCCCTCTTTTCATCAACATTCGGTGTTTGGCCGGGGACAAGAGGATAAAGTTGATCCATTCCTTCTCGGATATCATAAAGACGAAAGGTCAAGCCGGGTTCATATTGCGAGGGATCGTAGCCTGTGGACTCAGGGATAGCGCGCAGGGCGATGTCATTTCCCCCCGTGAAAGTTCCGGCGGTAGAATCGGCGGTGTAGCTTATCTGCCAATCATAGCCACCCGAGCGCGTGACCACGGCGTTTTGGGCAAAGCCCGTGAAGGTTCCTATCACGGCATCATTCCCATCGTTCACGACGAGAAAAACAAGGTCGTCCTCCGCCGGAGTGTAGCTGCTGCCGAATTTTACACGGAGGCTTCCCGCCAAAGTCACAGTGGCATTGCCGCCGGTGCGGTCTATGGCCAACTGATCGTGTTGAGAAGATGCGGTGAGACCATCGATTTCCATTTCGAGGATGCCTGACTGGTTGTAGTCGCCATCAACATCGAGAGTTCCTAGGCCGATGCCGGGCGTTAGGATCCCAGCGGGAGCGATCATCAGCGAGCCTACGATCCCAGAACCAGCGAGAGATGCTCCATTTGTCACAGTGGTAAGACTACTGGAGGCGATGGATCCCGTAACGACGAGAGTACCCTGGGCGATGGTGGTAGTGCCAGCGTAAGTATGATTCCCACTGAGGATTTGTTGACCCACCCCTTCCTTCGTCAGACTGATTTGGTTGTTTCCTGCTCGTCCCGTCCCGCCGCCAATGACACCGGAGAAATGTCCTGAACCACCGTCCACGCCGACAGTAAAGGAACGCATGCTGCCACTATTACTTCCATTCTGCACAGCTCCAGAACCGTTGAGTGCGTCCACGCGGATGTTATTCGTGCCATCCCAGACGTCAAATACAGCGCCAGCAGCGATATTCATATCGGCGAAATTCGAGAGCCAAACAGCGCCGCCCCATCCGCCATTCACGAGAACACCGCCCAGAATGTCGATCAAGCCGCCTGACCCGAGGGAGATGTTCACCGTGCGACCGCGAACGTCTGCTATGCCGAGCACATCGCTACTCCCTCCGATGATTCGCAGGGAGCCATTGCCATCGATGGTCACCATTCCACCACTTTTGGCCACAGCGGCACCCATAATGTCGCTGCTGCGTTGCCCACCGACCTGGGTGATATCGAAAACTAGCGCACTCAGCGAAGACGTTGTGTAAGTGCCAGACATGCCATCGATGACAGCTTTACTGCTGAGTTGCACATCGGCACAAGCACCACCACCGAGGATAGTGGCGTAGGCCAAGAAAGAGAAAAAAGAACGAAGAAAAAAATTCAATTGCATATCAAAAAAGAAGCAGGATGGATTGCTTGAGATCACCTTAGCCAAGGTGGCTTCACCGGTGGAATTTGCGTGGATTTGTGATCAATGATTTTATCACATCAATCGTTATGCTGTGATTGTGATATTTATTTTGAAAATCATTTGATGATGAACCCAATAAAAAAAACGAGTCCTAATTCCCCAATGATTAGGACTCGTCGTCATCAAGCTCTCAGCAGAGCCAAATCATCTTACTTGCGACGGCGGCGCAGAATCGCAAAAAAGCCAAGGCCGCCAAGCAGTGCTGCGGAAGGCTCTGGGACAGCTTGAATTTGCATGCCCGAAAGCGAAGCGAACCGTTGTCCGGATGCAGCGGACCATGTTGCCTCAATATTGCCAAAGGCATCCGCTGTCACGTCATCAAATTTCAGATAGTTCACGCCCGGAGTGTAGGCTGATTCAATAACGTTAGAATCCGTAACACTGTAAGTCGTGCCACCAATGGTGATAGCTCCGCCCTCACCGGACGTGTGGCCAGCGCCAATGTAGAAGTAAAGATCGACAATGCTTCCGGCACCAAGACCTGTGAGACTAATCGTAGCTGGACCGCCAGGGCCAAATTGACCATTGCTATCAAGATAGATATTTCCTTCATAAATATCAAGATTGGCGCTGTCTGCGTTTGAGCCATTGAAGCTACCAGTAGTGACCGACAAACTTGCGCCGGATGAGCTGCCATCTACCTTGTTGAGACCGACCGTGCCAAGAGTGCTGACATTCGTGCCAGCGTTTGCATTGATATTGTTCCAGACATCGAGATTACTGCCAATCAAAGCAGCCCCAGTAACTGTCGCACCATGACCTGGTGCACCGAAGTTGACGCTGATGATGTCCCCGATTGTGAGCGCGGCCTGCGAAGAGGCCATCGTTCCGAGCAATCCTGCACACGTAAGAGCGATATGGTATCTTTTAGGTAATTTCATAATTTTTTTCTGATTCATTGTTTCGTAACCCACCATGGGTCCAATCTAGAAAAACGTGATCCAGCCGCAAAACCCGAAGTCATTCGCAAAAAAAATGTTTTTTTTCGATGAAACAAGACTCTCATCAAAAAGCTTCTCACGCTGAGGAGACGCTCAAGGGCAAATCATTAGCTTCGCTTCCCTTGATAGGATATTCGCGTTCACCCAGTCCACCCATACGGGATTATCACCAAAATAAATCCCATCGGCAGACTGCTTGCGCTCTGTGAGAGCTTTGTCAGCGATATCCAAAAAATTTTGGGCATCCTTCTTTTTGCCGAGTTGTTGATGCGACATGGCGAGCAGAAACTGAACACAGGCTGCTCGAGGAGCAGAAAGCATGCCCCGCCGTTGAGAGAGTTCGCACCAACGGATGCACTTCGCAGAGTCGCCGAGACGGTAATACCACAAAGCGAGTGAATAGCAGCCCCAAGCACACGTTTCTTGATCGGCAATTTTGTCACCTTCGAGGCCAATCGAATCGAGGAGGAAACCGGCAAGATGAGAGATCTCCTCCATTGTCGCGCTATCAGCGGAACGCAAAGTAATAGCTTTCAAGATTTGTTCCGCGACGCAAGGGTCTTTGGTCGTCCCGAAGCGGATCAAAGCAAGCCGCCGCACCCGTTCATAGTTGGCCATATCATCAACCTCACAGGTAAACACTGCGGCCGGTAGGAAATGCGTCGATACTTTGTATAGATCCGAGCGATCTATCTCGGAAATCGAAGCAGCAAGACCAGTAAATCGCTCTGCTGCTTGTTGCATGCGACCCGCCTTGCGGTGCCATTCACCGACCGTACGATACGCAGCGGCAGCCTCCAGTGAGGACGGCACTCGATCCAGAGGGATCGATACCAGCAATTGGTCGGCTTGCTCGATTTTATCATAAGACAATTGCACGGCAGCTTGGGCACAGATTTCTCGCGCTTCTGCTTGTCCTCGCAATTGCATTTCTACAGAACGCGCCGCCTCGGCTTGATCTCGTAGGCGTTCCTGTTCCTCACGTGCCTGTTTTTCACGCAAGAACATTCGTGTGGAGATGGCAAAACCCACGATCAACGTAGCAAGCACCATCGCACCAGCGGCAAACACCACTTTATTTCTCCGAACCAATCGCCTCAGCCGATACATGCGATTCGATGGTCGAGCCATCACTGGCTCATCGTGCAAGTAGCGCACTAAATCAGCTGCCATGGCATCGGCAGAGCCATAGCGACGCTGGCGGTCTTTTTCCATCGCCATCATCACAATCCGATCGAGATCGCCTCGAAGCGTTGGCACTAATTTCTGCGCGTCACATGCGCGGGCATCGGCCACTTGAAGCAATCGATCCAAGCTGCATAATGCCACCAAAGCCGAGGGCAAACGAGGTTCTTCTTCACAAAGAATGCGTCGCGTGTTGATGACATCATTGCTTTGAAACCTTGTAGGATCGAAGGCAGGCTGACCTGCCAAAAGCTCATACAACAAAGCTCCCAGCGCATAGACATCGCAGCGAGTATCGACATCCATTCCCCCTCCCATGGATTGTTCGGGGCTCATGTAAGCGGGAGTGCCAATGAATTGACCGGCATGGGTAAAAGTTTCTCCCTTCGCTGGATTTTCGCTGGTGGCCTTAGCGACTCCAAAATCGATGACCTTCGGCACCGCGATGCCATCGATTTCCGTGACGATGATATTGGATGGCTTAATATCACGGTGGATGACGCCTTTCTGGTGAGCATGTTGGATCGCGTGGCAAACGCGCGTGAACAATTCGACCCGCTCGCGGATCTTCAAGCGCTTTTTGTCACAGTAATCCGAGATTTTATCCCCCTCGACCCACTGCATCACAAAAAAGGGGCGACCTGATGACGTCGTGCCTGCATCATAAACGCGTGCGATGTTGGGGTGATCCATCATCGCCAACGCTTGCCGCTCCAGTTCGAAGCGGGCGATGACATTTTCCGTATCCATGCCGAGGCGGATGATTTTCAGAGCAACCCGACGTCGCACTGGCTCCATTTGCTCTGCCAGATAGACAATGCCGCAGCCGCCCTCGCCGAGCCGATCCAGTAGGCGATAGCGGCCAATGCGTGTGTCCATTTCTTCCCCATCACTACGCACAGCGAGTGCACTGGATGCGACGTGCCCCTTGAGGTCGTCGGCCTCATCTTCGGTTTCGGCGGCAGGAACCTCGAAAAAACGTTCTGCAGACAGCCGCAGGCTCAATAATCTTTCGATCCTTCTTCGCAACTCTGGCTGACCATGGCAAGTGAGATCCAAAAAGTCCGCTCTCGCATCCGCATCTTCAATGCTGGACGCGCCTTCAAACAAAGCTCTTTCGATGGACGGGGAAGAATTCACGGAATGATATGACTTTCCTGGTTAATCAGCGATTCCCTCGATCAAGTCAAACAAACAAGCCTTCGCATAAGCCCACTTGCTTTCGATCGTGCGTTCCGTCACTCCGTCCGTTTTGGCAATTTCCTTATTGGTCAGGCCTCCGAAAAATTTCATAGTGACGATGCGAGCACTCTCAGGATCTTTTTGCTCGAGAAGATCCAGCGCTTCATTGACGAGCAAGATCCGACAATCTGGCGAGCTGACAGCGAGATCAATCTCTTCAAGAGCTACCTGATGCTTGCCCCAATTACGTTTGAGCGAACTTTTCGCCCTTGCCCGATCCACCAAGATGCAACGCATCGCTTGGGCTGCCGCGCGAAAAAAATGTGCCCGGTCATTCCATTTGCTGTCACAAGTCCCGACCATGCGCAACCAGGCCTCGTGAACCAATGCCGTCGGCTGTAGGGTTTGTCCTGCTGCTCCCGCCATCCGCGCTGCAGCCAACCCTCTGAGTTCCTCATAAACAAGCGGCAACAAATCTTCCTTGGGCAAGCCCGCGCCAGCACCAGCCGTCAGTAAAATTTGATTGATGTCACCTTCCATCACGATCTCTTACTACTATCCAAAGGAATTCATTTCACAATGATAAAAAAATCGCAGATTTTTGCGAAATTGACAGCCCATTCGCATTTGGCCGTCTGCCTATGGATCAATCGAG
>RDYF01000057.1 GCA_004293285.1 Verrucomicrobiota bacterium | reverse complement strand
ATTTTGGCTCATCAAATATGAATTTGTCAGGTTCGCGACTTTTCCAGACTCTCCCTACATATTGTTCTTCAAACCATTGCGACTGAGAAGATATCTCTAACAGCCGACCGCATTTAAATTTAATAATTGCATAAATATTCAATTCCGGCTTTTGGTATACTTCTGTTATTTGTTTAACAAATTTTTGAGGTTCTTCTAAATAGTGAGAAGCTAACTGTAAAGCTTGGAACTCGTTTTGTGAGTCTATAACGTATTTTGGGACACTCCACAACTCTACAAAATTTTGATTTATACTCACTATTCTTCTGTTATTATCGACTACAAGAATTCCCGTATTAGATTGACTTTTCCCTTGATATAATTTGCTCATAATTGTGATGTTTGGGTATTTTTGATGAAGCATACCTAAAGCAAGTCTAACAGAGTTGGGAAGCAACTTGCTCTGGTTGCACGATCAGCCCATAAAATAGGTAGGTCGGTACGAATAAACTTCGCTGTGTCAGGACAGACGCAGAACTGACACTTTCACAAAGGCCTGGGATCGGTTTTCCGATCGGTACGTCTCTAATCGCCAATTAATTGGACAAACGTGGACTCAGCATACAAAATAAAACCAAGACGCCTCAAAAGCGGTCATTCTTTTTGGCATACCTGCTGGCATTACAGGACAGAGGCTATTGATACTGTTCGATGAAGACCCGCCTCAATGGGGCGTTTCTTAGGGATAAATCCCCCTCGGATTTCTCCGGTAATGTTTTCCTCGTCAATGTTAGTGGGGCTTGTCGTGCCGGAGACACTTCCTTAGCTAAATAGAGATGTTTAATCTCCGGCGACATAGCTATGGGCTGGAAAGCACCCATAGGTGTCGTGACCTTACTAACGTAGCCTAGTTAAAGACTTAGACTGGCTATCTTGTCCACTTTTGTCCAGTGTTTAGCGGATAGCAACGCTTACGTGTCTGGCAATGAGAGAAAAAAGAATAGAACACGGTAGGGCCACTCAAGGGGCATTAGTCTACTTGACTGGTTTTAGTATACTGCTTTATTATTATAATATACTGGCGCTTAACAAATTTCGCCCCCTAAAGGCACCAAATCTAGTCAAAGTAAAATTATACGGCAGGAGTGGATCTATGCAGTGGCTGTTAAGTTTGGCAGAAGAATATCGGAATCTCCTCCGAAATGGACATTTTTACGAAACCTTGGCAGTGACTTCAACGCCAGAGGAGATTAGAGGTTGGATTCGCCAGTTATATCACCTATCCCGCGATTTTACCTCGGCGCTATCTCTGCGCCATGCCATGTGCCACGACCCTTATTACCAAGGGTGCTTTGCCCGACATGCGATGGAGGAAGTCGATCACTGCGAACGGCTAATTGAGTGGATGCACACATATGATTTTCTGGAACCCGATGAGAGTCCAACTAACGTGCCGGCAACCCTTGAAACCATATCAGTAAACGCATATTGCTTTCGTTCAGTCCTGCGCGAATCAAACGCACACCAAATCATTACACTGAATTTAATCTCAGAAGGGGCGTCCTATGACTTCTTCTGTGCAGCGAGTCCGAAGCTTGCAAAGCTGGGGCTGCAAGCGGGTCGCTACTGGCAAATCCATAATCAGATTGACCAACAGCACCTAGCAATGGGACTTGACCTGATTCCTCAATGCGAGAAAGACTCATCTTTGGGTAAGGTCTACGCTCGGATTGCTTGGGAAATGACTTGTTTGTACGGTCAGATGCTGGACTCTTGGAGCCTTCTCGGTAACAAAACTACCGGGGACAGACACGAGCTTTCAAAAGTTGCAGCTTTGACAAGGTAATTGCGATCGCCCGCATTGATAGCAGCAAAAATAGTGGTGGCGCCCAGTGGTGGTGGTGTTTTCGATTAGCTTTTTGCTGCTATTCCACGCCTTGAGGTGAATGTTGCCATACCCGAGCCTTTCAGCCTTCAACCAACTTTGCGCTGCGATTCTCTCAAATGGCGTGCTACCAACAGCATTACTTGATTTTCCTCAGTCTCGTCCTTGAGCTCAGATAAGGCTCGTTCGATCCTCAAGAGCGGATGTTCTTCTCTCATCCTTCTTGTTTCAAAGTCATTCTCTTGGGAAACGATGCGAACTACGCTAGCGCACTCGCTACGCGGACGCAACCGGGCAATCACTTCCATGCACCGCCATTGATTGGGTAGAAGCTTTGCGGGAAGCAGCTTCGAGGGTGGGAGCAGCGCTGCCCGAACGCGAACACAGCCCTAGGGAAATAGAAATAGCAGCGAAGTGGGAGATGCGCCGGGGGATACTGGCTGCGGTGTACGCCCAGTGCCGGGATTGGCTGTGGGGCGAAGTAGGAAGTGGCGCCCTCAACCACTTGATTGCCGAGAGGAGCATGAGTCGAGAGGCGATCGCCGAGTTGGGATTGGGCTACTACCACAGCAAGAATGAAGTTGCAGCAGCGCTCAAGGAGCAGAATTACGACTTAGAGATTGCCGAAGAAGTGGGCGTGTTGACCCGCAAGTGGGAAGGGTTAGGAACTGTAACTTAATTTATGGACAAAGCTACCCATCCTTGACTATTTGGGT
>RDYF01000056.1 GCA_004293285.1 Verrucomicrobiota bacterium | reverse complement strand
GCCTCTAGGCTGTTCGCATGGCTGGGGCAGGAACACAGAAGCAACCGAATTTGGATTCGGTGACGACGATCAATGCTGACGGCTCGCACTACATTCTCCACCCCGCCGATGTCAGTGGTCGATTTACGCGGTATCGACGTCTTTTTGGCATCCTGCTTTTAGCGGTTTACGTGCTCTTGCCATGGATTCCCATCAACGGCGCCCCTGCGCTTTTTCTCGATGTCGAAAATCGGCGCTTCCACGTCATGGGCTTGACGCTGATTCCTCAAGACTTGTGGGTGCTGTTTTTTGCCATCACTGGTCTGGGTTTTGGATTGTTTTTGATTACCTCATTGTTAGGTCGCCTGTGGTGCGGCTGGGCCTGTCCTTACACGGTGTTTTTGGAGCATGTGTTTCGACGCATCGAACGCTGGATCGATGGCGATGGTCCAGCGCGTCGATTGCTTGATGCCGCGCCTTGGACGAAAACCAAAATCATCAAA
Source organism: Verrucomicrobiota bacterium (assembly GCA_004293285.1). Classification (GTDB taxonomy): domain Bacteria; phylum Verrucomicrobiota; class Verrucomicrobiia; order Verrucomicrobiales; family Akkermansiaceae; genus UBA956. Next base: position 2,149 of record RDYF01000056.1, on the reverse strand, counting down.
AGAGTCGTCAAGCAAACGCTCTACATTCTCAGCGCCGCGCTGATTGCGCATGTGTTCATGTCGTACTTTGTTTCGCTCGAGCGACTCTATTCGTATGTCAAAGAAGGTCCGCTTGCCCATGCGACGGTGTTTACCTTTGTCACCGTGCTGACTGGCATTCTGTGGTTTTCCTTTAGTTTGTTTCGCGAGCAGTTTTGCATTTTGATGTGTCCGTATGGTCGTTTGCAAAGCGCGCTGACTGATGACGATACCATCATCATCGGTTACGACGAAGGACGCGGTGAGCCACGTGGGCCCAAGGGCAAGACGTCTGGTTCTTGCATTGATTGTCGACGTTGTGTCCATGTTTGTCCGACCGGTATCGACATCCGCAATGGCTTGCAAATGGAATGCATTGGCTGTGCGGCGTGCATCGATGCCTGCGATACCATCATGGATAAAATCGGTCAACCACGCGGACTGGTGCGCTATGATTCGCTCAATGGATTGACCAAGAAAAAGCGTCGCATCATGCGTCCGCGCATTCTCGCCTATCTGGTATTGGCTTTGCTGGGACTCTCCGTGCTGGCCGTGATCGCGAGCACGCGCGTCCGACCCTACACAGCGGAATTCAGTCGCATGCGTGGCGCACCGTATTATGTCGATGGCAGCATGGTGCGCAATCACTATCAATTTCGCATCCTCAACAAGCGCAATCAACCTGTTCAAATCACGGTGACTTTGTCGAACGCACCGCAGGGCTATACTCTATCGGGTGGCGGCACGCCGTTCACCATTCCCGCGCTCGGTGAAACGCAGCGTACTGCGGTCGTGATGGTGCCCCATGCGCAATACCACGGCCGTAGCGAAATCACTTTCCACATTCACGCCAATCCAGGCGAGGTGGAGTTTGAAGAAATCATTCCTTTTCTCGGTCCTGACCCTCGTGTCTTGAAAACGCCTGAAACCATCGATACCCCATGAAAACAACCACTGCTGCCACTGACGCATCGTTTCTCAATCGCCATCCCTGGATCTATGTGGTCCTTGCCTTTGCTCTGTTGATCAGTGCATGGTCGGCCTTGATTACCGTTGCCGTGAAGAATTCGCCCGAAGTCATCGAGGTCACTCGCCAACGCTAAGATCATGGAAATTACCACCACCGCTGGCGCTTTGATGGCCGGGCTGATCACCAGCTTGCACTGCGCGGGCATGTGCGGACCCATCGCTTGCGGGGTCGGCACGCTCGCTAAGACCGAGGCCGAACGCATGACGGCAGCGACCCTGTATCATGGAGGTCGGCTGCTTTCCTATGGCCTGATCGGAGCACTGTGCGGCAGCTTGGGCACGCAGCCCCTGCGTTGGTTTTTCGATTCCCCTGCCGTGCTGTTGCCTTGGGCTCTGGTTGTGGCGTTGTTGCTTTCGGCTCTGGGCTTGGACAAAAAAATCCCTCGCCCGGCCATTCTCAATCGCTTCACCGCCCGAGCTCGATTCCGCACGCAACGCTTTTCCGGTGTCGGCGCTGCAGGCTTGATGGGCTTGCTGACGCCACTGCTTCCCTGCGGTCCTTTGTATCTGGTGTTTGGTGTCGCCCTGCTTGCGGGTTCGCCTGCGAAGGGCGCGGAGTTCACGCTCGCCTTCGGACTAGGCACCGTGCCCTTGCTGTGGCTGGCACAGCATTCGTTTCACAAACTTCGCGCACGCGTCAAACCCATGACGATGCAGCGCTTGCAGCGTGGACTCGCCGTCGTGGCGGCGATGATGATGGCTTGGCGACTGCACGATACGCTGCCGTTCAGCGCTTTTTCCCAACAGGAAAAACCGGCGGAAGCACTGCCGACTTGCTGTCACGGTGAGTGAGCTCTTACTGAGGAATGGCTCGCAGGGTCAGATAGGCATCCATTTCTTCACGCGCTAGGGGCTGTTCAAAGCAGTCGACGGCTTGGATGAAGCGAAAGTGATAGATCCGATCCAAGCACGATGCAGGCTGTGAAAAATCTTCACAATGCAGCAACAGAGATCGACGGTCCGCAGCAATCTCAACACGGGCGATAGGGTTATCGCGCGTTTCATGCTCGGGGGAGCCGTAGTTTGATGAGTCGAGATAGGTCCACGACTTGAGTTGGCATTTTTCTAACAACTTTTCTGCAGCGATCTCTTTCTTCAGAGG
>RDYF01000009.1 GCA_004293285.1 Verrucomicrobiota bacterium | reverse complement strand
GTTTTTGTCTTTTATCATCTTTGTGATGTTTGGCACCATCGCCGCAGTCGTGTGGTTTGGTGCGCGGATGTTGGCGTCGGATCAGATCAACTCGATTCAGTTTACCTCGTTCATTCTCTTTAGCATTTTTGTGGGTGCGTCATTGGGCGCCTTTCCCGAAATTATGTCGCAAATTTCCGCGATGAATGGTGCGACCGAGCGACTGCGTGAAGTGATGTCGATGAAAACAGAGCGCAAAGGGGGCATCGTCCTGCCGAGTTTTCATGGGGAAATTTCGATGGATGGTGTGATTTTTCGTTACCCATCACGACCCGATCATGAAGTGTTGCGCGGCGTGACATTTGTCGCTCGACCTGGAGAACGCGTGGCGCTTGTGGGGGCATCGGGCGGCGGCAAGAGCACGATCTTTTCTCTGTTGCAGGGCTTTTACGAAGTGGAGGTAGGCCAAGTGAAATTCGATGGGCAGAATCTCTCCCAACTGGAGCTCGCGCACATTCGTCGGCAAATGGCAGTCGTGCCGCAAGAAGTGATGTTGTTTGGAGGCACGATTGCCGAAAACATCGCTTACGGCAAAGTGGGGGCGACGCAATCCGAGATCGAAGCGGCGGCGAAGATTGCCAATGCGCACGATTTCATCCTAGAGATGGCCGAGGGCTACGCCACAGCCGTGGGGCCGCGTGGTGTCAAGTTGTCGGGTGGTCAGCGTCAACGCATTGCGATTGCACGGGCGGTGCTTGCCAATCCGAAGGTATTGTTGCTCGATGAAGCGACCAGTGCCTTGGATGCTGAGAGCGAGCGTTTGGTCAACGAGGCGCTCGAGCGCTTGATGGTAGGACGAACGGCCCTAGTGATCGCGCATCGACTTTCCACCGTGCGTCATGCGGATCGCATTTTGGTGATTCAGAACGGCAAAATTGTCGAAAGTGGGAGCCATGAAGAATTGATGGCGCTGCGGGGCAGTTACAGTCTCCTTGTTGAAACGCAATTGCAGTAAGGTTGGAGATTTTTCTTTTCCGCGTGTCGCATCCTGACTAGTGTTTCGCCGTGACCGAAAGTGAACATCACGATGCCCAAAAAGGTGGTGCGGATTATGTGCGAGCGATGTATCGAGCCATGATTCAGGCGCGCGCGCTGGAGAACAAACTTTCCAGTCTTTACAAGGCGGGAAAGATTGTTGGCGGAGTGTATTTGGGCAAAGGTCAGGAAGCGGTCAGCGCGGCTTTGGGGGCGGCGTTGATTCCGGGTCGCGATTTGTACGCGCCTTTGATTCGCGATCAGGCAGGTCGCACGGCATTTGGCGAGCCTTTGATTGATTGTGCTCGCGCGTACTTGGGGTCGGCATTGGGGCCCATGCGTGGACGCGATGGCAACATTCATCGGGGTCGACCCCTCGAAGGGATGTTTGCCATGATCAGTCACCTTGGCTCTGCGGTTTCTGTCGTGGCTGGAGGTCTTTTGGCCAAGCGTTTGCAAGGGAAACTGGCCGGTTGTGTCGGCGCGACCTGTGTGGGCGATGGCGCGACATCGACGGGTGCCTTTCATGAAGGCTTGAACATGGCGGCGGTGGAAAAGCTGCCCTTGGTGATCGTTGTCGCGAACAATCAATTTGCGTATTCCACGCCCAATCATCGGCAATTTGCTTGCGAAGATTTGGCGGACCGGGCGAAGGGCTATGGAGTGATGGGGCACAAAGTTGATGGCACCGATTTTCTTGCTTGTGCCGCAGTGATTGGGCAAGCCGTGAGTCTAGCCCGCTCGGGAGCCGGTCCCCAGTTGGTGGTAGCTCAATTGTTGCGCTTGAGTGGTCATGGCGAGCACGACGATGGATCGTATGTGCCAGATGCCATCAGAGCGGGAAGCTACGGTCGGGATTGCATGGACGTGGCCGAAAAACAAATGATTGAGCACCAGATCATGAGTGCTGAAGAAATGGACCGCATTCGTGAGCAAGCAGCCATCGAGGTGCAAGCAGCCGTTGCCCAAGCCCAGCAAGAACCCGCGCCGGATCCCTATCGGGAGGACTGGCGGGCCTTTGGTTCGAATTTTGCGGAAACCCTTTGATCGAAAAACATGAGCGTTACCTACATCGATGCGATTCGCGAAGCTCAGGCAGATTTGCTGCGTGACGATCCTCGCGTTTTCCTCTATGGTCAAGACATTGCGGCCTTTGGCGGAGCATTCAAAGCCACCAAGGGCCTAGCGGAGTTGTTTCCCGATCGTGTGCTCGATGCTCCCATCAGCGAAGATGCGATGGCGGGATTGGCGATTGGGGCGTCGTTGCAAGGGATGCGTCCGATCATTGAAATGCAGTTTGCGGACTTTTCTTCGATTGCGTTCAATCAGATCGTCAATCACGCGGCGACGCATTTTTATCGCACGGGCGTCCCGGTTCCCATGACCGTGCGCTTGCCATCCGGCGGCACAGCGGGTTCTGGTCCGTTTCACAGCCAGAGCATGGAGGCCCTGTATGCACACTATCCCGGTGTCGTGGTCGTCACTCCGGCAACCGTTGCCGATGCCTATGCGATGTTGGTGGAGTCGGTCAAACTTTCCGACCCGGTGATCTACTGCGAGCACAAGTTTTTGTATCGCTGGCTCAAAGCTAAGAGTTTTCAGGGCGATGGCTTGCCCATTGGCAAAGCGCGGATCACGCGCATGGGTCGGCATGC
>RDYF01000008.1 GCA_004293285.1 Verrucomicrobiota bacterium | reverse complement strand
TCGGTGTGGGTCGAGTGTTAATTGCGCGAGGGAAATCATGAATTGGGAAAATCGCTATCAGCAAGCCGACACGCCATGGGACAAAGGCGCGGCGCATCCGATGCTCTCGCATTGGCTTGGGCACGTGGTCATCGATGGTGCCATCGTGGTGCCGGGTTGCGGTCGCGGCTGGGACTTGCGAGCTTGGGCCGAAGCCTACCCACAGCATTCGGTCATTGGCATCGATATCGCAGCGAGCGCAGTGTCAGCCGCCCAAGAGCTTTGCCGCGAGTTGCCAAATGTTCGTGTGGTGCTCGGTGATTTTTTTGATCCCAATACATGGCAACAAGCCGAACGGGTCGGTCTCATCTGGGAACACACGTGTTTCTGCGCCATTCCGCCGTCGTGGCGTGAACGCTATGTCGCCACGGCAGCGGAAATCCTTCCCGCATATGGGCTTCTGCTGGGCGTATTTTTCACCGACATGGACGACGAGGGAGCCGGACCGCCCTGGAATACGCCTGTGGCGGAATTGATCGAACGATTTTCCCCTTTCTTTGAAGTCGAAGAAGCACAGGTCGTGCATCACACCTACCCAGGGCGCGAGGGTGAGGAGCGGAGTTTTCAGTTGCGTCGACGCGACACTTAGCGCTTTTTGGGCAAAATCGTTTCGGCCAGAGGCGCAAGAGCAAGCTCCTTCAAGCCATCCACCACCACTTCCGCGCTCAAAACTGCACCAGCAGCTGTGGTGTGAGTGCCGTCGGCGAAAAGCGACTTCACGACATCTGGACCGAGTTGCTCGTATCGACTCGCCAACCGATCATTCAAATCAAAAAAGGGCGCGCCACTTTGTGCTGCGGCTTGTTTCGCCCATAGCGACCACGAATCCGTCGATCGTTGGATGGTCTTTTCCTTCGTCCACACCAGTCGCGGCACAGGGGAAAGAATGATCGCATGCGCTCCCCTCTCCTTAGCCGTTGTCACAAAATGCCGAAGATACCAACCATAGCTATGCACCGTCTCCGGCTTGCCCGTGAGAATGTTGATGATGTCTTGCGTTTCGTCACCATTGCTGCGGATCGTTCCGCGCGCACGAGTCGATGCGTTCACCGGCGGGTCTTCATTGATCGGCGAGGCGTCGTTGTGACCAAATTGCATCAGCACCCAGTCCCCCGCTTTCAATTCTCGCAACACCGCTTCCCACTTGCCTTCGGTAAAAAACGTACGCGACGAACGACCACCGAGAGCGCGATTCTGTACTTGGATTTTTTTCGCATCAAAGTGCGCACTGATCTCCTCACCCCATCCCCGCTGACCAGCGGTGCCGCATCGCACGGTCGAATCGCCCACGATCCATAAGGTCGGGATACCTTGCCTCTGAGTAGGCTTTTCTCCACGTTCTTGCTCGATCGGTTGATCGTCGATGATCTCTGCTGACACAAAGCCCTGCAGGGATATGATCAGCGACAAAAGCGAAAAGCGCAGCAAGCGATGAAATAAGAACCCATTCATGATTGAGAAAGCCTGCCATTTTCCTTTCAAAATGAAAGCATTATCATCGATTTCATTCATCATTCAACGCCATCATCATCGATGATTTTTTTTGCAATTCTCTTTGATTCATCGCATTCCGCTGATATACCAAGCGCGCCATGGCATTTGAACGCTACTCCACAGAATTGCTCCGCTACCCCCATTTCGGCTTCTCGCTCGACACCTCTCGGATGGACATCCCCGCTGAGTTTTACGATCGCATGAAGGATAAAATCGATCGTGCTTTTCAAGATATGGTCGCTCTCGAAGGCGGTGCCATTGCGAATCCCGACGAAGGACGCATGGTCGGTCACTACTGGCTGCGAAAGCCAGAGCTTGCTCCTACTAGCGAACTGAAAGCCCAAATCATCGAGCCTCTCGCTGCGCTGAAAGATTTTGCTCGCAAGGTGCACGCTGCTGAAATCAAGTCCCCTACAGGTCAAGAGTTTCGCCGTCTGTTGTTGATCGGCATTGGTGGATCCGCTCTTGGTCCGCAGTTGGTCAGTGAAGCACTCGGTTTTTTTCGACAATACCGACCCCGATGGCATTGACCGCGTGTTGGGCTCGATCGGTCAGGCCAATCTTGCATCGACTCTAGTCCTGGTCATTTCCAAATCTGGTGGCACGCCTGAGACTCGCAATGGCATGATCGAAGCCAAAGCCGCCTATGATGCCGCTGGCCTCGATTTCGGCAAGCACGCTGTCGCCATTACCGGTGGCGGCTCGAAGTTGGATCAATATGCCGTTGAACAAGGTTTCATCACTCGCTTCCCCATGGAAGACTGGGTCGGAGGTCGCACGAGTGTGCTTTCCACCGTGGGTCTCGTGCCTGCCGCACTGCAAGGGATCGATGTCGATGCCATGCTCGCCGGAGCTGCCGCGATGGATGAGGAAACGCGTAAAGCCGACCTCAAAAACAACGCTTCGATGCGTCTTGCTCTCGCTTGGCACTATGGTTGCAATGGCAAAGGGGAAAAGGACATGGTCGTCCTCCCCTACAAAGACTCCCTGTCTTTGATGTCGAAATACTTGCAACAGCTCGTCATGGAATCGCTCGGCAAAGAGCATGATCTCGATGGCAAGCAAGTATTCCAAGGCATTGCGGTGTATGGCAACAAAGGTTCCACCGACCAACACGCCTACGTGCAACAACTTCGCGATGGTGTTCCGAATTTCTTTGCGACGTTTATCGAAGTTCGCAAAGGTCGCGATGGCGACACCATCGAAGTTGAACCAGGCAATACCAGTGCCGACTACCTGCAAGGCTTTTTGCGTGGCACACGCAGTGCGCTCTATGCATCGGGCCGCAAGTCGATCACCATCTCGCTGCCAGACGTGTCACCATTTCAAGTTGGCGTGTTGATCGCCCTCTACGAGCGCGCGGTTTCGTTCTACGCCTCGTTGGTGAACATCAATGCCTACCACCAACCCGGTGTGGAAGCGGGCAAAAAAGCGGCGGCGACATTCCTGACGACACTAAACGCCGTACGCGGTCGTCTCACGGCCTATGCCAAAACAGCGCAGGACATCGCCACGGAAATCGATGCTGATGCCGAGGATGTTTACCACTGCCTCACGCATCTTGCAGCCAATGGCGAAGCGCAATGCGACCTCGCAAGCAACCCTGCAGAAGATCGCTTCATGCTCTGATTGGCTCTTTGTTTTTGCACACGGCACTCTCGCAAGAGAGTGCCGTTTTTTGTGATGGCTTGTATTGCAAAGCCTTGAATATGTCGTAACATGATGGCGCAGTGAAATCTCCCAACGTTCCTCATGTCGCCCCCCATTCCTCGCATCCTGTCGTCATCGTTGGCGCAGGATTGGCAGGCTTGGCCTGTGCCGTGACACTGCGAAACGCAGGAATTCACGCATTATTGTTAGAGTCAACAGATTCTGTGGGAGGTCGAGTCAAGACCGATTGGCACGACGGGTTTCTGTTGGACCATGGTTTTCAAGTGATGCTGATGAACTACCCCACTGCACAGAAATTGCTCGATTACGAGGCGTTAGATCTGAAGCGATTTTATCCAGGAGCGATGATCCGACGTCAGAAAAAGTGGTATCTGATGGCCGACCCGCAGCGATATCCGCTCGATGCCACGCGTGCACTCTTCGCACCGATTGGAACACTCACGGACAAATTGCGAGTCGCTTTCAAAGGGCGCGGTGGCTATGATCTTTCCAAGCATGGTGAACAGTTAAGCACACTTGAGGCCTTACGTGCCGATGGATTTAGTGAGCGAATCATTGATTGCTTTTTCCGTCCATTCCTCGGTGGTGTGTTTCAAGAGAAAGACCTATCAACCTCTGTGCAAAAGTTGGATTTCGTCATGAATCACTTTTCGAATGACGACACCGCCGTTCCCGCCAAAGGCATGGGAGAAATTCCCCGTCAGCTCGCGTCGCACTTGGCAGGCTATCAATTCCGCTTCAACACACCGGTGATTTCGATAGAAGGCCAATGCCTTCGACTGGCTGATGGTGAAACGATCGAAGCGGAATCGATTGTGATTGCTACAGATGCTCATCAAGCAGCGCGACTTCTTCAACGCCCCGGGCCGCCCCCCGCGTTTCACTCGTCCATTTGTTTGTATTTTAGGGCATCACAAGTTCCCTCGCGTCGACCAATTTTATGGCTCAACGCAGAACCGACAGGGCCTATCAATCATCTGGCTTTGATGACCAATGTTTCGAACGACTACGCGCCTCCCGGTGAGCATTTGGTGGCGGCGAATGTCATCGACCCCCAATATGCCCAAGCGCCTGATTTGGAAGAGCAAGTTCGACAGCAATTGCGGGAGTGGTTTGGCGAAATCACTCTCGACTGGAAACTACTTCGCAAAGATCACATCGCGCGCGCCATTCCTGCGCAGAATCAAATCGGTGAAGCCGATCTTCATCCTCGGCCGGGAGTCTATCAATGCGGCGATCACCAGGGTGTGGCTTCGATCGAAACAGCTCTTGCAACAGGTGTCCAAGTCGCCCAACGGATTATCCAAAAATCGAACTCATGAGTACGCGATCGACTTCCTCAATTTGGCTCGATGGCTATCATGGTTCTCTGGTTGCCGATGCTCTAGCAATGCCAGTTCACTGGTACTATGATCGCGCCGCATTGCGTGCGGAATACGGACAGGTCGATCGCTATCTCGCACCGAAACACCCTCATACGGGCTCGATTCTCTGGCGTTCTTCCTATCAA
>RDYF01000007.1 GCA_004293285.1 Verrucomicrobiota bacterium | reverse complement strand
CGAGCACAAGTTTTTGTATCGCTGGCTCAAAGCTAAGAGTTTTCAGGGCGATGGCTTGCCCATTGGCAAAGCGCGGATCACGCGCATGGGTCGGCATGCGACGGTGGTGACCTACAGTGCCATGGTCCACGAAGCCGTGCGTGCGGCAGAGCGCCTTCAGCAGGAGTCGGGCTGGGAAATCGAAGTGGTCGATTTGCGCAGCGTCAAACCGCTCGACATCGATACCGTTCTCGCCAGTGTGGCGCGAACTGGGCGATTGCTGGCACTGGGCGAAGCTTTTCCTTGGGGCGGAGTGACCGCAGAAGTGGTATCGCGTGTGGTCGCCGATGGCTTTCATTTGCTGGAAGCGCCGCCCATGCGACTCAATGCCCGCGACACGCCCGTGCCGTATCATCCGAAGCTCTGGGTCGCCCACCGACCGACCCCGGAGTCGATTTGTGATTCTTTGAGAAAACTTTTATCCTATTGATTTGATATGCCAAGAGTAGCCATCGTCATGCCCCAATTGGGAGAGTCCATCGCTGAAGCCACGGTCGTGCGCTTGATGTGTGCGGTGGGGAGTCAGGTAAAGACCGACCAAGAGGTGATCGAAGTGGAGACCAACAAAGCGACCATGGGAGTAACAGCCCTTTGCTCGGGGACTGTCGAAGAGCTGCGCGCGGAAGAAGGCGTCAGTTATCCCGTCGGCACCATTCTCGGCATTCTCACGGTCAGTGAGGAGGAAGTGGCGAGAACAGGGGTCGATACCATTGAAATGCTCGAGCAAAAGCGTTTGCAGAGTCATGAGGAATCGAACGTCGTTCAAGGCGAGCAAAACTTGCATTTTGCCGTCGAGGGCGAGGGCTATGAAGAAAGTGCACCGCCGCAGATCGTGCCGAGTGTGAAAGGGCTTTCCGTGCCGACAGGGACCATGGGCGCTCACTACATATCGCCACGGATGCGGGCGCGGATGGACGAGATGGGATTGCGCGAAGCCGATCTCTCAGCTGGCCGAGCAGTCAGGCTTCGCCCATGCGCTTGGCCGTGGCCGATGCGATGCGTCGCAGTTGGACACGTCCGCTGGCAACGGTAGGGACCTCGGTGGGTTTGGATCGACTTTTGGCTCATCGGAAAATCCAATCGCCCAAGCCGGGCCCGACGCTCTATTTGCTGCGAGCCTTTGCTCTAGCACTCAAAGAGCAACCGGAAGTGGCTGGATTCTTGATCGGCTCCAAAGTCGTGCATCCTCGCTCCTTCGACATCGGAGTCGCGGTGGCGGTGGAGGATGGCGTGCTGGTTCCCGTCATTCGAAAAGTCGATGAAAAATCGCTCAGTGAGCTAGTGGTCGAATACGACGACTTGGTGGATCGCGCGCGGCGTCGGCGACTCACCGAAGCCGACACCAAGGGCGGCATTGCGACCGTGACCAATTTTGGCACCTTTGGGCTGACTTGGGGCACGCCGATTCCCTTGCCGAACGAGACCTTGATTTTAGGCATCGGCGCCGGTGTAAAAAAGCCCGTTTGGGAAGAAAAGCTGCAAGCCTTCGTGCCCGCGACCGAAGCCGACCTCGAGCTGACCTTCGATCACCGCGTGGTGGATGGAGGAGGGGCTGGTTTGCTGCTGCGTCGCATCGTGGATCTGCTGCAAGAGCCCAAAAATCTTTAATTTTTTGCTTTCTAGCATACTTTTTGAAAGATCAGTCATCGGTTCGTCGTATTTTTGGGCAATAATGATGACTCGATTTGCCATCGCTCTAACGGGAATGACGATCCTCGCTACAGCTGGGGAAGTGAGTTTCAATCGCGACATAAGGCCGATTTTTACCAAGCATTGCACATCCTGTCATGGTGGGGTCAAAGAAGCGGGTAACATTTCCCTGATCTATCGTGAGAGAGCATTGGGCGAGGGGAAATCGGGAGAACGTGCGATCGTGCCCGGTAAGCCGGACGAGTCAGAATTGATGCGTCGGATTGTATCCAAGGATCCCGACGAAGTCATGCCCAAGCCCAAGCACGGGCCACCATTGGTCGAGAAAGAAGTTGCGCTGATTCGGCAGTGGATTTCGGAAGGGGCTGAGTGGGAAGAATTGTGGTCCTTCATCCCCATACAAGCACCGGTGCCACCGCAAGTGCAAAAGTCGGACTGGGTGAAATCGCCGCTCGATGCGTGGGTTTTGGCCAATTTGGAAAAGAGGCAGTGGCAGCCATCGCCAGAAGCTGGCAAGGCAGAGTGGCTGCGGCGGGTGAGTTTGGATCTGATCGGATTGCCGCCGACTCCCGAAGAGTGGAGCGAGTTTCAGAACGACTCTCGACCGGAAGCATACGAAAAAGTGGTCGATCGCTTGCTCGCATCTCCGCATTTTGGTGAGCGTTGGGCTGTCATGTGGCTTGATTTGGCTCGCTACTCCGACACCATGGGGTTTGAAAAAGATCCTGCTCGTGAAATTTGGCCTTATCGCGATTGGGTGATCCGTGCGTTCAATCGCGATCTGCCCTTTGATCAATTCACCCTCAAGCAGTTGGCGGGCGATTTATTGTCGAATCCTGAGCCCGATGATTGGATTGCGACAGGATTTCATCGCAACACCATGAACAACACCGAGGGGGGTACCGACGATGAGGAATATCGAATTGCGGCGGTGATGGATCGCATCAACACTACCTGGACCACATGGCAAGCGACCACCTTTGGCTGTGTCCAGTGTCATTCGCATCCCTACGACCCTTATCCGCATGAGGATTATTACCGTTTCATGGCCTTCTTCGACAGCACCGAGGATGCTGACATGAACGACGAATTTCCCAAAACCAAATCAGCCCAGGATGCTGCGCAGCAGGCAGAGGTTCTTCGATTGGAAAAGGCCATGGCAGAGCAGCGCAAAAAACTCAACGACGAAGCGCTGGCGGAGGCTAAAGAAATCACCGACTACCAAATCCCCAAGTCCTTAAGTGCCACGGCTTCTGCCAGCACGGGGCGCATTGAGCAGCAGGCCGATGGTTTGTTTGTGGCGTCGGGCACCAATCCCACCAATTCATCTTACACTCTCACCTATCCTGCAACATCATTTGGTGCGATCCGATTGGACATTCTGCCCTTGTCCGACGACCCGAAAAAATGGTCGGGATTGGCGGCAGTGTGCGGTGATTTTCATGTATGGTTGATTCATCCCGATGGTCGACGTGAGCAAATCAAGCTGCGCGAAGTCATCGCTGATGCAATTGCTGGGCCCTTTGATCCCAACGAAGCCATTCGTCAAGGTGGACCAGGATTTGGCGATTACCCCGCGCAACGAGGTCCTCGTTGGTGTGTGATCGTTCCCGAGCAACCGGTAGTCGCCCCTGAGGGGTCGAAGCTGGAAATATCGATTTTCCATGCGATTCCCTGCAATGCCGACAATCAACCGTCGATTCTCAAGCGCTTCCGACTTTCGTTTTCTCAAGATTCCCGCCTTGTTTCCTGGCTGCAGCGGCCGGAGCGAGCCGCCCAGTGGGCTCACTATGGCTCATTGCAAGCTGCGCATCAAGCCATCCCTGGCACCATGGTTCCTACGATCCGAGAGCGAAGCGATCAGGCGCGTCGCGACACGCGAGTGTTCCTTCGCGGGAACCGAATGACGCGTGATGAATCGGTGCAGCCCGGCATTCCGCAGATTGTGCGTCCACCGCAAAAAACCGAACGACTGAGCCGCAAGGACATGGCCGAGTGGTTGATGAGTGAC
>RDYF01000096.1 GCA_004293285.1 Verrucomicrobiota bacterium | reverse complement strand
GACCGAATCATTTTCATTGATGATGGGGATGATGCGAGGTTCGACAAGCAATCGATGAAGCGTGCTCGAAACGTGGTGAAATCGTTCCCCGAGATCCGCAGCGGTGAGCAGGACTTGCGCGACCGTGAGGCCGAAGTTGGCAAAAAGGCTGCCGTAAGTTTGCATCAGGCGAGCTTGACCGACAGCGGCGCAGGCTTGGCGCGTGACAATGTCGCGCGGGTAGCCATCGAGCGCAAAAGAAGCCACACCTGAGCCGACCGCGCCCGAGGAGACGAGCATGCAGCGATGACCGGCATCGATGATTTCTGCCAGAGCAGTAACAAGGCGAACCACAGCGGCTCCATCGAGCGTACCATCCTCCACGCGGGTCAAAACGCCCGTGCCCACTTTTACAATTGTCAAATCTGCCTTTGCTGCGGTCATAAGATTGCAGGCGCAGTAAAATCGATTCTACCGCGTTTGGCGATGCAAAATGGCAAGAAAAGCCATCGAGCGGATTACGGCTGCGGCGGAGTCAGTAATTTGTGACTGCCATCGCAGAAAGGCGGGTTCTTGGTCGCCTTGCACATGCAAAAATACAAGGTCTTCTTCTCAGGCACTTCAAACTTGAAAGCTTGCAAGCCCGTGCCCTTATGCGAGCCATCGCAAAACGGTTGATTGGAGCTGCGGCCGCAAGAGCACCACCAATGAGTGCCAGCTTCGACTTCGAGTGCAAGTGACTTATACGCGCTAGGGATCGGTTGTTCAGGCATTTGCATTTACCTTACGGCAGAAGCAAAAAATGTCAAATGCTCTGTAGGCCGTGCAGTCATTCTATCTGCGAGTTCCCTCAATCGATTTCCGGCTTGGGGTCGCGGGAAAGGAGGTCGCGCAGGGCGAGTGCCGTGGGCCGATTCTCATAAAGGATGCTGTAAACGGCATCGATGATCGGGGTCGAGACGCCAGCGAGTCGGGCCGCTTCGTAGAGCGATTGGGTATTGGGCACACCTTCCGCGATCATGCCGAGGCTTGCAACGGCCTCGTCGAGCGCTTTGCCTTGTCCAAGAGCGAGTCCGACCCGGTGATTGCGCGAGTGTCGCGAAAAGCAGGTCGCAATCAGATCGCCAATGCCCGAGAGCCCTGTGAAAGTTTCCTTTTGTCCACCGAGAGCAACGCCGAGTCGGGTCATTTCATGCAGCGCGCGCGTGACCAGTGCGGCGATGGCGTTATCGCCCAGTCCCAAGCCCGAGGCGATGCCCGAAGCGATGGCGTAGCTATTCTTGATTGCGCCGCCGAGTTCAATGCCGGCGACGTCGCAACTGGTATAGGTGCGGAAATGCGGCAGTGTAAACAGCTTTTGCAGAGCAGCGGCGAGGGTGGGGTCATCAGAACCGATTACTCCACAAGTGGCGAGTCCGGCGCCGATTTCCTCAGCGTGATTTGGTCCCGAGATCACAGCGAGCGGATTTTGCGGAAAATGTTCGCGCAAGATTTGGCTCATGCGTTCCCCGCTTTTGCGTTCAATGCCCTTCGCGCTCGACAGCAACGCGGCCTGTGTGCCGATGCTCGACAGGTGAGCAGCAGTCTCGCGGGTGGCGGAGGTGGGCACGGCAAAAAGGATCAAATCGTGATCTGCCGCAGCGGCCATGTCCGTGCTTGCTGTGACTCGCTCGCTCAGATGCACTTGGCTGAGGTAGCGTGAATTGCGATGATGTCGATTGATTTCCTCGGCGACATGAGCATCGCGCCCAATCAGCGTCAATCGCTCACAGCGTTCGCCGAGCAGATAGGCCATGGCGGTGCCAAAAGAACCGCTGCCGATGATCGCGATCGAGGAAAAAGAAAAAGGAGCAGACATGAAAATTACGCGGATTTTTTGAAACGGTTTTCCGTGCCTTGGCGCAGGCGTTCGATATTGCTGCGATGCTTATAAATCGCCATGCCGCCAGCGATCACCGAAAATGCCAAAAGCGAGCGATTCCAGGTGCCGTGTTGAAACTTGCCATGGTGAAACGCGCCCCATACCGTGAGCAAAGGCAGTGCTGCTGCGGCGACGATACTCGCCAGCGAAACATAGCGGCTGATCAGAAAAACGGCGAGCCAGATTAGCAACAGCAGGGCGATGCCAAAAAACGGAAACAG
Organism: Verrucomicrobiota bacterium; assembly: GCA_004293285.1. GTDB lineage: Bacteria > Verrucomicrobiota > Verrucomicrobiia > Verrucomicrobiales > Akkermansiaceae > UBA956. The sequence goes on along the minus strand of RDYF01000096.1, from coordinate 14,437 downwards.
TGCCAGCAGAACGCCAGCCGATGTCGCAATGCCCTTGCCGCCTTTAAAGCCAACCCAGGGCGAGTAATTGTGACCAAGGATGGCGCAAAGACCGCAAAGCACGTGAACAAACTGCACCAAATGTTGACCTTGGAGCTGCACGGTCGACGCAGGCAGATCGAACAGCAAACCTTGGCCCATGCCATCGAAGCGAAACAGATTCATCACCACCACTACCGGCACAAAACCTTTTAAGACATCCAGCAAAAAACAGGGGAGACCAAACGATTTTCCGAGCACGCGCCACACATTCGTCGCGCCGATATTGCCCGAGCCATGCTGTCGGATATCGATGCCCTTGAGCTTGCCGAACAGATAGCCAAAAGGGATGGAGCCGCAGAGAAAGGCGACGATGGGAAAAACAAACCAAGGCATATTAGTGAGCGGTAGGCGTGGGATTCTTGCGAAGACGCAAGTTGACGAGCTCGACCACAAACGAGAAAGTCATGGCGAAGTAAATGTAGCCCTTCGGCACGTGAAGGCCCAGACCCTCGGCGAAGAGCGTGGTGCCGATCAAAATCAAAAATGCTAGTGCCAGAACTTTTACCGATGGATGCTTCGATACGAACGAGCTGATGGTTCCCGCGGCGGCCAGCATGACAGCCACCGAGACAACCACGGCACACATCATCAGCGAGACGCGACTGGGATCATTGACCATGCCCACAGCGGTAATCACGGAGTCGAGCGAGAACACGATATCAACCATGATAATTTGGGCGAAAATGGCAGCAATCGATGCTTTAATGATCTTACTCGTATCGGACGTTTCACTCGCGGCTTCGAGCTTGTGATGGATTTCTTTGGTCGATTTCCAGATCAGGAATAGGCCGCCGAAGATCAAAATCAGATCCTTGATGGAAATGCCCATAGAGCCGAATTCATTGACGAGGTGACTGTCGCCAAGATTGCCTTCGAGCGATTCAATGATCCAAGGATGCAGGGGAATCGAAAAGACGTCGTCCTTCAGCGTCATGATCCAAGAAATCGAAGCGAGCAAAATCAATCGAGCGCCCATGGCGAGACCGAGCCCCATATTGCGAGCAAACTTGCGGTCCTTTTCGGGGAGTCGATCGACGAGGATGGAAATGAAAATGACATTGTCAATGCCGAGCACAATCTCCAACAGCGTGAGAGTGACAAGGGCACCCCAGGCATCGGGGCTTTGGATCCATTGGAAGTCGAGGTAAGAAGCGAGGATGAGGTGGTTCATACAATTAAGAGGCTTGGGAAAAGGAGAGAGCTTTTTGTTTCATCTGAGTCGCCATCAAGTTCAGTGCGTTCGCGCGGGTCGGAGCGAGATGCTCTTTGAGGCCCGTTTGTTCGATGAAACTGAGGTCGGACGTGAGAATGTCATCGGGGCTTTGCCGATTGAGCACTTCGATGAAAAGCGCGATCATGCCCTTGGTGATGAGGGAATCGGAATCAGCAAAATACTCAACCTTGCCGTCCTGAAAAGCGGCATCGAGCCAGACTTGCGACTGACAACCTTTGATCAAGTGGTCGGCATCGCGCGCCGTTTCAGGCAGTGGGGCCAATTTCCGACCCAGCGCAATGACGTATTCGTAGCGATCTTGCCAATCGTGAAAAAAGGAAAGTTCATCGAGCAAGTGCTGTTGTTTTTCGGCAATGGTCATGGCGCGGGCGCAGTGTAGTCGGCAGGGCGGCGATGGGCAATCAAATTTGTCGTATGAAGCGAAGCTGAGGCGGACAAGTCTGAGATTGATTTTGCCACAACGATCGCACAAGCTTGTTTGCCGCATGAAAATCCTTTGTCATTTTGCCTTTATTGTCGCGCTCATGGCCCCTGGTCTCGCGGACCCACTGACCCAAGCGGACTTGGAACAGCTGCGGGAGCGATTGAAGAACATTGAGAAAAACGCGCTCAATCAGCAGGACATGCGCTACAAGACGGCGATGGATGACTTTCGTGCCGCCCTGCGCAGCGACGACGAGGCCGTGGAGCTGTACTTGCGCTGTGTGGAAAAAGTGGATTTCACGGAGCAACAGAGAAAAAGCCAAGAGTTCCGCAATTGGAAGCGAGATCATGAAGGGCAATGGAAAGACGAGAACTTTCGCCAAGCCCTGCGCTCGCAATTGCTGTGGCTCTCTTTGACCGCACGTGCCGCCGCGCGCCCCGATGACATCGACAAGTTGGCCCCGGAAGCGAACGACGCCATCAAAGCGATTTTTGCCCAAGCAGATCGACTCGCCAGTCAGCGCGATCTGCTTTCGCGGTCGGTGCTCGAAAGTGTCTTTGCTCGTGCTTACAAAATGAACGAGATCAAAATCGAAAATTGGCCGCTTTCACCGCTGCAAGTCGATGCCGTGTATGAACGCGTGCTGATGCCGCCTTTGCGTCAAAGGCAACAGGTTGAATTGCTCGCCTCGGCATGGGATGCACGGATTCAGATGGAGACGACCAAAGTCGCCGAGCTCGCAGCGGATGCTCGTGAGCAAAATCCGATTTCCCGTCGCGAAAATCTCGCTCCGAGCATGGTGCGTTTTCGACAAGAAACCCTGCCAGAGTTGCAATGGCGCAAGCAGGTCGATTTGTTTCAATGCGGCGATCAACGCGGCGCCGCCCTGCGCATGCTGAGTCACCTTGGCGATCACATGCAGCATGCGAATGCACCGAAGTGGGTAGAGGAGTTTCAAAAACTCATCGATGCCGAGCAATCGGTGTCGCGTCAGCCGGATTGAGCTTCATTTCACTGCTTGCAAGGTCACAGGTCCGATCAACCCCGCCGGACGCGTGGGCCATGTGCTGGCATCGAAAGGCTTACCGGCTTTGCTGACGATGTTGATCTGTTTGAAAATTTTCCACGGTTGTTTCGTGCGATCGAGATGTGCGATGCGATTGGCGGCGACATTGGTGACATCGATCTCTAGCACATTCTCACCAGGTTTCAGCAGGCCATCGAGCACCAAACGGAATGGGCGCGCCCATAGGGAGGCTACGGGTTTGCCGTGGAGTCGCACCTCGGCGCTATCGGCGACTTGTCCGAGATCGAGCTCGTAGCGCTGCGCCACTTCATCGGGCATCACGACAGTGCAGCGGTAGCGGGCTGTGCCCGAGAAATGTTTGGCGTCGTCGCTGGCATCGAGCGTCCATGGCTGAAGCTGCTTCAGCTTGCGCGCTGCGGGTAGGGACGGACCACCTTGGAGAAATTCCAACTGCCACTCCGTTGCGAGAAGCTGCGGCATGCCGATGGATTCTCGATAGGGCCAAGCGGGCATTGACTGGGTTTCATCATGTTCACGCAAGATCATCGATTCACCTGGCAGCAGCTTGATGCGAAATTCCGCGCCGCGCGAAGTGAGCTTCTTCTGGGCGAGCCCTTGCTGATGATCCGATAGCGGATTCATCATGACGAAATTTTTGCCGCGCAGAGGCAAGAAGCCATCGACGGCTCGATCGCTGCGGTTGACGAGGAAATAGCGCATGCCATCGCTCGCCCGCTGTCGCAAGCCATGGAGGCCGAGTTCTTGCCATGATTCGCGAGCGACAGGCGCGCCGGTGAGCAGATCCTTGACTTTTGCTCCTCGAATCCACCGACCTTGCCCTAGCTTCGCAATCGAGACTGAGCCGGCTTTTTCCCAAGAAAATTCCGCGAGGACTTGCTTGAGTTGCTGTTCGCGTTCGGCAAAGCGATGAAATCCTTCGACCGTTTGCGGAAGTTCGCCTTCGAGGCAAATGGTGGCCCCCGCACGGGCGAGCTTGACCAATTTTTTCAAGGTCGACAATGGCATTACGCGGGTCGATGAGAGATACAAGCAGGGCCATGATTGCTGCCCTAGCACAATGCGTCCCTCTTTGACCTCAGCATCTTCGAGAAATCGATCGGAAATGAAGTCAAACTGCACTCCGGCTTCGCGCAAGGCCACGGCGCTTTGATAAAATGGATGCTTGCCGAAGTATTGTTCGATGTTGTGCATGGTGAATGCCATGGTCTGACCACGGGCCGATTGAAATAGATCGGAGATGGGAAAGTAGACCAGAGCATCGGCGTCGTATGTGGAAGATTGGAGCACACTTTGCACGCGGGTGATGTAGGCATTGAAAGCCGGCATGGCGTGCCACAGACCGCCGTGAGGACCCATGTTGACGCTTGCATAAAACTGCCAGCCCGGCCACGGGGCATCGTTGGGGGTGAAGGGGATGCCGTGAAAAAACAGGTGATTCACGCCGCTCAACCAAAGGTAATCGGCCGCGGCTTTGAGGTCGGCATGCGCGGTTTGAAAGTGATCGCCGAGCCAGGTAAAGGACTCCGCAGAGACTAAGGTGCTGCCTTTGAGGTGCACTGCCGAAGCCGCCATTTGCAGCATCGGCATGTGATGATCGGGCAAGCCGCCATAGGCTTCGGTTTCAGGAATGTCGGCCGCCGCATAGAGATCGATCAAATTGCACGGAGCGCCATGACCTTGATTGCGGGTCAGGCTGCCTTTGTGGTTCGACCATCGATTCCAATGTTGCATGTAGCGAATGTGCAGATCGCTGAGAGTGAGTCGGTAGTCGTGCTTGATCCGCTCGACGATGGCCGCTTCGCCGTGTCCGGCGAGAGCTGGGAGGTAAGGCGTGAGGTCGTAACCACGAAGTCGGTGAAATTCAGGCAGAAACTCCGGTGTCCAGTTGGCACCATAGTATTCGAAGGAATCGTGAAATTGCGCCCGAATGCCCGAAGGCGTATGTTTTTTCCAAGCGGCATCAAAGGGCTCGAGATACTGGGCGAGAGCTTTGGTGGAAAATGGGTCAAGCACCGGTCCCTCGCCACCGGGAGCGGCACGCTTTACGGCCATCAAGCGATCCCGATGCTGTGCGTTGGTCATGGAAGCTTCAGCGGGTTTTTTCCACGAGATCGACTGTGAGGTATGCTCGCGCTTGACCCAGGGTCCGCCAAAGGGCCAGCCTGTGCCGGTGGTGAGATCGATGCCTATGCCCAGTCTTTTGCCTTCGACACAAGTATGGTGAAGCATCTTCATCCACTCGTCGGAGAGGAATTTTTTCTCGCGATCATCGTAGCCATTCACGCCATAGATCGGGCAAATTTCCACACCGCCGAGTCCAGCCTGGGAAAATTGTTCGAGCTGTCGAGTAAGACTGGCTGGGTCGACGGAGGAACCGTGCCACCACCAGCGCGACCATGGTTTCGCCGTGCTCCTAGCAGCAGGCCAGATGGTCTCGGCGTGAGTCATGCAGAGCAGACCGAGCGCGACTAGGAGTTTTGGGAGTGAAGCACGCATTCGTTCACACTATCCCGATGTCGCGACTTGTGCGACAGGAAAAAAAGTCATGATGAAGCGCAGTAAGGGCTCTGAGATGAAAGGCCAATTCGGATTGGAGTTGTGAAGAGCTCCTAGAGTGGGTAGTTTTTGTGCGTGAGCGATAGTTGGTGGCAGGTGATTCGATCGATTTGGAACAACTCGCAATTGTCATGGCCCGCGCATGAGCCCAAGAAATTGTTGGATGAGGTTATGACCGCGAGGTGTCGACAGCGTGCGGCGGAAATGGGTTTGAAAAAATTAGCGCAAGAACTGACCGTTTTCTGGAATCCCCGCATGCGATCGACGGCAGGTCGAGCTTTTTGGCCTCATCGACGCATTGAGCTGAATCCTTTGCTGACGAACATCAGTGCGGAGCAAGTAGAACGCACCCTGCTTCATGAGCTCGCCCACTTGATCGCGCAAGAGCGAGTCGGACGACGTCGCATTGATGCCCATGGCCCAGAGTGGCGTCATGCCTGTGCAGAGCTGGGAATTCGCGGAGAGAAACCACGACATCAATTGCCTTTGCCGCGTCGAACCATCGAACGACGTCACTCTTATCAATGCCCGCAATGCCTTGTTCAAATCCATCGCGTGCAAATCATTCGGCGAAAAGTCGCATGCGCCGCGTGTTGTCGATCCTTCAGTAGCGGCCGATTCGACGAGAGATTTTTGCTGCAAAAGATCTCTTGAATCGGGTGCATCAAATGGCATTTCCATGAAGCCCAAAAGACTTTGTGGCAGGGCCGTGGCCCAAAAATCTGCCAGCAGCCATGCTCAAATCGCCCCATCAGCTGAGCGATTCATGACCTTCGAGCGAACATCGTGATGGCATAAAAAGGCTGCAAAGGTGAATCTCGTCAGCGAAGATGAGGACAGAGTGATGCGAAATCCATTCGGCATTGGCTGACAGCGGGAAGTCTCAATACGTGAGAATCCTATGGATGGGGACTTGGGGCATTTTGGTGCGACCTTGCAGATCTTCGAGCTCGATGAAAAATGCTGCGCTTACGACCTGTGCGCCGAGTGATTCGATCAGTTCCACAGCTGCGGCGGCGGTTCCTCCGGTGGCGAGGAGGTCATCGACGAGCACGATCTTCTCACCGGCAGATACGGCGTCTTCGTGGAGCTCGATGGCATTCTCGCCATATTCCAGCGAGTAGGCCAGATGTCGGGTTTTCCACGGCAATTTCCCAGCTTTGCGCACGGGCACAAATCCGAGGCCGAGTCGGTCGGCGACGGCTGCGGCGAAAATGAAACCGCGGGCATCGATGCCGACGATTTTGTCGACATGCTGATGGCTGATCGTTTCGCAGAGCAAGCTAATGCAATGACGAAAAAGCTCCCCATGGGCGAGCACGGGCGTGATGTCTTTGAACTGAATGCCTGGTTTCGGAAAATCAGGGATATTGCGAACTGCCGCGCGAAGTTCGGAGATGATGTCCATGAACCAAACTACGCGCGTATCATCGTCGAATCAAGCATCGTTCTCCGGAACGACTAACGAAGTGACGCCTCGTCCGGATTGCAGCACTTCTTGCGAGAGCGCGCGCACGTCCGCGGGGGTGACCGCACGGATGAACTGATGGATGTCGCGATGATGCGCAGCGGGCAGGCCGAAGAGGAGGTCGATCGCCGCGTGCTGAGCCGTCGAGCTGGGGCTTTGCTGCTGCATCACCAGGCTGGAAAGAACCGTTGCGCGCACTTGTTCGAACGTTTCATCCGGAATGCCATCGCGGGCGATGATTTGAATCTGCTCCTCCAACTCGCGCTGGGCCAGTTCCAGCTGTTCGGGGGATGTCGATAGATAAAACGCCATCATGCCTGTGTCGTGTCCGTGCATCGCAAAGGCGCCGACTTGATAGGCGAGCCCGAGCTCTTCGCGAATGCGGGTAAAAAGCGGGCCAGCCATGTCGGAGCAATACTCCATGAGCATCATCGAGGCGTAACGTCGTCGATCCGTTGCCGAAAGTCCAGGGTAGCCGATCGCCAGCACGGCTTGTTTTTTCGGCAATTGCGCGACTTCTTTGCGCTGCTGATGGCTTTCACTATGCGGTGCGACAAAGGCACTTCCGCTTGGCATCGCACCGAAGAATTTTTCTAACAAATCAATCATTTCGTTAGGGTCGAAATCGCCAGCAACGGCGAGCTTGGCATTTTCCGCGCAAAAGATTTTTTGATGATAGTCGAGCAATTCCTCGCGCTGCAGCGATGTGAGCGCATGGACCGATCCATGGCTGGGCAGGCCGTAGGTGGCTTCGCCGAAAAGCAATTTTCGCAATTGCAGCATGCAAACGCTCAGTGGGTCTTGCGCCGTTTCCTCCATGGCGTGCAGTTGCGACGTGCGATTGCGATTCATTTCGGCATCGGGAAAGGTGGGGCGTAGGGCGACATCGGCCAGCATTTCCACCAGCACCGCGCGGTCTTCGGCGAGGCCGTTGGCGCTGACGGTGAGAGTATTGTTTCCAGCGCGTGCGTGAATGCTCGCGCCGAGTCCTTCGAGGATGTTCGCGATTTCCAAGGCCGAGCGATGCTGCGTACCCTCGTTTAAGGTGCTGGCAAGTAAGCTGGTGATGCCGTTGTTCGCGGTTGTTTCCGACGATAAGCCGCCGCGAAAAGCGAGTTGCAGGCTGAGCAAGGGGAGCCGAGGGTCAGGGAAAAGGGCAACTTCCAGTCCGCAGCGCAGGGTTTTCACCATGGGTTCGGTCGATTTCTTGTTTGATCCGAGCGATCTCGTCGCAGTGGAGGTGTCGAGCGGATTGAGCTGAGTGATGGTCAAAATCCGATCCGATAGAGTGGCGAGACAGCGACGGATGTCATCGGCCTGCACGCGATCGACCGCCTCCAAAAATCGGGCCGTGAAATGGAGATCGCGCGCTTCATGCCAATTCGACATCAAGTCCGCCGCGCGTCCCGAAGCACTGGTGAGGCCACGGAATTGCGAGACAAGCAACTGACGTTTGGAGCGCGACAGTGCAGTTTCCATATCGGATGCGGCAAATCGTTGCATTTCCTCAAGCGCGGCTTCGACAAACTCGTGGCGTTTTTGCGGATCGCATTCGGCGGCGATGCCCAGCAGTCCTTCACGCACATGATTGCTCCAAGTAAAGGCGCCGATTTCGTGAACCAGCTCGCGGTTTTCGCGAAGTTCACGATAGAGATGCGACGATTGGCCTGCACCGAGCATCATCGAGAGCAGTTCATAAGCGGGCATGTCGGGGTGTCCCATGGGTGGGATTTTCCAAGCCAGCATCACCTTCGACTGCGGCACTGCGAATGTCGCCTCCGCTTCGCGTCGACTGCACTGCGGGGATTCCACAGGAATAAAAGGCTCCGTCGCCATGCCCGGCGCGAGATCCACGGTGAGCGCTTGGATTTTTTCCATCGCCGTATCCCGAGAAAAATCGCCCGAAACCACTAGATAGGCGCGATGAGTGGTGTAGCGTTGGCGATGATAGTTGCGGAGATCGTCGTAGGTGATCGCATCGAATGCCGAGCGATGGCCAATGACGGGGAGTCGACGCGGATCATCGCGGAAAGCTGTTTCTAACAAAAGTCGCATTGTGGCGTTTTGCGGATCATCGAGCCCCATATCAATCTCGCGGCGAATGACATCCTTTTCGCGCTCAAATTCCGATTCCGGCAAGGTAGGTCGGAAGACCATTTCCGTGAGCACCTGCAAAAACGTATCTAGGCCCTCGGCGGGGCCATCGATGTAATACACCGTGCGATCAAAACTGGTATAAGCATTCCAGTGTCCACCAGCGGCTTGCACAATCGCGGCGAGTCGTTCGCCAGAAAAGTTGGTGGTGCCTTTGAAGACCATGTGTTCCAGAAAATGCGACAAGCCCGAGCCGAGCCAGCGGTCCTCATGGATCGAGCCCGTTTCGATGAGGAGTTTCGTGCTGACGACGGGGTGATCGTGATGAGGATCGAGGATCACAGTGAGTCCATTCGGCAGAGTGATTTGTGAGGCAGAAGTGCGCGGAAAATTCATTAGGGAAAATGTGCTTGGCGAGGAGGATAGATGCGCTAAGATCGCCTGCGATGCAACGCTGGATTTTACTCGGATTGGTCGCGGGCCTTTTGCTCGTTGTCGGAGCGGGTGCGGGTCTTTGGATCATGCGCCAAAATCGCCCCGATCAACAATGGGTGCCGATGCCGTTGAATCCCCAGTCGAGCATCGAAGACCGCGAAGCGCTGATGAAAAGTGTGCAGCTCATGTTGCAGGAAGACAGTTTTTTGCTGCAAGTGGTGAAAGATCTTTCCCTGCAGCAAAAATGGGACGTTGCTTCGCCAGAAGCGGCTCAAGAGCTGTTGAGGACGCGGATGATTGTTCGTCTGGGCGAATATCGTCATCCACTGACTCAGGAGCGATACGATACGCTTGATATCGGCATCCACGGCATCAGCAAAGAAAATCAATTGTTGGGAGAAATCGCCTCGCGCTTGGCGGCAGAGGTGGGCAAGAATTTGGGGTTGGGCCAATCCCAGGCGCAGTAAATCATCATCGGGGCGAGCCATCTCGCAGATTGATGAAACATTGTCCGCCTTGCCGACGTTTTGGTTGTTGTTTCACCCACGCACAAACCCATGTCGAATCGATCGCTTCTCTCCCTGCTGGTCCTTCTTTTCTCAACCTTGCCGGAGCTTGCCCTGGCACAATGGCGCGCTGTGGGAGCATCGGCTCGATGCGAGGGGAAAAGCGATTTGTCTTCAGCGGTATTGCATCTCGACACCCGCAGCAAAAAAGAAGCAGGATTTTTGCGCTTCGGACCACTGACACAAGCGGGTGATCCGCGCTACATGAATGTCTCCTGGCGCGCCGAGGGTCAAATGCAGGGTCGTGATGCGATGCGCGTCAGCGTGGTGTATTCGGCCACGGATCAGTTTCCGGAAAAGCCCGAGCATCTGCTAGGTCGTGCCGATTCCTTGCATCGGGGTAAAGTCAGCGGTGAACATTTTTTCAATCCCAGCGTCCCAAGAATTGGTGCGGGCAAGCCTGGAGTGAAGTCGATTTGGTTGGAAATCTCGACCTCCTTGGTGGCGCGCGATGGCAAGATCATGGCACCGGCGCGTGGTCATTTGACCTTGCGGCAAGTGGAAGTGCTGGGCTCGCATTTACCGGCATCGGCTTCATCGATTGAACGACGCACCCGCTACTTGCTGCATGCGGGTCGACGTGCCCGCGGCGAAGCACCGCAGCGAGGGGCGAATAAAGACGCTCTGCGTTTGCCGGGCTTATTGGCTTCCTTGCTCGAAGTACGAGATCCGCTCGATCCGCGAGTGGGCGTCTTTTTTGAGCAAAGTCAGCAAATTTTCGCCAAGCTCCAAGCTCCGGGAAACCGGCTCGGGCCTTTTGAGATTTATCTTCCTATTGCTACCTATACGGGGGCGACAAGGCTCACGCACATCGATGTCAAAAAGCACCCTGGTTTCGCGGCGTATCGCGCGGCGGTGCTGAAGCATCAATCCTTGTGGCCCGATTACCGCAGCAACGGTGTTGCTCCGACCCCTCGACCGCTGCCAGCGACACGCAGTCCGCAGGATGTTACAGAAAGGATCGACAACGGCAATTTCCGCTTGCTCGTGACGGCGGCGGGTTTTCTTGCGGCTCAGGAATTTCCCGAACTGAAAACGACTTGGCAGGTACGCGACGCGGCACCCATCGTCTACACGAATGCCGACATTCGTCGTGAGATGAATCATTACCTGCGACGCGTCTATCACAGCATCGTCACCCGCAACACCAACGAGAGCGGCGCGACGATCTACATGGCGCTTGATTTCGCTGCGATTCGCAGTGTCGCCAACTACGCCAAGGATCCTGTGATTAAAAAAGTCGCGACGGAAACCAAGGGGCCTATGTAAACAGTTCCGCGCGATCCAAGGGCGACTTTCTCGGCACCGAGGGAGCCACGGGATTTGTCGGCTGGCTCGAATTTCCGGGCAAAAAAGGCATGCGTGCGGCGACCACGCAGTTCAATGTCTTCAACGCTCTGCCGGGAGATTATCGCATGCCCGATTGGATCAAGCCGCTCTCCGTTTTCCCTACGGTGAAGCGCGAGACGATTGGTCCTGCACGCAACTACAGTTGGCATAGTCGGCATTACAGCCTCGTCAATGGCATCGAGCACACTGGTAACAAACTCACCGACAAGCGATGGGATCGACATGGCTTTAACTGGTTCGGTCCGACATCGGGCGCTTTTTCACCACAGTGGGAAAATTCGGCACAGCCTTATGGGGGGCGACGCAACCAACGCAATGGTGCGTTTTATGGCACCAATCCTTGGTCGCTGGTGCAGCAACATCGTGGCACGCAAATCGGGCTTTCTTGTGTTTCCGAGAGTTATCCTTTTCGCAAGCTCTACATCTCCTGGGGTGGGGGAGTGCGGGCTTCGATCAGCGATCCATCGGGTTGGAAAGTCAACCACACCGGCGCGATGATCTTCGCTTTTCGGGCCTTGAAAAAACCGACCGCGCAAGGTCTTAGTGGCTGGGTGGGAGGCCATTACGACGAATACGATTATCGCAAAACAGCATGGTTGCTGGAAACTGTCGAGGCTCCTGCGAGAGAAAATCGATCGACCGCAGACATGCAGCGCGAGATGGCGCAAATTTTGGCGAAGCTCAAGGCCGCGGAAGTTGTGGTCGAGCATCTCGATGACGCCACTCCGACCCCACCCAAGCTGCGCTATCGTTCGCCGATTCATGGTGGCACCCTGACACTCGATGCGTCGGTATTTCCGATCGCCGCAGATGGCGAGGGGATTGCGATCAGCGACTACCCCATACTGGCCACCTCGCCGGTTTCGGCCCAAGGTCCGCGTTTGCTGGTGCACCAGGGAAGGATGCAAGTCTTTGATGCCAATGGTCGCGAGTTGCTGCGTCGCACCTACGAAGATTGGTTGAAGCCCTAACAGAGACTCTTAAGGACTTTTGGACAACGCTGTATGAACCAAGGACCAAAAAGAAGCGACCGAAAGCCTACCCTTTACTAACCCAAAATCGCAGCGTTTTTTAACTTATTCCGCATCAGAAACGATATCCAAAAAATGCTGAATGCCGCGCCACTTGCATCAGATCAGTCAAATGACAAGCAAGATGATCCAAAAAGGCTCCGTGTCAGGAGCCGTGGTCAAAGCGCACAAAGAGGCCGATGCGTAGCGCCTGATTGTCATGATCGCGGCGGAAATCGGCTACGAGGTCGAGCGGGAAAGTCTGGCGCAGCAGCGCAAGGGAATTTGGCAAAAAGCACTTCTGGCCGCGATGGTGAAGAAACACTGCGCTGTGAGCAAAGAATGGATTGCTAACCGCCTCGTGATGGGACATCCTGCTGGCATGAGCAAGGTCGCGAAACTCGATCAAAACAGCAAAGAAGGGGGCAAAGCTTATGAAGAAATATGAAAAAATACTTAAATCCAAGGACTGACCCCGGGCACGTGCCATTCAGGACTGACCACTGGGAAGACAGTTGCTGACCCCATTTATGGATTTCATCACCGAATCTGACCCCTGAGAGCGTGACGGAGTGGTCGTTTACTCCTCGACCGGGTTGCCGTTGACTCGCCCCAGGGTTAGGTGTCAGCAAAGCCAAGTGTTTGAACCCTCTCAATAAGATCAGACAACTCACCTGCAACATCCCCATTGACGCACGTATCGACTTGAAACTTTTCGAGATTTTCGCGGGCAAACATCAATACACGCAAGACTGGCGTATGGCAGTCCTTGATTGAGACTGGATCATCGTCTAGGCGAGCTTTTAGAATTCCGATTAGTGCGTTGATAATGTCAGCGTCTCCCGCACTTTCTTTCGAGATGATGTATGGCTCCAACGACGGGAAGTAAAAGGCGAATGCCTTCCTTCCCATCCACATCAAATCATCCGCAAAATATTCTGGGTTCTCGAAAAATAAGGTTGAGGCTTCACTTTGGTTTTTACCGAAGAAGTGCTCAAGAGCTGCACATTCATCAAGATCTGCTCCTGATGTCGGGCTAATATCTTCTTTGGTTGGAAGCGGCATCAAAACTTCGGAAGTTGTTGCAGATTCGCGCAATTCTCTCTGGCCGCGTGTGCAGCGCAGTTACCGAAAGCCTTCACCTTGTTGGCTAACTCCGTTCTATGATTTGTTTCCTTTTTCTTACTCCTTGCAGCAATGCTGCCGGGAAGTTTGTAATCGCACTTCTTCTTCAAATACAAAGCCCGACCGCCGATTTCAGCGGTTCGTGCCGTTAGCAGCTTCACATATTCCGGACATGTTAGACATGCTTTGCAACCGGTTGCCTGCTTTTCCGCCGCTTTATATGCCGCATGGATCGCAGCACATTCGGCTGCTTGTTTAGCCTTTCTTTTAGCTATCTGCATTCCAATCGCTCCTCCGATTGCCACAATACCCCGGAGCACTGGCACCACCCACTCTCCGTTTATGTCATATTGATTGATTGAGTCATTAAATACGAAGTTGTAGAGATTATCCGTTGTCAGTTTTTCCTCTTGATCGACTCCAGAAGCATCTAACATCTCAAGCATCAGATCGTGACCAGGTTCCCCTAGCGGGTCACGGCTCAACCACCGTCCTGTTTGGGGGTGGTAGTAACGGTAGCCGTAATACTTTGCTACCCTGGAAAAACGTTGATTTTCCGTGCTTTTTACTGCCGAAAGTGGCATTCCGACCACGCGAGCGCCAACTCCACGAGTGGAGAGCGTGAACGGCGTAGTGCTTCTGTGCATGAAAAACACCTATCAAAATTCCCCATGGAGGAAAAGGAGATTTTGTGTCAAATGAAGTGGCTCAATTTCGTTCTGCGAAGACATACTCCCCTTACCAAGTGTGATCGAGAATGACTCCATCACCAAGAGACTCCATAACCTTACGGCACTCAAATAACCTATTTCCTAACGAAATAAACAACACAGCCAAGAATCGACACCGAAAAGTGACACCTCCGGCAAATTCATTTTCTATTGATAATGCAACGTTTAAAGCCTAACAAAAAATCAAAATGTTACCATGCGAGGACTGACCCCTGAGACGCATCGCGTGGATGGAGAACGCCGACGGCACCGCTACCACTTTCGCTTACAGCAATGATGCCAATGGCCAGCTTGTTGTGACCAGCAAGCAGGGCG
>RDYF01000006.1 GCA_004293285.1 Verrucomicrobiota bacterium | reverse complement strand
GCGACGTATGCTGTCGCGGCGACCTTGGCGGTCGAGTCGACCCAACCACCGCCATTCGGGTGAGGAGCGCCAGTTCTGCCGGTCACGTCTTCGGCGGGGCCACTGCCGCGCGGTGTAGCGCCTTTGATTTCAATCGCCCAAGGATAGCGATAAATCGTGTAATACATTTGGTCCCACATGATCGATTGATAGACTGTAGGCGTCGCGCAGACCGAGAGCCAGATTTCCTTTTCCTTGCCGGTGAGAGAAAACGTGAGTTTTCCCGAAGCGCCGCGTTGCAAGGGGCTGTAGCGAGGTTTGCCCTCGGGGTCGACGACCACGACGCCCCAGCGCCAATCTGAGCCAGGCATGGTGATTTCGCTCGGTTCGTTCTCATAATTGCCCCATTTTTCGACGTTGGGTTTTTCCTGCACCTTGCCACGGAAGGAAATGTGCACCTGTTTTTGGCCTGGCTGAGGGATGAGTCGGACCAGATTGTAGCCATAGCGTTGCGGTGCCCAATACGATGGGATGCGGTAGCGACCTTTACTGACATCGAGCGGATCAAGAATGGCAATGCGATGTCGTTTCGAGCCCGAGCGGTCATCGTACGAGCCATAGGCCTTGCGCAGGGCATCGCCGTCCTTGTAGTCCCAGGTGGCGTTGTGCATGGCCCATTGACCAAAGTGATCATTGAGGACATCGATGCTCCAGTTTTGATTCCGCATCAGCACGCCGAGCGGGTCTTCCTTCGCTTGGCGTGGGTCGCCGGGTTTCGCGGACTTCGACCACATGTCATTGATGATGGGATAGCCGTAGCGGTCTTTGAGAAATTCCCAAAACTGCCAATTGCCATAACGATTGCGTGTGGTGCCGTAGTAGAGGTGAGGGGAGTCGACCAATTGAAACGAGACCCCTGCGGTGTCGGGGAACATTTGGTGGACCATCCACTCGGCGTGAGATTCCCAGAACCAGCCGACGTGTTTTGAATCGCGAAAACCGAGAGCGCCGAACTGGATGCAATGCGTGAACTCATGAGCGAGAATGGGGACATGCTTGAAGGCATTGAAATGCACCCACATGGCGGGGTGATTTCTGCCCGTGCCGCTGCCCGTGGCCCAGCCTTTGTCGCTAATGTTGATGTTGATTTTGTATTTTTCTTTTTCGCCCGCGTAGGGTTCGACAAAGCCAATTTTGTTGAGATAAAGATCGCGCACCTTTTCCAACGACGCCAGGCCCGCTTGGATTTCTGCTTCGCTGAGCGGAACATGGTCATCGGCATTCCAGCGTGCGACGAAATGAGTCGACTCCACTAGATGAGCGCTTTTTTCCGGTTCCAGCACACGATACACGTCCTCCGCAAAAGAACCAGGCGAGAGTGCAAGGAGAGCGATCGAGAAAAAGCAGAAGAATCGAGACATGAGAATGGGCAAGTGATCGTGGATGATTATACGAGAAGTCGGAAATGTTCAAGAAATCAGGCGCGGATGACGGAAAAGGAGGATCGGGGGTGATTCTCAAGACATGGACAGCGATGTCCGTGCGCCCCTTCAGGGCGCGGGGTGTTATTTTGGGGGGCGGCGGATACCAGGGTGCCTCTGGCACCCTTCGCTATCACCGTTGGCCCCGTTGGGGCCGGGATGCAGATGTTCACTCACGCCAAGGGCGTGAACGGTGAGAGCGAAGGGTGATTTTTGTAGAAAATCACCCTGGAACATGGCGTGACCCACACATCATTCGCGCCCTGAAAGGGCGCACGGGGGCGTGTTGGCGAGGACGGCGATTCCGTGCGCCCCTTCAGGGCGCGGGGTGTTTTTTTGGGGGCGGCGGATACCAGGGTGCCTGTGGCACCCTTCGCTATCACCGTAGGCCCCGTTGGGGCCGGGATGCAGATTCCCCTCACGCCAAAGGCGTGAACGGTGAGAGCGAAGGGTGATTTTTGTGAGAAAATCACCCTGGAACACGGCGCAACCCACACATCATTCGCGCCCCAAAGGGGCGCACGGGGGCACCTTTCGCTATCGCCGTAGGCCTCGTTGAGGCCGGGATGCAGACTCTCCTCACGCCAAGGGCGTGAACGGTGACAGCGAAGGGTGATTTTGTAGAAAATCACCCTGGAACACGGTGTGCCCCACACATCATTCGCGCCCCAAAGGGGCGCACGGGATATTGGTCAATCCCAGACGTAGCGCACATCGTATTCGATTTCATTTTTTGTGAGAAATTTTAGGTATTCTTCCTGAAACGTTGTAGTTTTGTGATGTTCCCGTTGTTTCGCGATGTATTCGATCACCGCCTTTTTGTGAGAGGAGCTGATCGAGAAGGATCCGTACCCTGCCTGCCAACAAAATCCTTTGGGGCGAGAAGTTGATTCGCGAATCCATCGTGTGGACCCTGATTTGATTTCTTTGACCATTTCGGAGATGGCAACGGTGCGTGGCAGAGGGAATAGGAGATGGATGTGGTCCTCCACCGAACCTGCCGAAATCAGATCAGAACCGTTTCGACGAATGATGCCGCCGATGTAACCATGAAGGTCATCGCGCCAATCGTCGGTAATCCATGGTTGGCGGTCTTTCGTAGAAAAAATCAAATGAGTCAGATTGTTGGCGAAGGATTGAGGCATCATTAATTTCTAACGCATCAGTGCCGGTAAATCCATCTCAAACTTCACGAAAGATGAGGCCGAATTCCGTGCGCCCCTTCAGGGCGCGGGGTGATATTTTGGGGGGCGGATACCAGGGTGCCTGTGGCACCCTTCGCTATCAGAAAATCACCCTGGAACACGGCGCAACCCACACATCATTCGCGCCCTGAAGGGGCGCACGGGGGCACCTTTCGCTATCACCGTAGGCCCCTTTGGGGCCGGGATGTAGATTGCCCTCACGCCAAAGGTGTGAATGGTGACAGCGAAGGGTGATTTTTGTTAGAAAATCACCCTGGAACACGACGTATCCCACACATCATTCGCGCCCCAAGGGGGCGCACGGGGGCACCTTTTGCTATCACCGTTGGCCCCGTTGGGGCCGGGATGAGGGGGAAATGCGTGGTTGGGATTTTTTCTTGATTTCAAAGTTAGTCTCGTCTAAAATTTTGCGTGAAGGTGAATTTTTTGCAACCATGAACACGTGGCGTTATGGCAAGTGGCTGTTGATGATGGC
>RDYF01000005.1 GCA_004293285.1 Verrucomicrobiota bacterium | reverse complement strand
CGCTCCTTATCAGGCAGCATGGACTTGCTATCCGCCAAGTTCACCGGGCCCTCGGGCATGGTGTCGAGAACTTGTCGGCAAATTTTGATCGACTGACGCATTTCTTCCATGCGCACTTGATAACGTGCGTAGCAATCTCCCTCTTCCGCGATGGGGATATCGAATTCGTATTTCTCGTAACCGAGATAGGGATTGTCCTTACGCAGGTCGCGAGTCACTCCCGAAGCTCGCAAGTTAGGGCCGGTCATGCCCCAAGAAATGGCTTCCTCGCGGGAAATGACGCCGATGTCGGCCATGCGGTCGATGAAGATCTTGTTCTTGTCGAGCAGCTTGGCAATTTCCTCGATGGTAACACTGCACTCGTCCAAGAAGGTGCGGACTTTTTCCTCAAAACCAGCAGGCATGTCGCGCAATTGGCCGCCGACACGTGTGTAGGAAGTCGTGAAGCGAGCGCCCGTCAACTGTTCGCAAAGGTTGTAAACCTTTTCGCGTTCGGTGAAAGTGTAGAGGAAGACAGTCATCGCGCCGACGTCCATGGCGCACACGCCGACCCCGAGCATGTGGGCAGAAATGCGGGCGAGTTCACAGCACAGCACGCGTAGCGCTTGGCCGCGTGGTGGCAATTCCCAGCCCATCAATTTTTCGACAGCACAAGCATAGGCGACGTTGTTGGCCAAGGGTGCCAAGTAGTCGAGTCGATCCGTGTAAGGGATGAACTGATTGTAGTGCATGTTTTCGGCGATTTTTTCATCGCCACGATGCAAGAAGCCGACGTCGGGATCTGCACTGATAATCGTCTCGCCATCCAGTTCCAAGATCAAACGAAGTACGCCGTGCGTGGCAGGATGGGATGGTCCCATGTTCAGAGTCATGCGCTCGCCGTGAAGATCATTGGCTTCAGCATTGTAGTCATCGCGGACCTGGTTGGCTTTGGCGAGAGTATCAGGAGCTTCGTAGGAAGTTTTCATGAATGGGAAATAGTGGAACGGATCGAGGAAAAGTCAAAGAGAAGGAAATTAGCGGATCAACTGCAGCAAAGGCTGAGGATAGAATCCGAAAACAACAATCGCGACGGTGAGAAGGGCCAGAGCAAAAGTGAAAATGGAAGAACCGCGCAAGGACAGCGTGATGCGCTCGTGTGGAGCATTCCACCAGACGGCGCGAAGGATTTTGAAGTAGTAGTAAAAGCCTGCCGCAGCTGTGATGGCTGCGATCATCACGGAGGTGTGCATACCGGCATCGACCGCGGCGCGGAAGACGAAAAGTTTGCCCAAGAAGCCGACCGTTAGTGGTACACCAGCCAACGAAGCCATGATCACGGTAATGGCAATGGCCAAGAGGGGATTGCGCTTGGCGAGACCATCGAGAGCATCAATCTGATCACTGTCGGTTTGCACGCGGACAATGCTCAGCACAAAAAATGCGGCGAGTGTCATGATCAAGTAGCCCGCCAAATAAAATCCAACAATTTGCGGCGAGGTCAGGTCGGCCGTATCCGTGCGATTGGCCGCGAGAGCGAGCAACAAGAATCCGGCATTGGCGATGGAAGAATACGCCAGCAAGCGCTTGAAGTTGTTTTGCGGGATGGCACCAAAATTGCCGACAAGTAAGGTCAGGCAGGCGAGGATGGCAAGAACTCCGTAGATTTTGCTGCCATAGGGGCTTTGGGCGAAAGGTGTGACCACTGTGATCAGTGCCATAAAGCCCGCGGCTTTCGAGCCCACCGACAAAAAGGCGGTGGTGGGAGTGGGGGCACCTTGATAAACATCGGGAATCCAGAAATGCATCGGCGCGGCACCAACCTTGAAACCAAGGGCGATGATCATCAGCGATAGACCAAACAGTAGCGCTGTGTTCGATGGCGTTGCCTGGGCGGCAGCGGCAATGCCTTCCATGCTGAGAGTGCCGGTTGCCCCGTAAATCCATGCCATGCCATACACCAAGAAGCCCGTGGAAAGAGCGCCGAGAATCAGATATTTGACACCTGCTTCCAACGAACCGACATTGCGCTTCATGAAGGCAACCAAAATGTAAAAGGTTACTGTGAGCAGTTCGAGTGAGACAAAAAGCATCGAAAGATGTTTGGCCGATGCCATCCACATCATGGCAGCCGTCGCAATGACAATCAGCGAGTAGTATTCTGCCGTGCCGCTTTCATCCTTCGCACCGCTGGTGTAGCGCGCCATCACACTGCGGAAGTCGATCGCCAGAATCAGCACAAAAATGGCCGACACAAGGGCGACAATTTTGTAAAACTTGGCTGTGCTCGTATACTGATAGAGGTCCCACAGAGCGAACGATGCCCAGGCTTTGCCCGCAGGTGCTTGGTCAGGTCCGATCGCGCGGAAGGTCAAAGCAAGCACGGCGAGGAGACCCACAATCGCGGCGAGTCCGACCCAGGATTTTTGTTTGCCCGGCACAAAAGCCTCAGCAACAAGCAGAAAGATGCCGAGAGTGACGGTAATGGCTTCGAGATAATAGGCTGGCATACGAAAAAAACGTTAGGGAAGAAGTTGCAAGAGGATTCGTGGGAAGATACCGACCACGAGCAGCGCGAGAGCAAGCAAGATGGCTGGTGCTTTTTCGATCCACTTCAGGTCAGTGGCGTTGACCGTGGCATTCACGGTAGGTCCTTGGAAAGTTTTGCGGAATCCGCGCAAGACATACACGGCGCTCATGACCACGCCCCAGAGCGAAAGAATGGTCGCAATTTGAACAGGACCGAGATCACCACCGGCGCTGCGACCTTCAAAACCTGAAAGGAACACCATGA
>RDYF01000064.1 GCA_004293285.1 Verrucomicrobiota bacterium | reverse complement strand
CAACTTGCTGATCGACCGAGCCCTCGGCGTCGGTGGTTTCCCCCGCGGCCGTATCGTGGAAATCTTCGGCCCTGAATCTTCGGGTAAAACGACTCTCACGCTCACCCTCATCGCCCAAGCACAAAAGCGCGGCGGATTGGCAGCTTTCATCGACGTCGAGCATGCCCTCGATCCCCAATACGCTCGTCGCCTCGGCGTGAATCTCGATGACCTCCTCGTCTCGCAACCTTCCTCCGGTGAGGAAGCGCTACAAATTTGCGAAGCTCTCGTGCGCTCGAATGCGATCGACGTCGTCGTCCTCGACTCCGTCGCCGCCCTTGTCACCAAACAAGAACTGGACGGCGAAATCGGCGATTCCACCGTCGGCGCCCAAGCGCGTCTGATGAGTGCCGCGATGCGGAAATTGACCAGCTTCATCTCGAAGGCTCGCACGGTCTGCGTGTTCACCAACCAAATCCGCGAGAAAATCGGCGTGATGTTCGGCAACCCCGAAACCACACCTGGCGGTCGCGCACTGAAATTCTTCTCTTCCGTCCGCGTCGATATCCGCCGCATCAGCCAAATCAAAGCGTCCGATGGCACGGTCATGGGCAATCGCACCAAAATCAAGTGCGTGAAAAACAAGGTCGCTCCACCCTTTGCCGAAGCTGAATTCGACATCATGTTCAATGAAGGCATTTCGTCGACAGGTTCGCTGCTCGACCTCGCTCTGGAAATGGAAATCGTGCAAAAGCGCGGCAGTTGGTTCAGCTACAACGGCAACCAGCTCGCCCAAGGTCGCGATGCCGCAAAAGAAATGCTCAAAAACGACCCCGCCCTCTACGAAGAACTCGAAGCCGCCGTCCTCACCAAGCTCAACGAAGGAAAAAAATAACCCCACTCAGAGCCACATCACAACAAACGCGCGCCGCCCCCAACATCCAACATCCAACATCCAACATCCAACATCCAACATCCAACATCCAACATCCAACATCCAACATCCAACATCCAACATCCAACATCCAACATCAAAAATTCCCATCTCCCACTGCCCACCTCCTCCTGCCTTCCTAATTCAACATTCAACATTCAACATTCAAAATTTCATCCCCCATCTCCCATGTTGGCTCAAGGCATTTTAGACAAGACGATTTTCCAGTTTCGATCCAAAGTGGTTTTAAGTTGCTCGTCTACTACTGATTCGATCAAACGAACGAGTTTGCCGCGGTTGATCAGTTGATGCTTGAGCAATTCTCGAACGTATTCCATGTCTTTTTCCCGTCCTGCGGCGAGTTTGCTGAATGCAAGGTCGTGTTTGTCCAGGCATAGGCCAATTGTCCCGGATGCGTCGTTGACTTGCAATTCCACCAATCGCTGCTCCCATCCACTGGGTAGTATGGCTGTTTCGGGAGACACACCGTGAGCGTAGTAACCGAATTGATAATGAAATGGCGAAAGCTCGCCAATGGCCCCATCCACGTCAATTGCCTTGTCTGGATTGTCTTTGGGGTAGGTGTCCCCTCGATGGATCTTCTCAAACTGCGTGGTGCGTCCGGGTGAGAACCTAGGATCGCTTGACTACCGATCACAATAAATACCTTTTCACCGGTCACCGCTGCCGCTGCGCGCAAGATGTGTCGCAGTTGTTCGACATTCATCGCGTTGTGAAGAGAATCTCGCGCCTCTCATCCTCAGAGATGAGCCCAGCGAAAGGAGAGGATTGGCGCAACCGAGTCGCTTCTGCGCTCGTATCTTTGAGAATTTCCGGAATACGCAGTGGAGAGAATTTCAGAATTTGTTCCCATATCATAAAATCATCGCAGTCCACGCCATTCTGCTTCCAGCGTTTCAGATTCGTTAATCCACAATCAATCACATGCGCAGGATCTTCGAAAAATCGCTGTGCCACCATGTGGTGTATCTGTAGACTTCTTTTTTCGTGAATTTCGTGTTTTGGATTCATGATGAAGAAGAACGTCACAAGCACATTAAAGAAGAGCGATCACATAATCAAGTTCAAAAAAAATTCCCGCAGTCTGAAATACTGAAATTCAAATCCCCCCCATCTTCCCTCCTTCGTGTCTTAGCGCCTTCGTGTGAGACCCAAATCCAACATTCAAAACTTGTCCTTCGAAGCTCAACGAGCGAAGTAGGATCCAAAATTTCTTCCCTATCTTCCCTATCTTCCATCTTCCATCTTCCATCTTCAGACCTTCAGACCTTCAGACCTTCAGACCTTCAGACCTTCAGACCTTCAGACCTTCAGACCTTCAGACCTTCAGACTTTCAGACCTTCAGACCTTCAGACTTTCCGACCTAATCTTCCTTCACAATCATCGCCCACAGCTCTTCCCATCCTTCATCTCGCGTACTGCGGAAGGACAGAAACGCCACATGCCGATCCGGAACTCGAGGATCGACCTTGATGCCCCATAGTGGCGAAACGACATCGGGCCGCAAGGCATAGCGCAAGTCACCCAAAACCCCAGGATGCTCAGGATGCCACGCCAGCCAATCGTCGGAAAAATGCGCGAAACGCCGAATGTCGCGCCCTAACACACTGTCGCCATTGATCTGCGGCAAATCCGCCAACCGCACGAGCGATGCCCGACTCTGCCCCAACAAGCTCACCTCTTTTCCCGCACGAAAACTCATCACTTCCGCACGACCTCCCACTTCGTAAAGGGCCCGCCACACCACGATGTTTCCGAAGGAAGGCTTCACCGTCAGCCGCTCATACGCATCCCCACGCTCAGCCGCCACAGCACGCGCTGCATCCATCACTCGATGCTTTTGCACCACGCAAAGGCTGAGATAAAACACCGCCCAAATCATCGCACGGAACATCCACACCCGGGATCGACGCATCACGCCGATCACCACCAAGGGCAAGAGCGGTAAGGTGAACAAAGGGTCGATCACCGAAATCCAGTCCCACGAAACACGCTGGTCGGAAAAGGGCCAAAACCACCGCGTCCCATAACTTGTCCAGACATCGCAAAAGGCATGACTAAAAGCCGCCAACATCCCCGCTCCCGCCAGCGCTTTGACACTGCTATCACCACCGCGCCATCGATGCACCCGCGCGACCAACCACGCCATGGCCATGCCGATGACTGGCACCATCAGCAAGGAATGCGTAAAATGCCGATGCATCGCTAGGCCAAACAAGGGGTCATCCTTGGAACGCAAAAAAACATCCAAATCGGGAAATTCCCCCGCCAAAAAACCCACCACCGCCGCCGCCCGTCGATGCTCTTTGGGCGCCACCGCCACGGCCACTGCTACGCCTAACAAACCATGTGTCAAGGGATCCATGTTCCTAACATCCACCAGATCCGCTCGCCATCAAGCCTGATTCCATCGATCAACGCAAGATATTGCGGAGCTCTTGCTGAAACGCCATGATGTCCTCTTGTGTCGGACGATAGCCCGGCACTTGCGGATCAAGGCCTAACCGACCCGCTTCATCGACATACCATGCCGCACGCTGACCATCGGAAAAGGTCACTTTGCCACTAAACATCATTCCAGGAATCACGATTTCATCCCGACTCACCTGCACGCTTCCATCGCCCAATCCCGGCACAGCGTTTGAGCGTAATGCCCAAGTCGAGAATCAAAAATCGCGTGTCCATGTAAGTCAGGCGCAATTGCCATTCCTCATTCATGCGCTTCTGAATCTCGGCCATGGTTGCCCCATCATCGGCCCATTGGTGCAGGGTCGCCTTTTGCTCGTCACTCAGTTGCTTGGAAGAAAACATCGGCACCATCAAAGCGCAGTTCCCTAGAATGCCAAGCGCAAATCCTCGGAGGGAGCAGAAATCAAATCAAGGCCGCTCCAGGATCTCGACCTCATAGCCATCGGGATCGGTGACAAAGGCCATTTTTAGAAATTTCTCCCGCCACCCCGATGGCCAGATCTCAATGCCCGCCGCTTCGACCTTTTCGCAATACGCGATGATATCCGGCACACCAAGGCAAGTGTGCATCAAGTCCTCCGGACAAGTGGCGGTGTAATCGGGCGAGTAGCACAGTTCCAAAAACACATCATTCCCCGGCAACTCCAAAAAAGCCAACTGATTCCCCTGCGGCGAAGCCTTGCGCACCCCCTCCACATACCCCAGTTTCCGATAAAACGAAATCGAAGCCTCAATGTCCTTCACGCGAATACGAGTATGCAAAAAACGAATCATGAAAAACCCTACCACCACCT
>RDYF01000063.1 GCA_004293285.1 Verrucomicrobiota bacterium | reverse complement strand
TTCCTTACACCAAGAGGGGCATGAGTGATTAGCCAGTGGCTGAGATACGTAGGGGCGATACCACTGATTTTGGTCACCCTTAGCCAAGAATCCTAGCAGGGGTGAAAGCCTGCTGGCATCCCTGCCGGGATGCGTTGACCTTGGGGACCTGGTCCGGTGGTGTCGCTCGTTCCTCACTAACCACCGGCTACAGGCTGAGATCCCTGCCGGGATGAAGAAGCCCCTGCGGGGTGGGTTGACCTTGGGGACCTGGGTCCGGTGGTGTCGCTCGTTCCTCACGAACCACCGGCTACAGGCTGAGATCCCTGCCGGGATGAAGAAACCCCTGCCGGGATGCGTTGACCTTGGGGACTTGGATCCGGTGGTGTCGCTCGTTCCTCACGAACCACCGGCTACAGGCTGAGATCCCTGCCGGGATGAAGAAGACCCTGCCGGGATGCGATTTGTTTTTATGGGGGGCGTCAACCCACGATTGAAATCGTGGGCTCCGATTGAATCGTCGCGTTGCGACGTGGAGTCGGAAGGTCGGAAGGTCGGAAGGTCGGAAGGTCGGAAGGTCGGAAGGTCGGGAGGTCTGGAAGGTCGGGAGGTCTGGAAGGTCGGGAGGGTCGGGAGGGTCGGGAGGGTCTGGGATGTGGAGAGTTTTTTGTTCGGGCGGATGGGTGTTGTTGTGTTGGTCCCAGGGTAGGTCTTCTGTCGTGCGACCAACCCTGGGCTGGAGGGCGTAACGCCTTTGGCGTTTTTTCGGGGCGTGTGAATTGGGGTAAGAAGGTCGGGCCGTTGGCCCTCGCATTTTTTGGTTGGCCCGTTTCCCAGGACGTTGCCCTGGGCTTTCGTAGTGCGCACCTTTGGTGCTTGGGAGTGAGGGGAGGCTGAAAAACTGAAAAACTGAAAGACTGAAATTTGAATTTTTGAAAAATCCGTTCTATCCGTCGTTTGTTTTTTGATTTATCGGCAGGAGTTTTTTCTAAGAGGCGATTGGGGTTGTTGTGGATTTTCCTATGGTTTGATTGTGAATTTCAAACGGTGTATGGTGTCTTGCTTGTAGTCGGATAGATTTTTCTGAGTGATGTAGAGGTAAAACTCACGACCAACTTGATGGCTGTCGGGCGCTGAATCGGCATCGAAGCTGACGAAGGAGGAGTAGGGATGCATGCATCCAGGGTTCATGGCGAGATCTCTTTCCCATACCCAGTCGATGCCGTTGGCTGATGAATAGAGTTTGAGTTCGTGTTTGGCATGATTTTGTACTGTGATGAAATATCGCTGTAGTGGAGCGCAGTAGGTGGCATCGCTGTGAAAATCGTATGCCTGTGTGGTGTCGTTGAGAGAACGACTGTGGGGGATGATTTCTGATCCTGCGCCCGTCATTCCCTCCTCAGTCCATTGGCCGTCGCGGTATTTGGTGAACTTGGGCAAGCGCTCAGGCCTTGCTGCAACGACATCGCGCAGCTTCGCCTTTGCCACGGCGAGTTGGCGATGGTCGGTCGGATTCGGGCCTTCGTGTTCGTTGAAATAAAGATACACTTCGTCGCGGATGATGAGGTAAGGAATGCCGCCGAGGTTAGCATAAAAGTCTCGTTTCGTGCCGTTGCCGCGGGTCGCGATGACATCGCCGAGATAGACCCAACTCGCGCCACCATCTGTGGATTTGGCGAGTCCGATGAAAAAATTGTTGCCGCCATCGCTTCGTCCGTTCGAGGGGTAGAGGTCCTCGCGATGTATGAAGCCGATGAGAGTGCCATCGGTATGCTGATAGAGATTGGGCATCCAACAGCCGCTGGGCCAGGTATGATTGGTGCCTCGGTAATCAAACTGATAGGGTTCGAGTGCTTGTTGCAAAGGTGCATCGGCATTGCCGCGATGACGGTAGAAATAGGGTTGATGCTCCATTGCCGTCTGAAAAAAGGTTGTGACGCCATCTTTTCCACGAAGCGTAGCCCAGCTGGCATCCATGGTGTAGGGTATTTGCTCATCGGTGTAGATCAGTTGGGGTTCGCTGATCTGTAGTCGGTTCATCGTCGCAGTCGCTTTCGCGCGCAGCCAGTGGGCGTGGATCGTTCGCAGGTCGGAAGCTTGATCTTTCTCGAATGCGGCGCGATCGATCTTGACTCGTTGATCTGGTCCGCCGATCACTCCGGGTCTCTGGTGGGGGATGAGCGACATCCAGTAGGCGAATCGTCGGTCGGTGAGTTGGCGCACGAGAGAGCGAATTTCTTTTCCGAAGGAAGGAAAGAGATCTTCGACTTTGAGGGCGGTGATTTCAGGAAGGAGAAAAAAATCACGAAGAATCTGTTTCGCCATAATCCAGTGGCCATTGCGGTCGGGGTGCGTGCCATCGGGCGAGAGTGTGAACTGGGGATCTGTTTTGCGTCCCTGCTCCAGAGCTTGGCGCATGGGAGTGTGGAAATCCACGAGAGATTGGCGTCATGACCTGCCAGACTCGGATTGCCTTTGCTATCATGCACCGGCGGAGTGCAGAGAACGACGCGTCGCACACCTGCCGACAGAGCTTGCTGGCGCAGCGAGGACATGGCGTCTTGGTATCGTTTCAGTCCAAGCTCGTCCTGAGGCAGTGCACCGCCGTCGTTCATGCCATAACAGACAAAAAGGATGTCGGGGCTTGTGGTAGCGAGCACCCGCGAAAGTCGCGCGCTGATGGCAGGGCGCGGAAACTGATGCGCTTGGACATGACTGAGATTTTCCTGTTCCGTGAGATCGGTAGCGGTTTCGCTCGAAAGGCCGACATTGATGGCATGATGGCTGATGCCGAGAGAAAACAGCGCGCATTGGAGGTCGACGAGGTAATCACCTGCCTGGGTGATGCTATCGCCGAGAAATACCACTTTTTTTCCGGGAGGAAGCATGCTTTTGGCGCGCGTGATTGCTTCATGGGGAATGGCGGGTGGGTTGGCCAGAAGAGAAACATTGCTCACAAAAGTAAGCACCAAGAGCGAGAAGAGAATTTGGCAATGGTAGATCATGATGTTTAGCTTAGCCCATCGGCTTCGCGATAAACAAACGCGCAATCCGCCTCGGACATTTCATCAAACCATTCACCCGATAGGGTGAAGCGCGGGGTGAGCGAACGAGGTTGTCGTATGAGGATTGGACAGTTATTGAGGTTGAATCGACTGCAAATAGTGCCAGATGGCCTCAAACTGTTTGGTAGCGTCGTTTTGGAACAAGGGATTCGGTGATTTTCCGGCGGGAGCGTATTGGGGCATCTTAGTGCCGGGTGTGATCGATCCGGGGTTGTCCATCCAGCGGTGGTACCATTCGTGGCGGAGGCGTTGGCCGATCAATTCCAAAGAGATGCCCTGGACTTCAAAGGCGGCGGTGGGTGGGGTGTCACCTTGTCCGTGACAGGTAGAGCAGCCAAAGCCTTTTTCGCTAGAAAGGAGATCTTGACCTGCCGTAACGAGTGCTGGGTCGAGGGAGAGGCTTGAGGTTTCTTGGGGGTTGATGCCATGCCAGCGTGCCATGCCGTGACTCATCGCGGCAGCATGGGCGGCATAAGAAGGCATGCGCATTTCCAGCCAGGGGCGAGTTTTTTTCGGCAGCTGGCCCGCGATGGCTTGTTGCATGTGTGGGGTTCGCAGCATTTCGCCGATGAAACTCATGTGAGGTCGTGACTGATCGAGTTTTTCCTCGGCGTGAGGAAGGTGAGCAACCAGTGGCGAAGATTCGGCATGATGTCGATCGAGAGAAGCTGGGACTTGGTCACGCGCGTGACAAGCATCACAGCGCAGCGAGTGGAACTTTCTTTCGGCGGATTCGGCTTCATCGTGTAGCGACAGAGAGGTCATGCCGTGAGCGCGGAAGGCAAGAAGAGCTTGGCGTTGGGACTCCGTGACAAGGATGCCGGGGTGAGGGGTGGGTGATGCAGGGGCGACACAACCTTTTGTGCTCCAGTCGACTTGGAAAATCCGTTCCAGCGAGGGGGTGGTGATTTTTTCAGGTATTGGCATGCCAGCGTGACAGGCGAAGCAGTGATGTTCGCTAGCGATTTTTTTCCCGCGGTCGGCATTTCCTTGGAGATTGGGAAAGGCGGGCAGTGGTGCTGTGGCGCGTGCCTGCAAGAAAGCGCTGAGTTGGGCGACTTCTTCTGGACTCAGGCGGAAATCGGGCATGCCGCGATGTGGGGCATAGGCGCTGGGGTTTTTCAGAAAACTTGCGAGAACGCCTGGTTGGAACTTCGCGCTGACGTGATGAAGGGGGATGCGCTTGCCGCTGAGATCGGGCTTGGTCGCATCGGGCAATGTATGGCAGGCGACACAGCCGAGTTGGTGAAACTTCGCGCCACCAGCGAGCACCGTTTTTTCGTCGATCGCTTCCTTCGAGCGAGAGGGAGTGGTGGACATTGCGCTGAGAAAAGCTGCTAAGTCGGCGATTTTCTGCGTGCTCTCCGGATCCTTGGGGTCGAAGAGTTGCGGCATGGGGGTTCCGGGGCGCAGGGCACGAGGGTCGAGGAGCCAGGCGCGCAGCCAGGATTCCTGGAGTCGGTCGCCCGTTTGCACGAGCAACGGAGCCATTTCCTGCAATTCTGGCATCGGACGGGGGCCGATGCTGCTTTCGCTCTGATGGCATTTCATGCAGTGGAGTTGAGCAAACCATTCTCGTCCGAGGCGTTTTTGCTGTGCTGTGGTGACATCTGCATTTTCCGCAAAGCGAAAGGCGGTGGCGGGAATGCTTTGCTTTTGTCCTTTGTGCTCTTGCCAGAACAACCGGAAGCACGCGCTGCCGTCGTCGGACGACTGGTAGCTGATTTCGATGTCATGTGCGCCGGGATTCAATCGGATGCGAGCTGAGCGTGATGTACCGAGAGTGCCTTGTTCATGGAGGACCTCCTTGCCATCGATCTTCAGTTGGGCTTGGCCTTGTCCGGCGAAAGAAAAAAACAGACGTTGGCGTTTTTCGAGGATGAGTTGGCCCGACCAAGTGACTTGAAAGCGTCCTGCGGAGAGGAAGGCGGTGGGGGCTTCGCCTGCTTCGAGCCACAGAGCGGGGAGTCGATCGACTCGGAGATCTGTGCCGGCCGATGACTCAAAGCGGGCGATTAGTTCCGCGCGCGCAAGCGGGCAGAACAGCGAGAAGAAAAGCAAAAAGCGGAGGAAAGAAAGCATGGGTTTGGAGGCGTTGAGAAAAAAACCGGGCAAAGTGGCAGGTCTGCTTTGACCTTTTGTCATCATACGGCTAAGACAGCGCCGACATTTCACGATGAAAGATCAGATTTTGCTAGTACAAAACGAG
>RDYF01000095.1 GCA_004293285.1 Verrucomicrobiota bacterium | reverse complement strand
CGATTGTCGATTTTTCAGACAAAACCTACGTTTGCGAAGGCGCGGGCTAACAGAGTTGGAGCTTTGCTAGTGATGTTGCTTTTCTAGCGAATCGGACGCTGGGAGGCAAGAAGAAAGTTGCGGGCGAGCTGGCTCGGCGATCAAGCGAGGAGGAGAATCTTCCCTGATCGGAATGCCAGCTGGCCATCGACTCTGGTTTTGACAGAATTTTCGATTTTTTCCGATTTTTTTCGATTATTTCCGAATTTCGCCATGGCAATCATCCCGCGATCCTCCATTCCGATCCCGCTTCGTTCAGGTTGTCCGAATAGGAGCTCATCTCCTTCTCTATTGATTCAGAAAATTTAAAATTCTGTCAACTCGGCTTCCCTCGCTCGAGATAAACTGTAGCTCTTTGTCTTCCTTAGAGAGCACGGCTTTCCCAGGCTCGATCACCGTGTCCGATCGGGGGAAAAGGAATTTGCTCGACGCAATGGAATCGAACCAGAGTTCCGGCGCTACTCGGCATTTGGGCTGCTGGGTGACAGAATTGCAGAATTGCCAATTTTATTCGGAAGAGAGACGAGAATTTCATTCAACTTCACCAGACGTCATAGGATGCGCCGACCTACCGACCTACGTCTCTATCGGGCCATTTTGATGAGGCTGGGAGGCGAGACAGCTCCGCCACTGATGAAAAAAGCGGCCCTGTTTTGAGGGCCGCTTGGGAAGTGAGAAAAGATTTCGGGATTTGCTCGATCAGAACGGGATATCGTCTTCTTCTTGGAAACCGCTGTCGTCGGCACTGGCACCATGCATTGGCGCTGGATTGGAAGAACGAGCGGGAGTCGATGAAGAACCTCCACTGTTCGAGGAGTATCCTCCACCAGCGTTGCCTTTGCCATCGGGCATGAACTGCAAGTTCTCGGCCACGACCTTGAGCTTGCTGCGTTTTTGACCTGATGCTTTGTCTTCCCAAGAATCCATCTGCAGACGGCCTTCGATGAAAACACCGCGGCCTTTGGTGAGGTATTGCTGCGCAATTTCTGCCTGGCGACCCCAGAGCGTGATGTCGACAAAAGTGGTTTCCTCCTGACGCTGATTCTGTTCATTGTTCCACACCCGATTGATCGCGACAGCGATATCTGCTACGGCCGTCCCCTTAGGGGTATAGCGCAGCTCGGGATCACGTGTGAGGTTGCCCAGCAACAAGACTTTGTTCAAATTCGCCATAATGCAGACAAATTAAGAATTCAGAAAAAAACGTCAAGCGAAAAAACTGTTCAGGAGAACAATTTTCTCCCGAGGTTTAGGACTTGCGTTGGAAATACTGCAAGTGCACTTGGTTATTCAAGCGCAAGCGGCCTTTGATTTTCTCCAGCGAGCTTGGCTCTGCGGTGAAGCTGTAATTGACATAATGGCCGGACTCCATGTGGTTGGAGGTGTAGGCAAATTTGCGACGACCGAGGTCTTGCACATCGCCGATGGATGCGCCTTCGGCTTCCATTTCTTTCGAAACTACGCCGACAAGTTCTTCGACGCCGCCTTCTGTTCCCTTGGTGTTGAGAACGATGATACCTTGTTGTAGAGATTTGCCGCGGCGGCAACGCCTCGGGAAAGGCAATCTTGTACGGCATTTGCGGCGGTGGCAAGCATGTTTTGCAAAGTTTCTTGCTCCTCCTCGCGGAATTTCCCTAAAACATGGCCGACCATCGTCGATTTTTCCGCGCCACCGATGCCGAGTTTGAGCCGAGGAAAGACATCGGTGCCGAGATGCTCGATCATCGATCGAATGCCATTGTGCCCGCCGTGGCTGCCCTTTTCACGCAGGCGCAGACGCCCGAGATCAAGCGCGACGTCATCATAGACGACCAGAACTTGCTCTGGTTTCCATTGATGAAAGCGCATTACTTTTGCGACACTGCGACCGCTGAGATTCATGAACGTGAGCGGCTTCATCGCTTTCACTCCCAGCGAGGGCAGCGAAGCGAAAGCGCATTCCCAGCGAGGATTGGACTGAAACGACTCGCCGAGAGCCGCGACCCAGCGGTCGAGCACCATAAAGCCGACATTGTGTCGGGTCCCTTCATACTGTCGACCCGGGTTACCGAGTCCAACGATGAGCCGAATCTCACTCACTCCTTCATCTCCGGTTCCGATTCATCATCTTCCCACTCAATATCCTTTTGCCATCGGCGGGAAATGAGCGGGCGCACCAAGCCATAAATCAGGTAAAGACTAAAAACCACCACAGGGCCGGCGTAGCGGTAGCGGACCAGCAAGACCAAGACAATGGCAATGGCCAATACAGACCAGATCGAACCCTTAGTGCGGAAGTCGATTTTTTTGAAACTGGGATAGCGAACCTTGCTCATCATCAACAGCGAGAGGCCAAACATCGTCGCAGCAAGCAGGTATTTCCACCAACCGATGTCGCGATCGGTTTCTTCGAAATTGATGATCAAAATCGTCAGAGAAGCAATAAATCCCGCGGCCATGGGAATGGGAATGCCAGTGAAATCACCATTATCGCCCGGTTTTTTCGGCATCACGGCGAGACAGTTGAAACGCGCGAGTCGCATCGCACCGCAGAGCAGATAAAGCAAAGCGATGCCCCATCCGACATTATTGGGCAGCGGAAACAACACGGCCTTGGCCAGAAGCATTGCTGGAGCCATGCCAAAAGATACGATGTCGGCGAGCGAATCAAACTCACGACCGAAAGGAGAATCCTGACCGGTGAGTCGTGCCATACGACCATCGAGCAGGTCAAAAATGCACGAACCAAAAATCAGCAAGATCGCCATTTCATAGTACTTCTTCGCCTCAATGAAATTGTAGGTGCCTGTTTTCGATGCCTCCATCACACCATAAAACACCGAAAGAACCGCGAGAAATCCGCAGCACAGATTGCCTGCTGTCATCAAATTCGGCAGCAAGGGGATTTTGAGTTCGTCGTCTTGATTCATCGGCGAGCACGAGTATGGCACAAGGTTTTGCAGAGAAACAGTGGAAATTTTTCTTTTCCCGTCTATCTTCGCTCGCAGCAAACATGACCATCACACCAGAAACGACCATGGGACAGATCATGGACGAGCTCCCGGGGGCACGTCGGGCGCTTTTTGCGCGCTACCACTTGGGCGGTTGTCAGTCCTGCGGATTTTCTCCGAATGAGACCCTTGCGGGCTTGTGCGAACGCAATGGCGGCATCGATCCCGCCGAAATGATTGCCCATTTGCAAGCGGCCTACGAACACGATCTCGCGCTGCTGCTGACGCCGCAAGAGGTCGCCGCCCGACTGCAAAAAAGTCCCCCACCCGTCCTGCTCGATTGTCGCACGCGCGAAGAACACGAAGCAGTCGCCATTCCCGGCAGTCAATTTCTCACGCAAGAATACCAGCAGCAACTTTTCGCCGCCAACCCCGATCAAGAAATCATCCTCTACGATCACAGCGGCAAGCATGCGCTCGATACCTGCGCGTGGTTTCTCGGACACGGCATGAAAAATACCCGCGTGCTGCGTGGGGGCATCGATGCCTGGTCTCGTGAGATCGACTCCTCCCTCCCCCGTTATCAACTCGAAATTTCCTGAACACAACCATCATGACACCGACCGAACTGACCCAAGCGCTGCAATGGCGCTATGCTACCAAAGCCTTCGACGCGAAAAAAATCATCGCGAGTGAAACCTTCGACGGCTTGCTCGACGCGGCACGCCTGAGCCCGTCCTCCTTCGGCCTCCAGCCGTGGAAGTTTCTTGTCGTCGACTCCAAAGACTTGCGCGAAAAACTCCGTGCGCAATCGTGGAACCAACCGCAAGTCACCGAAGCCTCGCATTTTGTGGTGCTCGCCGCCAAAGAGGTCATCACAGGGGCCGACATCCAAGAATGGATCAACTGCCTCGCGATTACCCAGCAAACTCCCATCGATCAGCTTGCGCCTCTGCAAGGAATGATTCAGCAATTTACGGGTGCCATGAGCGCCGAAGAAATGGCACAGTGGAATACGCGCCAAGTCTACATCGCACTCGGCCAACTGATGACAGCCGCTGCCGTGCTCGGTGTCGACACCTGCCCACTCGAAGGCATTTCCGCTGCGAGCTACGATCAAATCCTCGGACTGGAAGGCAGTGGCTATCGCACCCGCGTCGCCTGCGCCTTGGGCTACCGCAGTGATCTCGACAAATACGCCACCGCACCCAAAGCACGCTTCGCCGCAGAAAAAGTGATCCAACGCCTGTAACCCTTGCGGTCGATCGCGAGGGCATTTCGCTTGTGTAAGACAGCGGCTTGCCCTATCGCAGGCGAAGTGCATCACTCATCTACATCAACGCCTTCCTCTCGTGAATTGATCGCGGGAGCGGGGGCGTTTTTCCTTTGGGGGATTCTTCCCTTGTATTGGAAATCGTTATCAGAAATTCCACCGACCACCATCATCGCCCATCGTACGCTGTGGTCGCTGATCATGCTATGGGCAATATTAGCAGTCAAAGGGCGTGCTTTCTCGACCTTGCGCGAGCTGCGTCGACCAAGTGTCGTACTGTGGCACTTGCTCTCCGGTTTTTTGCTCGCCGATAACTGGCTATTATATGTCTGGGCTACCTTAAACGGGCACATCATTGAAGGAGCGCAAGGATACTATCTCAATCCATTTTTCAACATGCTCTTTGGATTTCTATTTTTCGGAGAACGCCAGAATCGCTTGCAGCAAGTCTCCATCGCGCTTGCGCTTATGGGGGTGATTTTACAATTTCAGGGGCAACAAGGTTTTCCTTGGATCGCCATCGCGCTTGCCTTGAGCTTTTCTCTGTATGCCGTTGTGCGCAAAAAATCGCCACTGGAATCCCTACCAGCCTTGTGTGTGGAAACGTTGTTGCTGGTACCCATCGCCATCATTTGGCTGTTTGTAAAAACGCCGACGATCCTTGACTCGCTGCAAACGTTGAACGCAACAAGCATTCTCCTCGTTTGCACGGGTATCGCCACTGCCACGCCCTTGTTGCTCTTCGGTTTTGCGGCAAAAAACATCTCCCTATCGACTTTGGGCATTTTGCAATTCATCGGGCCTTCGATTCAATTTTTGCTCGGTTGGCTGCATTATGGCGAACCGATGACCCTCCATCGCACCATCGCCTTTGTGATGATCTGGTCGGCGATTGCCCTCTACCTGGTCTCGCTGCGCAAAAAGCAGATGAATACCGATCACTAGGAAAAAACACTTGCTGACAAATTCGAAAATTTCCGACTCGTCAGCGAAAGAGTTTGATGGTTCGATGCGTTCCACTCCTATGCTCGAATTACAGGAAGTTTGTTTTTCCATTCAAAAAGATGGCGAAGAGGTCAATCTCGTCGACCATGTTTCGATCAAAATCCCGCGCGGGCATTTTACTGCGATCGTCGGTCCCTCGGGCTGTGGCAAGACCACTTTGCTCAAAACCATCGCCGGACTGAATGCCGAAAGCGGTGGCACTTTGTTATGGAACGGCAAAAGCCTCTCGGACGGCTACGACTTCGCCCCATCGGAAATCGGCTATGTGCCTCAGTTTTCCATCGCCTACGATCCGCTCACCGTCGATGAATCGGTGGAAGCCGCAACGCGTCTGCGCATCAAAACGCAGAACAATGAAGAGCTCGACGCACGCATCGACCGCGCCCTCGAAGAAACCGGGCTGACCGCCATTGCGGATCGTCCCGTCAAAGTTTTGTCCGGCGGACAAAAGCGTCGACTCGGCCTCGCGATGGAGCTGGTTTCGGACCCGAAAATCCTGCTCTGCGACGAAGTCACCTCAGGCCTCGATCCGCGCTCGGAGCGGGAAATTGTCAAACTGCTGCATGATCTGTCACGCAAAGAAGGACGCATCGTGCTGTCCGTCACACACTCGCTGGCGCACTTTGAGCTCTACGACTCCATCCTCGTTTTGCACGAAGGACGAGTCGCCTTTCACGGACCGCCCGACATGCTCGCGCACTACTTCTCTGTGTCTGATACCGAAGAAATCTACCCGCGCCTTGCTAAGCAGCCGTCGACCCGCTGGCAGTCGTCATGGATGAAGCATCGCGAAGCCTACTACGCCAAAATCGAGAAACAGCGGGAAAAAAATCTCGCCGATGGCACTCTGCAGTTGCCCAAAAAACTTGTTGCGACAGAAGATGAAAAGCCAGTCGAAGAAGAAGAGGAAGAAGACATCAGCACCCCTGGCATCATCAGTCAGTTCACGACCCTGCTTTCGCGACGCTGGCGCATTTTTTTCCGCGATCGTGGACAAGTCTTCCTGCAGCTCGCCATCATGATCTGCTTCCCGATTTTGGTTTCCTTGTTCAGCGATAAAGCGAATGTGCAACTGCGCTCGCTCTCCGATATGCGACAGACCGACGTGATGCTCGAACTTGCCGAGCAGCAAAACGTTCGACAAGACAACATGAAAGCCGGTTCAGCGCTCTCGGGCATCATTATGTTTCAAGTCGTACTGCTCGGACTCATGGGTTCAAACAACTCCGCGCGTGAAATTGCCGGCGAGCGATTGATCTACGAAAAAGAAAAATTCGGCGGCCTGCGTCCCACCGCCTACCTTGCGAGCAAGATTGCCTTTCTCTCCTGCTTGATCATTGCGCAATCGCTGTGGATGGCGATTTTTGTGAACTTCTTTTCGCCCTTCGATGGCAACTTCGCCCAGCACGCGGTGTTTTTGTTGCTATGCAATGCTGCCATGACCTCCGTATGCCTCGGCATCTCGGCGATGATGAAAACCGCCGAACAAGCTTCGTTGCTGTCGATTTACCTGGTCGGCTTCCAGCTTCCGCTCTCAGGAGCCGTGCTCGCCTTGCCCGAAAAAATCGAAACGATCACACGCCCCTTCATCTCCGCCTATTGGGCATGGTCGGGCTCCGTGGAAGCGCTCGCGACCTCACGCAATCTTGCCGTCAAATCTGTGATTTCCACCAGCATCACCCCACAAGAGATGTGTTTCTACTTGCTTGGATTGCATGTTGCCGTAGGTTTGATCCTAGCTCTCTGGGGTGCCAAACGCCATCAGTGGGAATGAATTCTTTTTAGCTCCTCAAAAACCCTCAACCCAGTTAACTCTCTAAAACCATGCCAAGACGTGCCAGCTCAGGACCGAAATCGTCGGTCATCATCGGAATCGCCGCTTTTCTCATTGTCGCCTTTCTCGGTGCCAAAATGTTGACGGGAGAGCGTTCTGCCAAAATCAAAGGATCACCCCCGCTCTCGATGGCGGAATTTCTTGAAAATGGCAACTCGCTGCGCGGCAATGAATACCTCGTGCAAGGCACCGTCGATCAACGCTGGCCACGCGACAACGGCCAAGTGGTCTCGCTGCAAGTGGAGAACTCCGAGGACCTCATCGGCATCGAAATCCCCTCTTCGTTCAATGACCTCAACATCGAACGCGCGCAAAAATACGCCATCAAGGTCAAGTTCCGCGAAGGCGGCATTCCCGTGGCCACTCAAATCGAAAGACTCTAACCCAAAACCCGCCTGTTCATGAAATCGATCCTGTTGCTGGCCAGCTCGCTCACTTGTCTCGCCCAAGTCTATACCCCGCCGCCGAACGCTCCTACCCCTGCACCCGCACAAGGTGGTGGCGATACGACCATCGTCCGACCTCAACAACAAAATGCCGCACCAGTGATCGGCAATGAAATACCATTTGTGGATCCCTCCGCAGAAACGGTGACTTTCAATGGACGAAATTTCGCAATTGCTGATAACCGGCTCTTTGCCGCGCGCTTTGAACGCTATCTGAATGAGCCTGAAGACAACTCGGAGGAAGCCGTGGAGTATCGCAAAACGATTGATGAAATTCTCTCGCTCATTTCTCCTCACAATCCCTCGGGTCCGAACCTCTATGGTGCCTTTAAACTCTTACCCAAAGCATCGAATTTCCCCGGCGATGCGAAACTTTGCGACTCGCTCTCTCAGGCGATCTATGTGGCGATGGTCTCGCGCAATAACGTTGAGGGCTCGAAGAAGCTGATGCAGGCGCTCGAGGAAGAAAAGCAGCGCGTCATCCGCGAGGCAGACTGGAAGGCGGCTACCGAGCGCGACCCTAACCTCAATCAAACCGGAAACACAACGGGCGGAGGTGGCCAAGGAGGTCAAGCAGGAGGTCGAGGCGCACAAGCTGGTCAAGGTGGACCGGGACAACGATCCACCGCCGCAACAGACCCAGGCCGCGGCGTGCAGTCTCTGCGCTATGCCGATATGCAGCGGCGCATTGTCGAAATTGAAGCCATTAAGAAAAAGAACGAGCTGAAGGGTGAGGTGCAAATCGTTCAAGCGAAGATTCAATACCAAGCACTGATGATGCAGTTTTTCATGCAACGTCGCTTCCAACACGTGCTGATGGCATCGCGATTCTACAATCAAATTTGGAAAGATGGCGATAGCAAGCTGCACATCGATAAGAACTCGGAAACCAGCAAGCTGTTCAATGAATCGGTCGGCTTCAGCCCGACGGTGGCAAGCCTTGATAGCTTCTCGTCGGAATTCATTCGCGACTGCGACAAAGGCGTGGAAGCCTTCAATTTCCTCGCAGAAAAAGGCGAGTTGGAGTCCGCAGCCAAGCGCTTGTCCGAAGCCTACGCGGTTGGCGAATTCATGCCCGGCATCCGCACGCTGCCGCGCGAACGCAAGCGCAAGGTGTTAGAGTTTGTGCGTGAGTCCTACAAATTGCTCGCAGCTATTGATGCGCGCGATTACGCCATGGCCGAAAAGATTTCCGCCAACATGAAGCAAATGGCGACCGACTACAACGGCAATAAAGCCGATGCAGCGATTGCCACGTATACTCGCGTGTCGAACATGCACATCATGACGGCGAAAACACACGTCGCGGCCAATGAGATCGATAAGGCACGAGAGGAGATCAAAAAAGCCATGGAAGTGTGGCCACAGAACCCACGCATCGCGGAGTTTGATCAGTTGATTGAAGCAGGTAGCACCTTAGTGACGGCGAAGAACGACTTTGACCGACTGCTCTCGGAAAACAACTATCGACAAATTTTCAACGAGCAATATCGCATCGCCCCCGCGATTCAAAATGACCCACAACGGCTCGAAGCCTTCAAGCAAATCATTGGTAATCTCACCAGTATCGAAGCATCGATCGGCAAGGCCAATGAGTTTTCAAAAATGGGCCAAGACTACGCCGCGTGGGAGCAGCTCGCACAAGTGCGCGAGAAGTTCCCCGACGACCCGAAGCTCGGTCGTGAGCTCGAATTGCTGGCACCAAAGGTCGCCGACTTCACCAAAGCGCTCGGTCGCGCGCAGCAGTTTGAAAAACGCACGCCCAAGCAAACGGGCTCGGCGATGGCATGGTATCTAAAAGCGCAGAAAATTTTCCCGCAAAGCGAATTTGCAGAAATGGGCGTGCAGCGTTTGCTCAACGAAATTCTCCCAGAAGACAGCGCTCCCCCCTCAACCACCACCGAACCCAACCCGTAGAGAAGATCTTCGATCTTCACTCGCCGCCACAGCGACGATTCGATTTCTTCTCGGATTGCTTGCGCTTGTCCGCCACCATGCGCTGCTTCTGGCGTCGGGATTTCTGACGCTTTTGTCGACGAATCTTCTCGATTTCCTGCTGTCGTTTCGAGAGCACGCCATTTTGGATTTGATCGAACCGATCGCATAATTCCTTGCGTGCAAGGTAGCGATTCAGCTCGCGCGAGCGTTCGCGCTGGCACTTGACCTCCTGCCCCGTGGGCTCGTGCTTGAGATAGACACAGGATGAAGTTTTATTGATTTTCTGACCACCCGATCCCGAGCCCTGGATAAATTTCTCGATCAAATCTTCCTCGCACAAGCCGAGTGCCAGCATGCGACGGGCGAGCGCGAGGACTTTTTCAGGAGAAATCATCGAGTTCCCACAACTTCAAAGGTAAAGCCTTTCAAATACTCGGTTTCAGGCAAATGCAGCATCACCGGATGGTCCGCGCGTTGGGTATGCGAAGCAATCAAGCGCAGCGATTTTTTGGCATCGTTCGCCGCTTCCGCAATGTTCTCCAAGAACAAGCCGCGTGAGGCATGATGCGAGCAGCAATAGGTCGAGAGAATCCCCCCTTTTTCCAACAACTTCAGGGCGCGCAGGTGAATTTCTTTGTAGCCTCGCATGGCATCGTGCAGGGTCTTTTTATTGCGCGTGAACGACGGTGGATCGAGCACAATCAGATCGTAATTCGGCTCCGCTTCTTTGAGGAAATCGAACACATTGGCCTCGATCACGTCCATGGTCAGCTGATTGCGCTGTGCGTTGACTCGTGTCGACTCACAGGCACTGGCGGAAATGTCGACCGCCGTCACCGCCGCCGCACCCGCTTTGGCACAAGCGAGTGCAAAGCCGCCTTGGTTGGTAAAGCAGTCGAGCACACGCTTGCCTGCGGCGAAGCGAGCGAGCTCTTGATGCGCCTGCAACTGATCGAGATAGAGGCCGGTCTTTTGGCCGTCGAGCAGATCGACTTCGTAGTCGATGCCGTTGGCCGACACCACAAAAACACCGGGATTTTCGCCGTAGGCGAGAGTGACTTCCAGTTCCAAGCCCTCGGCACGACGAATCGGCGATTCATTGCGCAGGATGATGGATTTCGGCGCCAGCACTTCGACCAAAGCCGCGACAATCAGATCCTTGCGTTGGTCCATGGCGAGCGTGAGCGTTTGAACGACCAGGTGGTCGCCATAGCGATCGACGATCAGACCGGGGATGCCATCGGACTCCGACCACACCACGCGGCACAATTGCTCATCGAGCGGCAAGCGCTGACGGTACTCCAGCGCCTGACGGATGCGGCGGGTGAAAAACTCAGCATCGAGATCTTGTCGACGCCGTGAAAAGCGTCGTGCAATGATTTGCGATTGCGGATTGTAGATCGCCGTGCCGAGTGGTCGATCGCGAAAATCCTTCAAAGTAATGACATCTCCGGGCTGAGGATCGCCGAAAGATTTTTTGACTTCTGTGGCGTAAACCCAGTCGTGTCCGTGAAAAATGCGTGCCCTTGGGGCGATGATGAGTCCTGCCATGATGATTGTTTTGGAAAAAAGCGAAAGTTTGTTCTTGATGCGGGGGGGCGAGAACTGTAGCAAAGCGCACAGCTATGGGCCAACAAATTAAAAAAGTAATCAAACGTCGTCGCCGCAAGGAGTATCTGCGTCGCAAAAATGAGCAAGCGAAACTCGGTGGATCCGTGAAAAAAGCGAGCGTGATCAAAAAATCTTCGACGGAAGGGGAGAAAGCTGACAAGAAGGCTCCTGCCAAGAAGGCTGCGAAAAAGGCACCTGCCAAGAAAGCCGCGAAGGTTGCGAAAGCCGTTGAGGAGACTCCTTCTGCCGACGCCCCCGCTGCGGAGAGCGCTGAGTAATTTCCCTGTCTATCTTTTTTTATCAGCGATCTTCCCTGCGGGCGAAGATCGCTTTTTTTGTCGAAACCTCTCTCATGCCCGAACTCTGGATCGCAGATTTTTCCTCTCCTTGGTGGTTTGTCCCTGTGACCATCCTCGGAGCCTGCGTGGGCTCGTTCCTGAATGTCGTGATCCATCGCCTGCCCCGCGGTCTCTCGGTGAATCAACCGAAGCGATCGTTTTGCCCGCATTGCCAAAAGGATATTGCCTGGTATCACAACATTCCCCTGCTGTCGTGGTTGCTGCTACGAGCACGCTGCGCCTCGTGCCAAACCAAGATCCCCTTTCGCTATTGGCTCGTGGAATGTCTCACCGCAGCGCTGTTTGCCCTGGCTTGGCATTTTCACGACGTCCGGATTGCCCCTTTGCTGTTTCTGTGGATCGCTCTCGCTGTTGCGGTGGCGTTCATCGATGCCGAGCACCAGATCATTCCCATTCACCTGACCGCAGCAGGCAGCGTCATCGCCCTCGCCTACGCCGCTTGGCAACCCGGCTTGCTGGATTTGTTCGCCCCGCGTGATCCGCAGGATCTCTGGTGGCATGGTCCAGTCGACGCCGGTCTCGGCTGGGTAGTAGGATTTTTTAGTTTGTGGGCCGTGGTCTTGCTCGGCAAGTGGGCCTTCGGCAAAAAATCGGTAAAGTTTGATCAAGCGGTCGACTGGGAACTTCGCGAGCCCAAGACCGACGAGGAATCGCTGGTGTTTCACTGCGACGGCGAGGACATCCCCTGGCCCGACCTGTTTTATCGAGCCAGCGATCAATTGATTTTGGAATGTCCCAAGATCCTGTTGGATGGCAAAAAGGTCGATGGCGGTCGGTTGATCATTCGCGAGGGAGAACTGGTCATGCCGGCGGGTGAGGTGATTGCCTTGGAAAAAATCCGCGCGCTCAGCGGTCAAACCACGCTCGCCATCATTCCCCGTGAGGCCATGGGCATGGGCGACCCACATTTGCTCGGCATGATCGGTGCTTTTCTCGGCGCTCCTGCCGTGCTGTTTACCATCGCGATGTCGTCGTTTTACGCCATCATCGCCGCAGTTCTCGGACGCATCGGCTTTGGCAAAGCCCTGCCCTTCGGACCTTTTTTGCTGCTCGCCGCCCTGACGTGGATTCTCGGCGGATGGCGCTGGGTCCATGTTTATCTCGATTGGACTTTTGGCCTCGCGAATCCCTGAAATCACAAGACTTCTGGGCTTTTCACTCGCATGATAAAAAATCGATTCACAAAGCGTAATTGTTCGCTAAAGTGAAACGCATGAGCATCCCCGACGACACCATTGCCTATTG
The DNA here is from genome assembly GCA_004293285.1 of Verrucomicrobiota bacterium. Lineage (GTDB taxonomy): Bacteria > Verrucomicrobiota > Verrucomicrobiia > Verrucomicrobiales > Akkermansiaceae > UBA956. The sequence continues at coordinate 4,318 of RDYF01000095.1, read as the reverse complement.
CCACGCTTGTGGCGCAGCGATGGATGTTAGTAAGGTGGCTCCCTTTAGCAATGTCGAATGCCCATCGTGCCAAAAACACACGCGGGTGAAACGCGAGTTTGGTCCCTACACGCTGATACGCCGACACGCCATCGGCGGAATGAGCATGGTTTTTGTGGGGCACGACAACACCCTCGACCGCGAGGTCGCTCTCAAGATTTTGAGCGAAGACTACAGTGCTGATGAAAGACGCATTACCGCATTCGAGGAAGAAGCGCGCATCACGGCCGCCATTTCTCATCCACACGTCGTTCGCGTCCTGAAAACTGGCAAGGCGTTCGGGCGTTTTTACATCGCGATGGAAATGGTCACCGGTGGCCACCTCGAACACCAAATTCGCGAACGCGGAGCGATTCCCGAAGCGGAAGCTCTGAAGCTTGCCATTGAGGTCGCCGAGGGCTTGCGCGCAGCTCATCTCGCTGGACTGATTCACCGCGACATCAAGCCAGGAAACATTCTGCTCGATTCTGCGGGCAGCGCCAAGATTGTCGACTTCGGACTCGCGCTGATGACCAAGGGCGGCGTAGCGACGCCCGATGAACTCTGGGCCACTCCCTACTACGTGCCGCCGGAGACCATTGACGGCCTAGAAGAAGACTATCGCGCCGATGTCTACGCCTTTGGCGCAACGTTCTATCACGCTCTCGCAGGCAAGCCCCCTTGCACGGAGGAAAGCATGGTCACCACTCAACTGCGCGAAGCGAAGAAGCATGTAATCCCGCTCAGTGCCGCTTGCGCCGATCTGACGCTGGAAACTTGTGCCGTGATCGAATGCGCGATGGCTTATGAACCGAGCGCGCGCTTTTCTTCGTATGATGAACTCATCGGAGCCTTGCAAACCGCTCTGGTTGTGACCAATGCGCGCGATAAAGATCTGCGCAATGGCATCGCCCCCGCTCCCCGACCTGCCGTTGCAGTACCCGTGACTCCAGCGGATCGACGTCGACAAAAGAAAAAGCGCCTGCAACTCCAGATCATCGCCACATCATCGGTCCTCGCCCTGTGTCTCGCCGGTGGCTGGTGGATGATGCAAAAAAAACCGACAAGCGAAACTCCGGCGCCGACCCCAGAAGTTGTGCAGACGACCGATCCATCGGTCATCGATAAATCCGCTGGCTTGGAAATTCTCAATCTCTATCGCAAGGCGCGAGAAGAACTTTCCGCACAGCAATTCCCAGCCGCGCAACAACACTTTGTGCTGTTGTTTGAAAACGAGAAAATTCAAGAACCCACTCGAACGTGGTGCGCGTTTGAGGCCATGCTCTCGTCGCTTCTGGCGGGAGATACGGCACTCGCACGCCAAGATGCAGTTCGACTGGCGGAGCATTTGACCAAAGAGTCCTCGCCTCCCGCCATGCGCACGCAACTCCATCCATGGCTGGAAAAAATGCAGGATTTCCCGCCCATTTCCGTCGCCACAAAATCGCCGAAACCTGATCGCGATGTGGTGCATCTGATGGCCACCATGGCGAGCGCACTGAAGAATTGGCAGCAAGGTTGCCTCAAACAAGCAACCCCGCTTTTGCAGCAGGTGGTCGATGCTAAGCTAACGAACGACATGGCCATTCTCGGGATCTATCAGGCCCAAGCGGCAGCGTACCTCAAAGACGCCGCTTTGCTCGACTCCCTTCGCCCTGAACCGCTGCCTAATACTGCGGAAGAATGCCGGAATAAAATCAAAGATCTCGATGCCGCGATTGGCTCTCTTCAATCACGCGGTCGCGCCAAGTTCAACATTCGCGTCTGGCAAGTGCAACTGGAACGACACGCCCGACTGCTAGAAACCAAAGCGCCTACTGTCGATGAAGAAAAGGTGCTGAAATTTGAAGAGAACTTTGCTGACATCCTCGGTTTGTGCCGCCAATACCGCTTTTTGGAAAGTGTCGAATTGATCAAAAAAACCAAAACCGTAAATGCCACCGAGGAGGCGAAACGCATGGCCTATCTCAGCCTCTGTGAGTCGGCTGGCATTTTTCTTGTCGATCTCGAAAACGACACCAACAAAGCACCGATCTCGATCAACATTGTCGCTAAAGATGGACGAGCTTTCCAAGGCATCATCGGCGCCGGCGAAAGCATGGTCACTCTCACTTCGGGGGCATCGGAGGCATCGCTGCCCTGGACTCAATTGCAACCAGCCGATGTCATTAAAATCTATCGTGAAGCCGTGAAGCGCAGCAATGACGATTCGAATCTACTGATGCGCCATGCCCACGCCATTTGCTTCCAGTGGCTCAGTGGCGAAAAGGATGCGGCCCTCTCGGCTGCGGCAAAGCTCAGCGACAGCTCTCCCACTTTCAAAAAACAATGGGAGTCGTGGATGAAAGCGATTCCGAACAACTGATTTTCTTGGCGTGAACACATCCGCATGCGCCCCGGCATGTACATTGGCAAGCTTGCCGATGGCTCCTCGCCGGATGACGGCATTTACATCCTGCTCAAGGAAGCCATCGATAACTCGATCGATGAACACATCATGGGCTTCGGTAAGGAGATTCGCGTGGACATCGATGAACAGGGTCGTGTGGAAGTGCGCGACTTCGGCCGCGGCATTCCTCTCGGCAAGCTCTATGACTGCGCCGCGCAAATCAATACCGGTGCCAAATATGATAGCGAGGCTTTCAAAAAATCCGTCGGCCTCAATGGTGTCGGCATTAAGGCGGTGAATGCTCTTTCGACGTTTTTCGAAATCCAAGCCTGGCGCGAGGGCCAAACGAAAGCGATTGAGTTTTCTCAGGGCAAGGTCACCCAGGACATGAAAAATCCGCGTGCCGAGGAGGCACCGAATGGCACACGTCTGTGCTTTGATATCGACCGCACGATTTTCCCCGCAAAGACCAAGTTCCGCGAGGCGATTGTCGAGAAGATGTGTCGCTACTATTCGTATCTGAATCCGAATTTGACGATTGTTTTCAACGGCAAGAAATTCCGCTCGAAGGATGGTTTGCTCGATCTCTTGCGCGAGGAGATGGAAAAGGCCCCTCTCTATCCGCCCATTCACTTGGTCGGCAAGGACATTGAAATTGCCTTCACTCACAGCGAAGAAACCAGTGAGGAATATTACTCCTTCGTCAATGGTCAAAACACCTCTCAGGGGGGCACGCACTTGCAGGCCTTCCGCGAGGCGATTGTCAATGTGGTGCGCTCGTTTTTCAAAAAACAGTGGGAGCCTTCGGACATCCGTGCCGGCATCGAGGCCGCAATCTGCGTGCGCATTGAAGAACCGGTCTTTGAATCGCAGACGAAAACCAAACTCGGCTCTGCCACCACCAAACCCAATGGCGGCGAATCGCTGCGCACGTTCATCGGCAACTTCCTCAAGGAACATCTCGATAACTACCTTCACAAGAATCCCCAAGCTGCCGAGGCGATTCAAAAACGCATCCTCCTCGCCGAACGCGAGCGCAAGGACATGAAGGGCATTCAAAAGCTCGCTCGCGAACGCTCACGCCAAGCCAAGGTGCACAATAAGAAGCTGCGCGATTGCCGCATTCACTTTGATTCGAAAAACAAACGACGCGAGGAATCGACGATCTTCATCACCGAGGGCGACTCGGCTTCTGGTTCGATTACCAAATCGCGCGATGTCGAAACGCAAGCCGTCTTTTCCCTGCGCGGTAAGCCACTGAACACCTTCGGACTCGCTCGCAAGATCGTTTATGAAAATGAGGAATTCGCCCTACTGCAAGCCGCGCTGAATCTCGAAGATGGCATTGAGGGCCTGCGCTACAATCGTGTGGTGGTCGCCACCGATGCCGATGTCGATGGCATGCACATCCGTTTGTTGTTGCTGACTTTTTTCCTCCAGTTCTTCCCCGAACTGATCCGCGATGGCCACGTTTTCATCCTGCAAACGCCGCTCTTCCGCGTCCGCAATAAGAAAGAAACGATCTCAGCGAGGAAGAACGGGTGAAGGCGATTGCCAAACTCGGCAAGAACCCCGAAATCACGCGCTTTAAAGGGCTTGGCGAAATTTCTCCTGATGAGTTCAAGTACATGATCGATGAAAACATGCGTCTCGATCCGGTGAATTACATCGAGGGCAAGGGTGTAAAGGAATTGCTCACGTTCTACATGGGCAAAAACACTCCCGACCGCCAGGAATACATCATCGAGAATCTGCGCGAGGATGTGGATCGGCAGATTGCGGTCTCCGCGTAAGCTGCATGAGTTCGCTGGTCATCATCGCACTGGGCTCGAACGTCGGCGATCGACTCGCCCACCTGCAAGCCGCCCGCGCGGCCTTGCAGGGCATCGCTGTGGCAGGCACTTGGCAGCA
>RDYF01000062.1 GCA_004293285.1 Verrucomicrobiota bacterium | reverse complement strand
ATAGCCTTTCGAGCGCAACATTCCCAAGCGGGTCTGCATGGTTCGCGCTTCGTCGCTGCATCGCTGGGTGATCGCTTGGAGCGTTGCGCCTTCCCCGATGGAGAAAAGCGCAATCGCCTCTTTGACCCCGAGCGTGAAGCGAGACATGCGCAACATGGATGAGTGGAATTCGTCGTGGTCAATCATGAGTTTTTTGCGGTTAAAGATGAAATGCCGAGCATGTAAGCGAAAAATGCCACAGCTGTGAGAATCCATCCATGATAAACAAATAGCCCTAATGCGACCAGATGAAACGCATGGTGAATCGCGATAGGTAATCCTGCTTGCATATTTTTATGTTTTTCGCGAGCTTCTTTTGATATTGCAAAAACGATGGTAGCGGACATGATAAATGCCCAAAATTGAATGATTCTTGCGCATCCCTCGTTACCATTAACCCCCTCCCATGCTATCCACAAGAAAGCCGATATTGTAATTGTTTCTTTGATTGATTTTTTCATTTCGTTTTCTCCCGTTCGTAGTTCTCCACGTCCTCCAGGCGATACAGCACATGCCGACCGACCTTGACGTATGCTGGCCCAATGTTTCGCGCTCGCCATGTCGCTAATGTAGCGACAGTGACAGCGCCCTTCCAGCGTTCACAGAGTTCTTCAGGTGTCAGCAGCATGAGCTTTGAGGGTTAGGATTTCAAACGCACCGCCCGATTGAGCCATCGTCATATCGCAGGTCTGACCGATCAAGCCTGCTGCAATCTCGACGATTTCCGCAGACGCCTTCGCGGTGATGGTTTTCTTCGCGCCCTTCACTGTGACTGCTCCATCTCCGGTCGCTTCGATGATCCCCGTCGCGTCGATCGTCTTCACCGGCGCGGCTGGCACTTCCATCGGATGCACGGTGTAGGGAGATCGTTTGGCTCGCGTGGTGGTGAGCGCCATGGTAAACGCCTTGTCAATGTGGCTCGCGTGACTGATGCGAATTCCACCGACCTGCGCACCACCGAAGGCAACTTTTGAGTCGCAGAATAGCCTGAGAGCGCGTCCAGTGTATGCTTTCGAGTCAGCCCCCCATATCGCCACGATGACGCGACGCATGGATTTGCATGGCTTGTACGGCTTCCCGTCGTCGCCCTCAAAATGAATCGAAACGGGTTGTTCGGATTCCGTGACTTTAACGGCGGTGATGATGATGTCGCGCGGCCCTGCAATGAGGTCGTCAGCGTTCAACTGGTCGGATTTCGGTTTGATTGTGTTGGATATGTCCATTGTTTTGGTTGGTTATGGTTGTGTTATGGTTATGCACGAAGGACTCCCATTTTTTCGTTTTTCAGTGAAGCCACCAGAGCTTTCGTGCATTTGATAAGTCTTTCTTTTTGCATGTCTGTCCCGCCTTTAATTTTTGTGGACGTGGCGACGTAATTTCTAAAATGAAATTCTGGCATTGTCTTGTCGAGCATTTCGCCGTTTTCGACTTTTCTCATGAAATCAAAAATTCCATTTTTCAAGTCTGGCCTTAGTTTTAATTGAATGACAAAGCTCGCAAGAAATGGTGCAGCAAAAAAATTGCCGTTTTTGGGGACATTGACAACATCATCGATTTCGCCATGATACTCTCTTATGATCTCCATTAAATTGCTGTTGCTAAAAGTGCCTGTCCATTGATTTCTAGAATGCCTCAATATGACATTTCCGATTGCTGGTGCTTTCTGGCTGACTCTAGCGCCAAAAGCAAAATGCAGCATATCGCGAGCATTTCTTTTTGAGTGGGAATCAACTGCAATTTGAACATTATCATCAAGCCCGTGAACCAAAAGCAATGGTATTGGCGGGTATTCGCAAAGTTTGATCGCTTCAAGTCTGTGCTGCCCGTCTGCAAGCAGCCCAGACTTCGTAATGCCAATGCCTTGATTCGTGAACATCCATTTCCCAGCCTTGATGTCTTCAGCATACCTTTTGATGACGTTCTGCCTCATCGACCTGTTATTGACGTTCATCGCCAAAAGCGCATCAACAAGCTGTTTTGTTGCCGTTTTGATTTCTGCGTATGGTTTGGTTTCTGTATCCATGGTTTTGATTGGTTAGATAATAGTTTCGCCCGCTTCAACAACCCGCTCGGTCGGATGCAACCCCATGGCTGCCATAACATAACAGCCGACAACGCGCTGGATCTCCACCTCGGCAGCAATACACGCTTCGGTGATCGTCTGCATGATTTCCTCGTCACGGTGGACGCGATGCACAAACATCGGAAGCCCCCCGCAATAGGAAATGAAGTCGCACCATTCGCGACCCGTGACAAGGAGTTGCGTCTGAATCTGTGCGATGTAGTCTTCTGGCACCTCGCCCGCCAAGATCGTTTTCACATGCTCGCGTTGGATGCGTGACTTGACTTCAATCAGTCCGTCGTCTCCGACAAGCCCGTCGGGTGATGCGCCGATCGTCACACCTTCCGCAATCTCCCTGGTAACGATTCCCGTCTGCGTGACCGGCGCGTATTTCTCACCATACAGCACCCGCGCGTAAATTTCGTCCACATGCCCTCGCAGCATGTCGTCTGAGATGTAGCGCGGCTCGACGTAGTTCGTGATCCTTTGAGCCGCCAGCTCATCGATCAGCCCTCGGCTGGTCGCGTTGTTGGCGAGTTGGTTTTTTGAAGTGAGCAGTTTTTTCACCTCGGATGCGGTGATTCTTCCGCAGCGGAGAGCAAGCCATTCGTCTGTGCCTTGCTCGACATCGTCGTGATAGGTTGGTTGATTCATTTCTTTGGTGCCATGTGGCGACCAATGAGTATTGCAGAAAATTGCGCTCGTCAACAAGAAATTTGCAGAAAAAGTAATTCGCCCTCACCAAGCGAACCTG
>RDYF01000061.1 GCA_004293285.1 Verrucomicrobiota bacterium | reverse complement strand
AATGATCATGCGTGCGGCTTCCTGCGCTTCCTCGATCGAGACATCGCGCGGCACCTGGCCGATGACCTTGCGGTCGCCATCGATGGGCAGACCACCGGAAAGAAACAAAAGATTGCCCGTGCGCACCGCATTCACATAAGCAGCGACAGGAACAGGAACGACAGGAAGGCTTAGGCCGAGACGTTGTAGATTTTGGGTAGCAGTCATAGTGTAGTGAGAAAAAATTAGCGAGAGTTCGCGGGCGCGGCAGGCGAGGGGAAATCGCCGCTGAGGAGCGTGACAAGATGGATGCCATCGCGTGCAAGCGAAGCGCGCGATCCCTCACCGCTGAGGAGGCCGCGGGTTTTGAATCGATGAGGGACATCGGACGGTTTCACCATGGTCACAGTAGGTTGAGAAACCATGCGATGGCTCGCGGTGACAGCTAGGGGCATGCCGGTATCCGAAAACGAAATTTCCCACGAAGGAGCTTGGCTGTCTTTAGAAGACTTCAGCAGCCAGGGATATCGAGCGACCAGATCAAGCTGCCCTTTTTGCGGAACAGTGACTTTGAAATAGACGGGATAACTCGCCAAAAACTCCGATAGAGTGAGTTGAGGATTCGCACGATTCGCCTGCAAAAAGCCGGCGACATCGAGACCGGCGAGATTCATGCCATTGTAGTGACCGTGATAATTGATCATCTTCGCGGCCCAATCGGGATAGCGCGAGCTCAGCATCAAGGCGATTTCCAAATGCAAGTGAGCGCGTGTGCGATTGATGCCCGCACCGGTGTATCCCATGCGACCAATCAGTCCGCCTTTGGCGATGGGTTGACCCACCTGACAAGTGATTTCAGCCAAATGAGCATACAAACTCAGCACGGGCGAGTTTTCCCATGCGTGCTCTACGACCACATACTTGCCGTAATTGCTTCGACCCGCGATATTGCTGACGTGCACGACTTTTCCCTCGGCCACGCAAGAAACGAGATCGAGCGGATTTCCTGCCTTATCGCGCTTGATGGGGGCGATGTCGATGCCCTCGTGAAACTTCGTCTGCAAAATCTGATCGCCCACCCGCACGCTGGTGCGGACGAATCCGTAGCTTCCGCCTTCCCAAGGTCGGGAGTGTTCGCCTTCAAAGTAGCGATCCACATACATGTAAAACTTTTCAGGTTCGCCACGGAAAAGGTGATCATTTTCCGTGGGCAACTGCAAGTCCACCGCCATCAGCGGGGCCAAGAGTGTCCAACAACAAATAACAAACAAACGCATGACCGAATCGGGGTGATTAGGATTTTTTCTTCTTCTGCCCAATACGCGGAGCCACCTTGTCCCATTGCTTGACTTCGGCATCTTGCACACCGTTCCAAATCACCAAAAAGCCATCGCTCACCGGTTGATCGATGCGCACAATATCCACCACACGTCCGTTGCAAGTTGCTAGCAGCAATTTTCCCTGATTGGCTGTGGTTAGGCTTTCAAGACGTCGGGCCGCACGAGGGCGGAGTTGCAAGACAACGCCGAAGTCGACTTGATTGTCGGCCAAAAAGGGGCTGAAGGCCACCATGTCCTTGTGCGTAAAATCCGGCGACTTTTGAAAATAGTGCATCTTCCCTGCAATTTGGCGTTCAATCACCATCTTGGGGTTATTGGCATTGTCCGTTTCCATGTGAAAAGAAACAGCATTGGCTCCCGGGTTCTTGTCCCCAGCGATCAGTGGGCACATCAGCAGGAGAGTGAATATCAAAAAGCGCATGGCAGCAGACAGCATGGGTGTGATGATGACGACAGAATGAATCTTGGCAAGTCCGGAGTCGTGCAGAATCAAGACGCAAAAAAACCGACCAGCTTTTGACACTGGTCGGTTTTTCTCAAGAGAGCTCGTCTGAGCAATTACGCTTTGGTCGCAAGAAGCTTAAGAGCCTCTGCGGCGCGATTGGAGTAACCCCATTCGTTGTCATACCAAGATCCGACTTTCACCATGTTGCCACCGATGACAAGAGTCAGTTCGGAGTCGTAGATGGAGCTGTGTGGATCAGAAACGATGTCTTGCAGCACGATGGGCTCATCGCAGTAAGCGAGAACACCTTTCATCGGTCCTTCAGCAGCGGCTTTGAAAGCAGCGTTGATTTCGGCAACAGTCACGGTCACACCAGCTTTCAGCTCGACGACAAGGTCGGTGAAGGATCCGGTAGGAGTTGGCACGCGGAAAGCGCCGCCATTGAGTTTGCCTTTCAGCGAAGGAATCACTTCGCCAATCGCACGCGCGGCACCAGTAGCGGATGGCACGATGTTCACCGCAGCGGCACGACCACGACGCAGGTCCTTGTGAGGAAGGTCGAGGATGTTTTGGTCATTGGTATAAGAGTGAATCGTGCTCATGAAGCCGCGCTCCACTCCCCAAGTGTCGTTGAGTACCTTGACCAAAGGAGCCAAGCAGTTTGTGGTGCAGGAAGCATTCGAAACGATGTGATGCTTCGAGGGATCATAAAGGTCATCATTGATGCCGATGCAGATGGTGATATCGGGATTGGTGGCTGGTGCCGAGATCAGCACTTTTTTGGCACCTGCGGTGAGGTGAGCAGCTGCTTTGTCACGATCGGTGAAAAAGCCCGTGGATTCGAGAACCACGTCCACACCGAGCTCGCCCCATGGCAGCTTCGATGGATCGCGTTCCGCCAATGCGTGAATTTTGTGACCACGAACGATCAAGAATTTTTCGTCATAAGTGACATCGCCATCGAACTTGCCTTGCGTGGAATCGTATTTCAGCAAGTGGGCCAGAGTGTGGTTGTCGGTGAGGTGGGCCAGAGTGTGGTTGTCGGTGAGGTCATTGATGGCAACGACGTTGCGAAGATCTTCATCGCTCATGGCGCGAAGGACATTGCGACCGATGCGTCCGAATCCGTTAATAGCGTATTTTGGCATAGTGAGATGGCTAGTTGATGTGAGTGCGGCGTTTGATAGGCAAACAGAAGCACAGCGCGAGCGTAGAGAGAAAAAGCGGTAGCGTCAACTCACGATGTAATGAAATTTCGGCATGATGTCGTAAATGGACTAACTTTCCGTGCGATGGGATTTTCTACGCTAAGGATTGATGAATGGGAAAAAATCTTTTATCAAAGCGCTGATGTATCTCGATTCCAATGCCACGAGTCCGCTCGACGAAGAAGTTTGGCAGGCCATGCTTCCTTGGTGGCGCGAGCAGTTTTTCAATCCATCGAGCAGCTATCACGGCGCCAAAGTGGCACGTCGTGCGATCGACGAAGCGCGCGGTCAAGTAGCGGCACTGCTGGGTGCGCAGGAAGACGAGATCATTTTCACCAGCGGAGGCACCGAGGCCATCAATACGGTCCTGCGCAGTTGGGATGCCGATGCAGGGGCGGGGGATTTTTTGACCACAGCGGTCGAGCACAGCGCGGTCTTGCGCACGGGTGAGTTTCTGCCACGCGCGATGCAGAAATGCGGCGTCGGTTCCCTCGGCGCACTGGATCTGGATGAATGGCGCAGCCTGATCGCGCAAAGTGCCTTTGCGGCGGCGATGGCGGTGAACAACGAAACTGGTGTCATCATGGAATGGCGAGCTGCTGCACAAATGGCAAGAAGCGCGGGCAAGCCGTTTTTC
>RDYF01000094.1 GCA_004293285.1 Verrucomicrobiota bacterium | reverse complement strand
ACCCACTGTGCCGATGTCGGCAGTGACCCATGGTGCAGGCAGAGTGCCGACGGTGCATGAGGCAACGCTGCTATTGGTGCTTTCGCCCGCTGCGTTCACGGCGCTGACAACAAAAGAATAGGTCCCAGCGGCAAGCGCATTCACCGTGAAGGAGTTCGATGTCGGAGAACCCACCACTGCGAAAGGACCATTGACTGAGGTTGACTGCTTGACGCGGTAGCTGGTTGCTCCGGCAACTGCGCTCCAAGAAAGCACTGCGGACGAGCCATTGGCTGTTGCGGTAAGCCCTGTTGGTGAGGTGGGAAGGGTTACAATGCTTCCCAAGTTGATGATGTTCGCGGGCAAAACCAAAGAGGGCGAGCTGTTGATGATCGTGCCGTAATTGGTGATCGATCCACCAGCAGCAAATATGGCCGATCCGGAAAACACCAGAGTTCCCGAGTTGATGACATTGCCCGATGTTTGCAGTCGACCACTGCATCGTAGTTCCGCACCAGTGGCAATGGTGATGGACGAAGTTGATAGAATGCCACCTGTTACGGTGAGCACACCTTGATTGACAGAGGTACTTCCCGTGTAAGAGTGATTTTGCGAGAACACCATAGTGCCACTACCTGATTTGCTAAGGTTCGCCGGTGCACCACTGTAGATGCCAAAGTAAGCCCCATTGTGCAAATTGCCTGCGATGTTCAACGTGCCTCCCGCTGCGACATCGAAATTAATGTTGCTTGCGCGTAGAGCGATATCGGCGTTCATACTAGAAACTCCCGTTGCTGTGACATTGCCACTCAAGTAGAAATCCCCCCAGTCAGCATTTCCGAGGCTGTTGGTTGATTCTACGGTGCCATGATTCAATGCAAGTCCATTCAACTGGTTCGCCAGAGAGTTGTTTGCGCGCAAAATGGCATTACTGCTTACTGTCACTCCAGCACCACCGACATTTCCCAGAATCCAAGCGGTATTTCTTAACTCCAAAACCCCGCCATTGACATTGGTTCCGCCAGTGTAGCTATTGCCACCAGTGAGGATCAGCATCCCAGAACCTGATTTTGTTAGCGAGAAAGAGCCTCCAGATTCATAAAAATAAGGCACTGTCAGCGAACCTTGATCTACGCCGATCGTGCTGTTGGCTCTCAATGTGTAACTGTCAGTGAGAGAGTTGTTTCCACTGAGGTTGCGCAAAGCTCCAAGGCCATTCTCACCTGCACCCCATAGGTGAAAGTGTTCATTGCTCGTGATGTCACCTTGAAGAGCAAGGGTCGCACCATCGTAGATAAAGGACATCGTATTTCCGTCATGCCCACCAGCACCCAACGCGTTATTGTTTGCCGCGACGAGCATTCCGCCTTTGATTTCTGTGATCCCCGTGTAAGTGCCAGAAGAATTGAGAGTTAGGACACCACTGTTGACGATGACGTTTCCACTGTTGCCTACGCCATTGCCAATTCCGCAATTATTGAATGAGATGTCCCCTTCGAAACTTACGGTTTTTCCATTCAAGTTAAATCCTTGGCTTGGTTCGGAACAGGTATGGTTAAAACGAATCGCAGATCCCGTTGCCGCGCGCACCGTGATGGGATTGATGAGGTAAAAATTGTCAACAGCCCCCGTGAAATTGACTGTTCCGCTTCGCGCCTCGATACCACCAAAATCACCATGATATCCTGAATTGTATCCTGCGATATTGACATCGTAAGAAAGCGGGGAGGCTGGCGATGTCGCTGCAAAGACCGCTTTGGATCCTGCTATCCAGTTTCCGCTCACAACGGTGCCTCCTGGCGCAACGGCCCAATTGTTGCTGAGCCAAGCATAGCTTGCGCCGTTGGATACTGATCCTGCCAATGAGCTGTTAGGATCGAAATAAAGTTTGTCGGGCAAAATGGTAATGCGAACAACTCCAGTTCCTGAGCGAGAGGGAATTCCGTTGTCAGTAACGGAGAACGTGAGATCATAAAATGAATTGGTCGTCAGGTTGAACTGCCCCGCTTGCGCCAAGGTTACGATTCCCGTATTCGCGTCAACAGCAAAAAGTCCTGCGTTATTTCCGGCGATGATAGTATAGTTCGACAAGCTGTCTTGCGTGTTGACCTCTACGACAGGAAGCTTGCCAATTGCTGTTCCGGCAGCTGCCAACTCGGGCACACTCAAATTGCCAGTTGGGCGTGGCGCATAGTTCTGATAGAACGGCGCTAGATAGCGCCCAGGAATGACTTGTCGGCTAATGCCTGGCCCACTCCAAGCGAGCGCAAGATGATCTCCTCCGCCTCCTTCTTTTTGGCGCATCTCAATGTAGTATGGCTGGCCCGCGACGAGATTGATCGTCGATGACGTGCCACTCGGAACGGCGTCCCAATCATAAGGGTTGGTCCAACCCGCAATTGATGCGATCACTGGCGAAGAAACTTGCGCCGTGCCGCTACCAAGAATCAATTGTGAGGCGTCGTCGGAAGCAGTATAAAAAGTGTAAGCACCTGTCGTTGGTGGGATCAGATAGCCACGAATCGTGCTTCCAAAATTGTCTCCATAAGTTCCACCATCAAAAGAGGTCAAAAAGATTTCTTGGTCTGGTCTGTCAGGGAATGCGGCATTACTGGTCAGATCAGAAACGGCAGTTCCTGAAATGTTATTGAAGAAAGTGCGGTAGAGTCCACCTGGATTTGCAGTGAATCCTGCGGGAAGATTTCGGATTGTTACATTCATCGTCGCAGTGCTACTTGCACCGCGTGTGTCAGTTGCCTGGATCACTAAGTTGTAAAGGCTGTCCGAGCTCACAGAAGGCGAATTGGCGAGAGAAATTTGCCCTGTGCCGGAATCGATGCGGAAAAACCCAGCAGCATTGCCCGAAACAATCGAGAATACAGGGTAATCATAGCGGTCGACATCACTAGCGCTTGCCTGACCAAAAACGAGGCCGGCACTGGTATTCTCGATCAATGTAGTGTCTGCTAGTGGCGAAATCACAGGCAACTCATTGACATCGTTCACACTCACTAGTGCGCGTACGGTTTGTGATGTGCCTGTTTGATTCGAAATCGTCACAAATAGTTCAATCGCAGCAGGAACATCGAATCTAGTAGAGAGGGTTTCGTAATTCAGCATGTTGCTGTTCGCCACTGTGACCAAACCCGACGATGGATGGATCGCAAAGGCGCCTCCTGGATTACCAGCACTGATCGTGTAACTGAGTGTTCCTGAGAGACTGGTAGGCAAAATGGTGCCGATACTCGTGCCGTTCGATGCATTTTCGGCAATCGTAAATCCTTGATAGCTTTCGCCACCACTCACGGATCCATCGATTCGATAGGAGCCAAGACTACCGTAGTTGGAGTATCCGGTATTATTGGATGGACTAGCATAGCCGATACCAGAAATTTTTAACAGATACTCCCCCGCTGGCACCGAAGTGGTTAGATTGGCATTAACTTCAGGATCGTCGGCATTGGTGGAAGCCACCATGAGACCTGTTGCTGCATTCACCAATTCCGCATAAATGTCCAAGTTCGGCGCATAAGATGTCGTGAGATTGAAGTTGATGGTCCCACCATTGGTTTTGAAGCGATACGCATCCACTTCGCCAGTGGTTCCAATGATCCCTTGTTGATTGACTACATTGCCACCGGCAGCGATGTTCAAGTAAGCGGCAGATTCTAGCGTCTCTCCGACGTCATCCGCACGGTATGCTACGCCATTGTTTTGGGTAGAAATGGTCCATAGATCATCTTGCCAAGAGTTTGTCGCAAGGTTGTAGTCGCCTTTGGACCATTGTTTGATATTTCTTCCATAGCCTACACCCATGATGGGGGCCCATGAAGAAACTCCGCTTCCTTGACCACCATAGTATTCGCCACCATTGAAACCGTCGTGGTAAAGTCCTAGAGTGTGACCGATCTCGTGCGAGATGACCGTTACCGCGCCATCATCGGTGTAGCTGTTGGCCCAACAGATAGGATCGCCACCCCAGTTGAATGACCCCATGTAGGCGACTCCACCGCCATTGTAGGAAGATGAAATGATGCAATGAATGCGCTGTCCCTGAGGTGCTGCATCATACACTTTGCGGTCGGTGGTTACGTTAAGGTTAAAGGGCAAAAAGTCCTCGGCTACGCGAATCCAGATATCACGAATGGTATCGTTGCTGAAACCAGAGGGAACTGCATCAGAATCCCACCATCCAGGAAATGGTCCTTTCTCACCATCGAAGTCGAGATAAACAACTCCCGCTGCCCCAGGTAGGCTTTGAAGAGGAATCACAGCTTGATATGGGGGATTGGGAACAGTGAGACTTCCGGGATGATCTTGAGGCATTTCCTGTGGTAGCGCCATTCTTCTGCATACGACTGCATCTGCAGAAACTTCTTTGAGTATGGACGCACCGTTGTGGCCTTCCGGTACGACTTTCCATGCGATGTCACTTTGATCGAAGAGTACGTGTCCCACCATTGAACCAGCTACTCCTGTGAAATCTTGACGCTGAAGAAAAAGTGTTCCTGGCTCCGGAGAAGTGACCTTGCCCCAAACTCGTATCACACCTTTGTCATCTTGATCGACTCGCAAACCAGCTGCAGCGAGCTTGCGTCCATCGGGTAGCGAGAATGCAATCGTTTTATCCGTGACGATTTCATTCAAAAATTCGGAAGATAATTCCATCTGGCGAGGATGATTCAGCGCAGCTGATACGTCATCGCGATGATTCTCGTTTTCGCTCGCATGCGGATTCGAGTGATTGCCACAAGAACAGGTTTCTGCTTTTCTTGAAGTTCTCTGGGAGCTGGTCGACGAGTCGGGGGAAACAACGATTGTCGATGAACTGTCTCGATAGCTGTGGAATAAGAGCGCACCGCTTCCGCATAGAAGCAGTGCTGTTAGGATGATACTTTTGGGTTTCATGGGGTTCATGGGGTTCGTGGGGTTCGTGGGGTTTAAAGCATCTACAGACAAGTCGTTCGCTAGGCGGGGAGGATTGCATCCTAACTGAATGATTCGCAAACATTTGATCGATTAACGATCGCATGTGTAAAGCTTATTGAAACATACTGGGTGAAATCGTCCTGACGACAAGCTCAAAATGGGAAATTGCTGTGAAAAGCGATTTTTCGCTGAGCATCGGCTGATTGCGTGGTTATTTCTCCAGCTCGCCCTGCGAGGGGGAATATTTTTATCTTTCAGGTCATAATCGCATTTTTTTGATCAATCTTGCGATTTTCGCTAGTATCGATGATCATGGGTTTTCGCAATTCTCTCATGGCATTGTTGTTGTTCGGGCAAGTGCTTTGTGCGACGGACTATCACATTTCGAACCAAGGTCGCGATGAGGCGGACGGGCTGACTCCTGCATCTGCTTGGTGCAGTATCGCACGGGTCAATCAGGTCGAATTGCAGCCTGGGGATCGAGTGTTGTTTGAGTCGGGTGGGAAATGGCGGGGTGCACTGCGCCTCAGAGGCTCTGGCCAGCAAGATCAACCGATTCGGCTCGGGCGCTATGGGGAAGGACCGCTGCCGTGCATTGCGCTCGGCGATGAATCGAATGTTGTGGTTCGATTTGAAAATCAGGATTTCTGGGAAGTATCGGAGCTCGAAATCATCGGTGGCCAAGCCAAGCCGGATGCGGTGGTGGGTGGCATTCATTTCGTCGCCACGACGGCAAATCGTATCCTTCGTCATATTGTCGTCAAAAACTGCGTCATCCGAGATCTTGGTGGCAGCTTTAAGGAATACGAAAGCTGCGGGATATGGGTTGGAGTCGAGGGCTGGAACAAAGAATACGGTCTCGCGACCAGCTATGACTGGGTTCGAATCGAAAACAACCGCATTCGCAACACCGGACGCTGTGGGATTCTGGTTTGGACCTGTGCCTCTCCCGTGGAGCAGACTGATGGCAGTCACATGTTTCGGGATGGGCTGATTCCCTCGCAGCACGTGACCATCCGCAAAAACCTCATCGAAGAACTAGGGGGCGATGGCATTTTGGTGTTAGGCTCCGTGAAGCCGATGATCGAGTCCAATGTGGTGCGTCGGACCTGTCTGCGCACTGGCGACCCTGCTGCGGCGACGGGGCAACGTTACAACCCTGCCTCGGCAGCCGTTTGGTTGCACAGTTGCGTCGAGGGAGTCATGCAGTTCAATCAAGTTTCCGCCACGGGGAAACAGCCGGGAAACAACGACGGTATGGCCTTCGATTTCGACTTCAACTGCCAAGGATGTGTTTTGCAATACAACTACAGTTTCGACAATGCTGGGGGATTTTTGCTCATCATGCCCAGTGCTCGACAGAACATTGCGCGCTACAATTTGAGCATCGACGACCGCGACCATGTGCTCTTTTTGGTCGGCAAACTCGAGGAGGCCAATTTGGTGCACAATAACACCTTCCATATGAGGAAAGGCGACTGCTACCTCATTCCGCGCGCCCGCTTGGTGAACAACATTTTTTCCGTGAGTGGCAGTGCGACCTTAGAGGAGCGAGAGGGTGGGGGAGAGTTTCGCAACAATTGCTACCATGGCTCTTGGAAAAAACTTCCCGCTGATCCCTTGGCAATTGTGGCTGATCCCATGTTTGTGAATCGACGTTCTGCTCTCGACGTGGCGACAGTTTTGCGCTACCATCAGCTGCGTCCCAAATCGCCCTGTCGCCGTCGTGGTGAGATCATTCCAGACAACGGCGGACGCGATCTTAGGGGAGCTCTGATTCCTGATTCCACGGCGCCAGATCTTGGCGCGATCCAATCCAAGCCATGAAAACTGCGACTCATCTGCTTCAACTCATTCTCATCAGCTGTCTGATGCTGGCCACTGCTCACGCGGCACCGCCTGCGTGGGATGACTTCCATTCCGTCTGCCTCGTCCGCGCCGAGCAAGCGGGGCTGCGATACGAAAATCCTGTCATCGAACCGCGACCCGGCTGCGGCCTGGTGAAAACTGGCCCGGGAACGCTGGTCATCAGCTCCGAACTGAAACTCAGCGGCGTCATCACTGTGCAGGAAGGCGTGCTGGATTTATCTCAGGCGAAACCAGCATCGGGGCTGCGCTTCAATCTTGCTGAAGGCGGCAGAATCATCCTGCCAACGAATCAGATCACCGCCTGTGATGCCTTGTTTTTTTCCGATGAAAAACAAGCACCGGGGACATGGGGAGGCAAGGGCAGTGTGGCGGCGAAAAAAGCTGACTTCGAATCGCCTCTGATCAGCGGCGGGACGCTACGAGTCAAGGACACGGGAATCTCGGCACGCGAACGCTGGAAGCGCATGAAATACGGCTTCTTCGTCCACTTTGTGAACGATGGCAATGGTCATACGACACTCAACATGGATGGCAGCCCCAACGGTGGCGCTGATTATCTTGCTGACACCTTCGACGCAGCAGGGTTCGCCGACGACATTGCCTCGATGGGGGTGGAGTATCTGATTTTCACCGCGTGGCATTCCAACTTCCACCCGCTCTTCAACAGTGCCGCCGTCGAGCGAGTGCCTGCTCATGAGCGACCACGGATCAAAACGCCGAAAACCGATTTGTTAGGCAAAGTGACCGCGGCGGTGCGGGCGAAGGGGATTCGTGTGTTGTTCTACTGCCACCCTGGCCAACAGCTTTTTTGGGGCGAAGAGTGGAATCGTTTTACCGAGGAGATCCATGGTGAAATGATCGACCGCTATGACATCGATGGATTTTTCGTCGATGAAAATGATCCCGGTGGCAATAGCGACATCCACATTGATTTTCACCGCATGGAGCGTTCGATCCGCTGGCGTAAACCCGATGCCGTATTGATCCAGAATTTTTATGGCAATCTCTATGCCTTCGATTCCCCCATCGGCGAGTCGGGTCCGGCGACGCCGAACATGTCGCCCGACATTGCTTGGACCATGCCCAGTGCCTACGCTCAGGTCATTTCCAAAACATGGAGTGCGCAAGTGCCCAAAGTGCCCACGCCCACTCCTGCCGTTACGCGCAGCCCCGAGGGGATTTTCCGTGCGACTGTGATCGGCGCGGGATCTTGCCTCACCGGTGGTGGTTGGGCCTGGTCGGCTGGGCCTTATCCCGGCGATGGCACGTGGACGGATCCTGCTACGGGACAGAAAAAATTCGTCGGACGCTGGGAAGAGGGCGTGCTGGAAGCGATGCAAAAAGCCGGTGCCTACATCGCACCGATTGCCGAATCGATCAAAAACACCTACCCCAGCACTTCATGGCAGCCGAAGGGCACGATTACCAACCTGCCTTGGGGCGTTGCGACTCGTTCGCCGGATGATCAGATCGAGTATCTTCACGTGCTCAAGCCGCAGTCGGGCAACAGCCTCACACTTCCGCCGCCCGATGATGGCAAGACCTTTGCGAAAGCACGGCTGCTGCCCAGCGGTAAGGCGGTGAAGCTCGAACAATCGTCAGTCGGTGTGCGCGTTACGCTGCCCGAGGGAGAAACGTGGAACCCGCTTGATACGGTAATCGCCATGGACGTGACGGGCAAAGGGCGCTTTGCCTCGCGCTACATACGCGCCAATGACTCTGCTGTGCTATTCGGCACACGAGAGGTTTTTAACAACACCCACACACCGGCAGGAGGACCGGGATGGATTGAGTATCAAGGAAACTGGCATCATCAGCATCGCGATGGCGGTGAGTTTCAGAGCGACATTCACTACACGGCTGCCGATGGCGATGCATTTGTCATTCATTTTCACGGCACGGGCGTGATGATGGTGGGCAATGGCATGGGGGAAATCGATTTCACGCTCGATGGCAAACCGCTTCAGCGCGTGAACATGGGTGCCAGCGGCAACCGCCCGCATGTGGTCGGGATCGATCTCATCGGACTCCCTAACGGCAAGCATGAACTCCGTGGTGTCAAAGTCGGCGGACCCTATGTGCAGCTGGACATGTTCCGCATTTACAATCCCGCGGGAGGAAACTGGCAAAAAACGGGCCCTAATGGATCGCTGCGAACCACCGACCGCAATGAGGATTTTGTGCAACTGAACTTCACCGGCACGGCAGTGCAGTTCCTCGCGCCGCAAGGGCCTGATCGCGGTACCATCGAGGTCTTTGTCGATGGTCAAAGTGTGCGACAGATCAATCAATACCACGGCACACCGATGGCGGCATCGCCCCTGGTATCGATCACCGGCCTTTCACCCGGACGCCATACGCTGTGCCTAGTGAAAAAGCGCGGCAAATTCATCGACGTCGAGGGATTTCGCGTGTTTCAGCCCAAAAGCAGAAACTGAACCACCGATTTCACAGATGTTGCTGATTTTTCGACGGTTACGGCGATCCTTTCCTTCACGCAAGAGTTGTATGGTGTGTGATTTTTACACACGTCATGATTGCCGAAATTTGATCGGAGCAGCGATCAAGGTCTGAGTGGATGAGCTTCGATGGCGGGGCATTTTTCCCGCCATCGAATGCCTAGCCGACGATGGAAGAAAAATCCAGGTAGCCAAGGCCGAACAACGGCGGTTTCGTGCTTCTAATGGACAAGAACTCGATTGAGGATGCCGGCCTCGTCTCCGAGTTTGTAATGATTTTCAGGAGTTGGGGGGGGAGATATCTGCCCGACTATCTCAATGACCTAAACGCGATGCAGTCTTCAATGCCTTTCGGCAGTTGGTAGGGGGGAGATACGCTAAAACTTACAAATAAGTCAGATTATGGAAACTAGTCTTCAATGCCTTTCGGCAGTTGGTAGGGGGGAGATAGTGGGAGCAAATGACCGTTGTTGAGGTGAAGTCGACCGTGTTCAATGCCTTTCGGCAGTTGGTAGGGGGGAGATCCATGTCCAAACTACCTCATACCCTCTGGAGCTTTGCGTCTTCAATGCCTTTCGGCAGTTTGTAGGGGGGAGATCATCGGCAACAAGAGCGGGGTCAAAAAATGGCGCAAAAGTCTTCAATGCCTTTCGGCAGTTTGTAGGGGGGAGATGTGGCAGAGCAGGCGCACCGCTGGGGCATGTCGCCCTGTCTTCAATGCCTTTCGGCAGTTTGTAGGGGGGAGATGACGGTGGAGCATCGAACCGACACAGGCAAACCATTGTCTTCAATGCCTTTCGGCAGTTTGTAGGGGGGAGATAAGACGACCAACCACCACACCAACCTCCAGCCGCTGTGGTCTTCAATGCCTTTCGGCAGTTGGTAGGGGGGAGATGCTGACCGTTTCTAATTTCCCCCTGCGCTGGCAGACCGCGTCTTCAATGCCTTTCGGCAGTTTGTAGGGGGGAGATAACGACGACGGCCAAACGATCTACTCGTTCACGACCGGTCTTCAATGCCTTTCGGCAGTTTGTAGGGGGGAGATGCAATCACCACTCACACAAACCAGAACGGAATCCCATAGTCTTCAATGCCTTTCGGCAGTTTGTAGGGGGGAGATAACAGCGCACTGTGCTGCACCATTTCATCGGCAGCTTGAGTCTTCAATGCCTTTCGGCAGTTTGTAGGGGGGAGATTTTGACAATACGCTTGCACGTTTTAAGCGTGCTATCGTGTCTTCAATGCCTTTCGGCAGTTTGTAGGGGGGAGATTACTTGAACATGGACAAATCCCAGTCCGCTACTTTAAGTCTTCAATGCCTTTCGGCAGTTGGTAGGGGGGAGATTGCAAACATCCTGCGAAGGCTTGCATCACAAGAGCTGCGTCTTCAATGCCTTTCGGCAGTTGGTAGGGGGGAGATGTCTGCGTGCCTTGCTTGTATCGCTCCTGCGCTGCGTTGGTCTTCAATGCCTTTCGGCAGTTGGTAGGGGGGAGATTTTCCCATGGCGTTTCCACTTCTGCGGCGAGTATGTGGTCTTCAATGCCTTTCGGCAGTTGGTAGGGGGGAGATCTCGGCTGAAATCATCGAAGCCTAAGACTCCCCCGCGGTCTTCAATGCCTTTCGGCAGTTGGTAGGGGGGAGATCACCGCCGGGAAAATCCCATCGAGCCGACACCGGCGTCTTCAATGCCTTTCGGCAGTTGGTAGGGGGGAGATCCCACCACGATACGACCGTGTTAGTGAAGTGGCACGTCTTCAATGCCTTTCGGCAGTTGGTAGGGGGGAGATCTCAGTGACCTCAAGAAGGGCATCAAACCACAATACGTCTTCAATGCCTTTCGGCAGTTGGTAGGGGGGAGATATTGATCTTTGAAATCTTAGTGTTTCTTGTTGCTTGCGTCTTCAATGCCTTTCGGCAGTTGGTAGGGGGGAGATATGAGCAAGCAAGTGAAAATGTTCTGATTGCTGGCAAGTCTTCAATGCCTTTCGGCAGTTGGTAGGGGGGAGATCATCAATCATGGTGAGACAGCGCATGTGGAAAGCAAGTTGTCTTCAATGCCTTTCGGCAGTTGGTAGGGGGGAGATTACGAATTGCCATCGAAGAGATTGACATCGAAATCGCCAAGTCTTCAATGCCTTTCGGCAGTTGGTAGGGGGGAGATCACCGTAAACTATCACCACACCATATGAAAAACAATTGGTCTTCAATGCCTTTCGGCAGTTGGTAGGGGGGAGATCAAACCACCCAGCAAGCGGGTTGCATGAGCCGACTTGGTCTTCAATGCCTTTCGGCAGTTGGTAGGGGGGAGATCGATTGAGTCGCCCGTCAAAGCGTGGGGCGTGATGTTTGGTCTTCAATGCCTTTCGGCAGTTGGTAGGGGGGAGATAGGGTCCAAGCCCGAGGGTGCATAGACAATGACAAGTCTTCAATGCCTTTCGGCAGTTGGTAGGGGGGAGATCTGTCTCAGAATACAAGGCCAAGCGCAAGCTCGCTGTCTTCAATGCCTTTCGGCAGTTGGTAGGGGGGAGATAAATCCCGAACTCTGCGAGGGTCCAAGCCCGAGGGTGCAGTCTTCAATGCCTTTCGGCAGTTGGTAGGGGGGAGATTACTCATCGGCCATGAGTTACCCTTGCGGGTTACTTTGGTCTTCAATGCCTTTCGGCAGTTGGTAGGGGGGAGATTCAGTATATTGGGATGAAATCCCGAACTCTGCGAGGGTGTCTTCAATGCCTTTCGGCAGTTGGTAGGGGGGAGATACTGAAAGCGCAAAGCGACCTAGAAAAGGCTGTAAAGGGTCTTCAATGCCTTTCGGCAGTTGGTAGGGGGGAGATGACTTTATCAACGGGCAGTCTTCATATGTGGATGAGGCTGTCTTCAATGCCTTTCGGCAGTTGGTAGGGGGGAGATGATCCTTGACGCAACCAAGATGACTTTGGATTTATCTAGTCTTCAATGCCTTTCGGCAGTTGGTAGGGGGGAGATAACGTCTGCGCATTCAAGTAACCATGCGTGGACCTTGTCTTCAATGCCTTTCGGCAGTTGGTAGGGGGGAGATCTTCAACCCCTTGGGGAGGGGTTTCGCGCCATGAAGGCGCAGTCTTCAATGCCTTTCGGCAGTTGGTAGGGGGGAGATAGATTGTAACAAGGGATAGCCCGCCAGCTGCTGCTTACAGTCTTCAATGCCTTTCGGCAGTTGGTAGGGGGGAGATGTTGTGTACTTTCGCCTTTTAAGTTATGAATATCATTGAGTCTTCAATGCCTTTCGGCAGTTGGTAGGGGGGAGATGCCAAACGTGAAGCGGAAAAGTCTCTCGCCACTCATGAGGTCTTCAATGCCTTTCGGCAGTTGGTAGGGGGGAGATAGCACCCCTCTGGGATGTTGATATCGCAAGGTTGCTGGGGTGTCAAGGTTGCGAGTCACGTTGAATTGGCTGGAATGTTGGCATCATACTTGCGCTGGGAAAGCAAACGTTGCAAGAACGCTGATTTCGGACGCAGAGTGCGAGGTTGCGGGGTCGAGGGAAATGGCCTTTGATGAGTCGCAACCTCAGGTGATCGTTTACGTGATGGCCACATCGTTGATCGTGAATGCGGGAGAAGGACACTCGTGTCAGTTTGTGGAGGGTGAGGTGCATCAGAGTATGGGATTGGTTGATGCGCACCATCATATCAGGTAAACGATGACCTTTTCGGCGCAGACCATATTGCCTGCAGTGAGAGTGCGTTTGGCCGAAAGTTGATCGAGTTGGTAGGCGACGATGCGGTCTTGTTCTGGGTCGATGAGATCGTTGAGCCGCTCCCACAGACGATCAAAGTTGGTTTGATCCAGATGACATTCGAAAAAAGAGTATTGGACGCGCAGACCATAGTCTTCGCAGAGTTTTGCCACTTTACTGAGACGTTTGGGGTGGGAAATATCGTAGCCGATGAGGACGAGCATTTGTTTTTGGCCGGGCTGTTTTGAGGTATAAGGAGCGATGGGAAAAGCTTCAAACCACCAAGGATCTGGCGAGAAATTGGTATTTTGGTCACTGGTCACAGGTGGTGGAGATGAGTGTCTGACGATGTGGGAAGCTAGTTGATGAGAAAGGGGGAGAAGGTCTCGTGGGTAGAGAGGGGAAGCTGCGCTTTGTAGAGAAGAGCTTGATTTTCTAGTTGTTGGCGTAGCGTCGTGCGGTGGCCGAGGGCCTCGCTCAGGAATTGCCGCTCCATGCGCTTTTCATAGTGGTAGAAGAACTTGCGGCGTCCTGATTCATCGAGGTAGATGCCACCCTGACGTTGAGAGAAATCGGAATGATTCAGAATGGCGTGTGAGAAGAGGTCAAGAGTCAGAGCCTCAACAAAGGCGGGGCGGAAGGGCTCGATGAGATCGAGAGCCAGCGACCATCGTCCGTTTTCTGTCTGGTGGAGAACGCCGAGTGCGGGATCAAGACCGTGGGCGTGAAGGAAGGCGGTCATTTCATTGCTAAGGATGGTAGATGCAAAAGAAATGACGCTGTTCACGGGATTGAGTGGAGGGCGCGAGGATCGTCGCTCGAAGGGGAATTGTTTGGGCAAAAGGGTAGCCCAGGTGGCAAAATAGCGGGCGGTGGAGGCTCCTTCGTAGCCGCGGACTTGATCGATCGTGCAAGAATTGCGGAGATAGGGGAAAATGCCATCCAGCCATGCGAGTGCCTCAGGGATCAGCAACTATGTTTTTCTAACATTTTTTAGCGGCGATATTGCTGTTCATATGTGCTGTAATTGCTCTGCGGGCGGTAGCAGTTTTTTAAGTTCGGAAT
>RDYF01000060.1 GCA_004293285.1 Verrucomicrobiota bacterium | reverse complement strand
GTAGCTTGGGGAACAATGATGCGCCTCGTCAGATTGCGCTCACGAACGCGGTGCTAGAGCTTGTTTCACAGCAAAGCGAAGACTTGGCGTATTTGCTTCATGAAAAAATCAAGTTAGATGGTGAAGTCGATCTTCTGGAGGAAATCTGCGGAGACAAGCAAGAGCGGTCACCACGGCCACAGACGCATCTTTCTTCCTCATCGCTCCTCACCGGTGCACCGGGCTTGCCGCAATTGGGCAAGGAGATTGAGTTAGAGCTCGCGACAGCGGATCGCTGCGATATGCTGGTCTCCTTCGTGAAGAGTGGTGGCATGCGTCTGATGCGCGACACCTTACAGCAATTCACCGCACGCGGTGGAAAATTGCGCCTGATCACGACAAGCTACCTCGGTGCTTCTGATCCTGCGGTGGTGGAGGAAATTGCCTCATTACCCAATACAGAAGTTCGTATCAATTACGATACCCATGCGGCGCGGTTGCATGCGAAAGCGTATTTTTTCTATCGGGAATCCGGCTTATCCACTGCTTACATCGGCTCTGCGAACCTTTCGCATGCAGCGATGACGAGCGGGCTTGAGTGGACGGTCAAATGTGCCGCACGGGAGTTGCCGCATTTGTTCCGTCGCTGTGCTGCGGAATTTTCTGGTTATTGGGAGAACCCTGCCTTTGAGCTGTATGATCCGCAACAACCACAGCGATTCCGCGATGCGATTCGCAAAGAACGGAATGACTTTGATGGCCAAGCTTACACACCGCTGACCGTATTTGATCTCGCGCCTCATCCATTTCAGCAAGAAATTCTGGAAGCGCTGGCTTTTGCGCGTGAGTCTCGCTCGCATTTCCGCAACCTGATCATCGCGGCAACAGGCACGGGGAAGACGATGATCGCGGCTTTTGATTATCGCAACGAATCGAAAAAACTAGGACGTCACCCGAAGTTGCTTTTTATCGCGCATCGCAAGGAGATTCTTGAGCAAGCATTGGGAAGCTTTCGCCAAGTCCTCAAAGATGGCAATTTCGGTGGCTTGCTCGTGGATGGTCTGAGACCGCATTCGATGGATCATGTGTTTTGTTCGATCCAGTCTTTCACGGCACAACAACTTCATGAAGTTCACGGTGTCGATGCTTGGGACTATGTGGTCATCGATGAAGCGCATCATGCTGAGGCAACAAGCTACGATGCGATCATCGGTTTGCTGCGACCCAAAATTTTGTTAGGACTTACGGCGACACCTGAGAGAACCGATGGCTCAAGCGTGGCGGTACATTTCGATCGACCTGTGGCTGCGGAAATTCGTTTGCCGGATGCGCTGCAGGACAAACTGCTTTGCCCGTTTCATTACTTTGCCATCAGTGATGCGACCGTGAATTATTCCCAAGTGTCGTGGAGCAGAGGGCGATATGATGACAGGGAAATCCAAAATCTTCTCAATGCCAATCATCTCCGTGCACAGTTGGTGTTAGACAAGCTCCGTGAATATCTTCCCGATCCTTATGGCAGCGGTGAGTTTGATCAGAGGTCGGTCAAAGCCTTGGGATTTTGCGTGGGCGTAGAACATGCGGAATTCATGGCGCGTTTTTTCCAACAAGCGGGGATCGCAGCGGAGTCACTGACATCCCGCACGAGTTCTGCGATGCGCCATCAATTGCGCGCCGATCTTGCAGCGGGACGACTCAATGTTTTGTTTGTGGTGGATGTTTTCAATGAAGGCGTGGACATTCCTGAAATCAATTGCGTGCTGTTTCTGCGTCCGACGGAAAGTCACATTGTCTATCTGCAACAACTGGGTCGTGGATTGCGTCGCACGAGCGAGGATAAAGTTCTGACCGTGCTCGACTTTGTCGGTCAGTGTCGTCGTGAGTTTCGCTACGATCTGAGATTTTCCTCGTTGCTTCCCGGAAAGAGAAATCGCTTGATCGATGAAGTAGAAAGTGGTTTTCCGCATCTGCCGAGTGGATGCGCCATTGTCATGGAGCGACAGGCAAAAGAAACCATTCTCACCAGCATCAAGCGCACCTATCAGAATCTCGAATTCCGTGTTCGCGATGCTTTTTCTCAATGGCCTGCTGATCAGTTGCCGTCGTTCCGTGAGTTCATCGAAATGACTCAAGAGGATCCGATGGAGTTGCTGTGCAAGCGGAGTTGGTCGCAGTGGAAGGCATGGGCCAGAAACGAGCAGCTCGCAAGTGATCCTGATCTGGTCGAATTCAAATTGCACCTCGCCTTGGCAAGAATTGCTTTGCAACGTGCACCGCAGTATCTGCATTGGTTGGCGAGATTTGCTACAGCATCGGATGAAGTGTTGCCATCGTTAGTAGCTGAGCCATTTGCCAAGCCTGCGTATCAAATTTTGTGGAATCGTAATGCGAGCGAGATTGGCGCAAGTCATCTAGGAGAAGCCTACCAACGTCTTTCTCGCAATCACTCGGTGATGAGCGATTTGGCTGAGGTCGTGGAGTTTGCCCAAAGCCAATCGCCCACGCATTCGAAGACGATTTCGAAATTACCAGAAACACTGGAACTCCATGGCGTTTACTCGAGTAAAGAAATCAATGCCATTTTTGGGGCAGATGCTTTCAACGGCAGAGGGTCGACTGGTGTGGGCGTGATTCATTTCGAAGAGCAAAAGGTCATCGTTCATTTGGTGACATTTGAAAAAAATGAGAAACAGTTTTCGGAAAGCACCATGTATCGCGACTACCCCACCGCACCTGATTTGTTGCATTGGGAGAGTCAGGCGAATACGACACAAGCCAGTAAGATTGGTAAAATTTACGCCAACCATGAGGCCTTAGGTTACCGCATTTTGTTTTTTACTCGGATTCGAAAACAAGCCGCGAATGGCGTCACTTCGCCCTTTCTCTTTATCGGCGAAGGCAAGTTCCTCGATGCCACCGGCAATCGTCCGATCGCGATTCGTTGGCAACTTTCACATCCGATGCCCA
>RDYF01000174.1 GCA_004293285.1 Verrucomicrobiota bacterium | reverse complement strand
GCCCAATCCTTCCTCAGGCAACATCCAAGGCGATACGCCGCGCGACCTGATCGGCACAGCCTACTTTGCTCGCTCGACAGACTTCACCGCCCGCGCTGCACGTCGACTCGGCAAAACCGAAGAGGCCGATCGTTTGACGAATCTTTTCAACGCCATCAAATCCGCCTTTGTCGCGAAGTATTTCGATGCTCAGGGCAAACTGACCATCGCCAACGAATCGCAAACGGGTTACCTGCTGGCTTTGGGCTTCGACTTGCTGCCCGAAGCCATGCGTCAACCGGCGTCGGAGCACCTTGTACGCATGGTCGGTCAAGCCGATGGCCATTTACGCACAGGCTTCCTCGGCACGCCTCTGCTCGCTCCCGTGCTCGATCGCTTCGGTCGCACCGATGTCGCCTATCAGGTTTTGTTCAAAGACACCTATCCATCTTGGTTCTATTCCATCCATCAAGGTGCTACGACCATGTGGGAGCGCTGGAATAGCTACAGTCACGAGAATGGCTTTGGTGATGCGAGCATGAACTCCTTCAACCACTATGCCTACGGCGCGATTGGTCAATGGATGCACGAACGCATTGCAGGACTCGCCCCCGACCCCGAGCAACCGGGTTACAAGCATTTCTTCATTCAGCCGGCACCGGGCGGTCCTCTGACTTCGGCCAAAGCGGAGCTCATGACCCCTTACGGTACGGCATCGAGTTCATGGATACTCCAGCAAGGCAAGCTACAGCTCGCGGCCATCGTGCCGCCGAACACCAGTGCAACCTTGCTGCTGCCAGGAAAACCCGCAACGAAACTCAGTCCCGGAGTGCATCGCATCACGCACCCCATGCCCTAAAGCCCACCACTTGCTGTCCGCTCACGTCGCCAATGTGTTGCGGACATCCCCTGCTTTCTCTGAAATGCTCGCTGGAATGACCGAAGAGTGCCAAAGCCGCAAATCTCTGCGACTTCTTCGATTTTTTTGTCAGTCTTCGCGAGCAATTCTTTGGCATGACGCAATCTCATTTTTAACAAGCACTCCATCGGAGTACTGCGCATGTCTTTGTCGAATTCCCGATAGAGCAAACGTATCGACACCCCACATTGCTCTGCAACTTTTTGCGCATCGAGACTGACTTCTCCCAATCGCTCTTTCATGCAAGCCAAGGCCCGCTTCACAAGCGCCAAGTGCGCTGCCACCGCATTGGTGCTTTCGCGAGCAATCAAATGAATCGGCGACAACACCAATTGTTGCGGCGGATTTTTTTTCGCTCTCATGCGCGCATCCAATAGCGCTGCGGCCTGATAGGCTTGCTCTTCGATCGGACAGCTGATGCTGGTAATCGGCACAGACCCCAACTCGCAAACCATTTCCATATTGCCGCATCCCACTACCGCCAGTTCTTCGGGCACTTTCCAACCCGCATCCATCGCCGCCTCGATCGCTTGCGCCGCCAATAAATCGTCTTCAGCAAAAAGTCCTAAAGGCTTGGGCAAACGCGACAACTTGCCCTTGAACCATTTTTCAATTCCTTCACCGTGTTCCGAAATCATCTCGAGATCGATGCAGTCGTGCCCGAACTCTTTCAAGCATTCTTGAAATCCAGCACGCCTTTTCATGGCATGAATGTTGTTCGAGTAGCGAAAAAAAGCGAAGTGGCGATGCTCTTGATCGATCAAATGGTGTGCCGCCATTTTCCCCACTTCGTGCTCATCACACTCTACGTTGGATACACCTAGCTTCATGTCATCGCAGCCGTGCAAGACCGTAGGAATTTTTTGGGCATACTTGCGAATGAACTTCGCGAGATCCTGACGGAAAACATTGGTCGTCAACATCCCATCCGCTTCCCAATTTCCGGGCACTGCTTGATGAAAAACGGATATCACATTGACCACCCAGTCGGCTTCTCGCGCATATCTGGTGAAGCCCGACAAGATGCTCGGGTTGAAAAATCCTACGACAATCAAAATGCGTTTGCGCTTCACTCTCCGATCTCTAGGTTGATCTCGCCAAAGACGCAAGCGATCGCGCTGCCATGATTTTTGGCTTTTCATCGCTTGCACAAATTGTCGCCTAAAATGCAAGGAGTGTCATTGAGTTGTGGAGTTGATTCGACTAGTCTTGAAAGACAGCCCCATTGCTCACTATGCTCCCAAATCCCATTTCACGCATTTTCCTTTTCGCCGCATGTGCATGCATGGCCTACGGCGCCGAAACAAGGCCTCATGCTCCTCGCGAATTTTTTGTGGCTTGTCACGGCTCGGACACCAATCCCGGCACTGCAGCAAAGCCTTTTCGGAGCTTGGAAAAAGCACGCGATGCCGTGCGTCCGTTGTTGCCTGGGATGCAAGGCGATATCATCGTCACGATTCGTGGCGGGGAATACCCAGTGCGAAAAGCCATTCACTTTGGCCCCGAAGATTCCGGTCGCGGCATGCACCGCGTGATCTACCGCGCGGCGAAAGGCGAAACTCCGGTGTTCACTGGCGGCGTGCCTGTGACAGGATGGAAGCCTTGGCAAAAGGGCATTTGGAAGGCTCCGCTTCATCGACAGGAAAAACTCCGCGCGCTCTACATCGGCTCGGCCCGAGCGTTCATGGCGAATAGCGGGAAAAAAATTCGTGCTCAAGGCGGATGGGGGACTTTCACCATCACCGCGGGTCAAGCTCCCTGGGCTTGGCAAAGTGGCCAAACGGCCGATGGCATCCTCTACAACGCCAGCGACCTCCCGCGCATCACGCACAATGTTTCGGATGTGGAAATCGAAAATCAAACGACCTGGAATAAAAACTTTGTCGGCGTCCGCGACATCTCGATGGAGGGCGACAAGCTGGTTTTCAAACTCCAACAGCCTTACGGTGCCATCGCCCAACAAATCGGCTGGACGGCAGGCTTGACACTCGACAGTGAACAAATCATTCACAACGCCTTTGAGCTGCTCGATGAACCCGGCGAATTCTATTTTGATCGCGCCGAAAAAACCATCTACTACATCCCT
>RDYF01000093.1 GCA_004293285.1 Verrucomicrobiota bacterium | reverse complement strand
GGGAAAATTCGTCTCATCCCCAGCTTCGGTGAAGGCACCGATGGCAGCCTCTACCTCGTCGACCACAGCGGCCCAATCTACGAGGTCATCGAAAAATAAACAGATCTTACGCTCCCAGAGAGCTTTGCCAAAAAACCCCGAGTCCCATCGCCGTAACGAGCCAATACGGCATGGGGTTGCGACGTTTTTGTTGCTATTGCATCGTTTTTCTATCGAACAAAAAATCATCATGTCATCGCGCTAAGATAGTTCCCTTAGTCCGAATACCCATAACGCGAACGATGCACATGACGAGTGTATATTTTCCAAGCATCAACGCCAGTTCGATTACCTCGAATCTCTAAGGGGAGCGGCCTGATCTTGCGCCCGACTGCAACAAAACCGTCGCACTCTACACCATGATGGAAGGTCTCGACACGAGAGCAATAGCGATCTACCACCGCACCCGGGATGTGTTTCTCTAATTCAAGCTGACTTTCGATGCGCCGCCGCCGGTGGAGTGTCTATACCATTGTTCCTAGCCGGTTTCTTATTTGCTGACAAAATTCGAAATACGCTTGCAAAAAAACGAATCATTTGATAGTGATTTCCCCGAATGAATCAATACCTAAGTCTTTGTGTAAACCCCCAATTATTACTCCTAACATCTGATCTTTTTGCTATTTCTGTCAGCAGCTTGGGCGGTTTCTCTCTGCGAGCTTGACCGCATGATTATTTGTGCGCAGACTAAACTTGGGTGTCCTACGAAACACTGACTCTAATTTCATATCAACATGGATGCTCTTTCTTTACACTCTAAAATACTTTCCGGATACGAGCACTACATCCGTAGCTTTATCGACATCCACGACGAAGACATAAGGGCAGCAGTCTACTCGGCGTTGGATACCCGCAAACTTTGGCCTGAACCACTCATCCAGTTTAATCCCTCTTTCGAAAAAAATGGATCGGTCGATTCTTTAGTGAAGGACGGCACGCTGCACGAAGAAGTAGGTCGAGTTTTCCAAGGTTATTCCCTCTATTCTCATCAAATTGAAGCGATGCGCCTCGGTGCTCAGCCTCGCAGCTTTGTTGTGACCTCGGGAACAGGGTCGGGGAAATCGCTGACTTATCTCGGTTCCATATTCAATCACCTGTTCCGCTCAGGCCCTGGAAAAGGAGTTCAGGCGATTCTTGTTTATCCGATGAATGCCCTGATCAATTCCCAGTCCGAGGAATTGAACAAACTGGCACATACTTACGAGTCCACAACAGGGGAACCTTTCCCCCTTAGTTATGCCGCATACACTGGTCAGACGAAATCCGAGGCCAGAAAACAAATTCTGACTAACCCTCCCGACATCTTGTTAACCAATTACATGATGCTGGAGTTGCTTTTGACGAGGCACGGAGAAGAGCAGATTCGGAACTCGATTTACGATTCCTTAAAGTTCTTGGTATTTGACGAGCTTCATACGTATCGAGGTCGTCAAGGCGCTGATGTAGGGATGCTCATACGACGCATTCGTGGCTGCTGCAACTCCTCGATCACGATGATCGGAACCTCAGCTACGATGGTTTCTTCAGGCACATATGCAGAGCAGCGCCTCGGTGTGGCAAAAGTCGCGGAACAGATCTTTGGCGAACCTTTCACCATTGATCAAATCATTGGCGAAACACTTACCAGATCGATACCGGGATCTGAAAAAACCCCTCACGCAGAATTGTTATCATCGTCCATTCGCTCGCCGCTACCCTCAGCCGCTAGCTTAGCAGACTTGCAGCATTTTCCCACAGCACTCTGGCTTGAAGGAAAAATCGCCCTGGGGATCGATTGCGAGTCCGGTGTAAGGCTCAAGCGCGGTATGCCAGTTCCACTGGCTCATATCGCCCATCTGCTCTCCGTGGATAGCGGTGAGTCTGTTGAGCTTTGCGCAAGTCACCTGCGCGATCTTCTTCTCTGGATCAGCAAAATTAATCTTGATCTCACGAATTCGGGTCAACGCTACACAGTACTACCGTTTCGTCTTCACCAGTTTTTGGCTCAAACAGGCTCTGTTTATGCGACTCTCGGCAATCAAGGGGAAAGATTCATCACCCTTGAGCCCGGCATTCATCATTCGGATCAGACCGGCGAGCGATTTATCTTTCCGCATGTTTTCAGCCGAGCATCAGGAAAAACCTTTATCTGTGTCTTCTACGACACAAAAAAGGCTCTTCTCTTACCCAGAGATTTTAATAACCAGGAACCCTTATCCAGCGACTTAGTGGCTGGTTATATCATTCCTGGCGGATTGGAAATATGGAATCCCGATGAGGATTTGGAAAATCTGCCGTCTTCTTGGATCCAAAACCTTGATGATAAAAAGGTCAAAAAAGATTTTTCCGACCGCATGCCCAAGGCAGTTACCTATGATGAGGAAGGCAGAGTAGATTTCACCAAATCCTCCTTACCACTTAGCGGATGGTTCATGCCTTCAGCCCCCAAAGGTTTGCTTTTCGATCCGACAGCAGGCTTATTTTTTGATAGCAACACGAACGAGCGAACAAAGCTCACAACACTCGGGAATGAGGGGCGAAGCACCTCGACTACGATTACATCGTTCTTGGTTCTTCGTGAAATGGCGGCCAGTGAATTTCCGCTCAAAGATCAGAAACTCCTCAGCTTTACGGATAATCGCCAAGATGCTGCGCTGCAATCCGGACACTTTAATGATTTCATCCGCGTCGTCCGTGTGCGTGCGGCTATTGCACGAGCATTGGCCTCCGCTCCCGGAAAAGCACTAAATTACATGCAGATCGGCGAGGCAGTGTTTCGCGAGTTGAAATTGGACTTTGCTAGTTACGCGCAAGCGTCCACAAATGATCCCTTTCCCACAGTGCGCAACGAGTATGAACAATCTTTCTGCCGTTATCTCACGTATCAAGCCATTCATGACTTGCGCCGCGGCTGGCGAGTGGTGCTTCCCAATCTTGAAAAATGCGCTCTGTTGAGGATTGACTACAAGATGCTTCAGGAAACTTCTGCTCACGAATCAGGGTGGGCAAATGTTCCCTACGTGAGAGATCTCTCACCTGGAAAGCGCGCTTCGTTTTTGTCCAATGTGCTCGATTATTTCCGTCTCGAATACGCGATTCATAGCTCAACATTGCTTGAACCATCTCAGTTAGCCGAAGCGCAAAAGGAATTCACCGACAAGCTGCGGAATCCTTGGACCTTCGAGGGGCCTGAGGTTTTTCGCCCAACAGTCCTACGGACATGCAAGCTGAATCGTCGGGAGCAGCGTAGCGGTTCTCTTGCACTCACCAGTGCATTCGGGAAATACATTAAGCACTTCATCCGCGAAGAGTTTGGAGACGCCAAATTGAGCAAAGGTGATTACGAAGAATTCTTGTCGTCATTGCTCAAAGCTCTCTGTGACGCCGACTATCTGGCGACACGTAAGGCCCGATCTGAAACCAACGAAGAGGTGTTGGTTTATCAACTTAAGCTCGATAAAATCCTGTGGTCTGCAGGAGATCTGCAAAACGCGCGTAGGGATGTGGTCAAACTGCGTAGCTACCGAGACTATAACGAAAAACCGAATCATTTCTTCCAGAACCTCTATCTCACGGATTTTTCCTCGCTCAAGAATCTTCGGGGTGCGGATCACACAGGGCAGTTGAAAAATGATCCTCGTATTGAGAGAGAAACTGAATTTCGAGCTGAGTGGAAAAAAGAAGATGGAACTTCCGACGAAGCCAAAATTCGCTCTGAATCGATCAGCGCTCTATTCTGCTCGCCTACAATGGAATTGGGTATCGACATTTCCAGCCTCAGCATCGTTCACATGCGCAATGCTCCGCCCAATCCCGCCAACTACGCTCAGCGCAGCGGACGTGCCGGGCGCAGTGGCCAAGCTGCTCTCGTATTCACGTATTGCTCTTCCTATTCCCCGCACGATCGGCATTATTTTCAAAATCGAGAAAAGCTCGTCTCGGGATCAGTCGAGCCACCCCGTCTCGATCTAGCCAATCGTGAATTGGTGGAGTCCCACCTGAATGCGTTTGTCTTGTCAGAAGTCGGCTTACCCCAACTCCATGATTCCGTCACAGATATTCTGGAAATTGATCATCCCGCGCTTCAGTTGCGCCCTGAAGTTCGCGCTCGTTTGACACTGGACGACGCCACACGTCATCGCATTAGCAATCACTTCCGCAAGGTATTGGGAGATCTTTACGCACAGTTGGAATTATTGCGCTGGTTCACCCCTGATTGGCTAGACAAACAAATTACGGCATTACCTGACACTCTCGACCAAGCGCTCAACCGCTGGCGCACTCTATACCGTGAGGCGCGCGCTTCACTCAGTAAGGCTTCTCAAAGCATCGAGAGCGGGCTTTTGATTTTCGGCAGTGATGAATACCGCCAGCAGAAACGACTTCAGGATCAAGCTTCCATTCAGCTAAAGCTACTCAAAAATGAAAGCTCAGGAGGCAGCACCGAAATGACAGAATTCTATGTCTATCGTTATTTGGCCTCTGAGGGATTTTTGCCAGGATACAATTTCACACGTCTGCCAGTGCGTGTGTTTGTCACGGAGGGCGATGGTGGGGAATACATCTCGCGACCCCGATTGATTGGCATGCGTGAATTCGGTCCAGGCAATATCGTCTATCACAATGGCGCGAAATACCGCATCAACCAGATCATTCAGCCGGAAATCGCGACACAACTGCGCACAGTGCGTGTTTGCACAACTTCTGGTTACTGGTTATCCGATACCGAAAGTACAAGGAATTGTTGCCCGTTCACCGGTGTGGATCTCACCGAGTCCAAAAATCGCGAAGATTTCGTGGATGTGCTGCCCCTCACTGAATGCAAAGCAGAGCATCGCGAATACATTACCTGTGAGGAAGAGGAACGCCGCCGACTGGGTTTTGAGATCGACACTTACTTCTCTGTTCCCGATGGTGACATGTCGCGCGTGCAACGCGCGGTGGTTCGTTCAGGTAGTGACAACCTGCTCAACCTAGCGTTTATTCCCGCAGCTCGCCTAGTTCAGCTCAACCGTCGCGATAGGGGCCGCAAAGATGAAGGCTTTCCTCTCGGGATGAATACCGGATTCTGGAAAGGAGCCAGCAGCGAAGAGGCGAAGTCCAAAGAGGAGATTCGGTCCGTGATGATTCAGACGCACACCACAGCTGACGCTCTTTACATCGAGCCTGTCGTTAGCTTGGGGCTGACACGAGAGGGGGTGTTGTCCCTGATGTATGCCTTGAAGCGTGCCATCGAAAACATTTTCCAAATCGAATCCTCGGAATTGGGCGCTCAGACCATGGGCGGCGCAGATACGCCGAACCTTTTTCTTTACGAAGCAAGTGAGGGTAGCCTTGGTGTGCTCTCGGAACTCGCCAATGATAAGGATGCCTTCCAGCGTGTTGTTGCGGAAGCTATCCGCATTTGCCGATTTGATGACGCGACGCAAACAGAGCGTGCCACCTACGATGATTTGCTCAGCTACTACAACCAACCGCACCATCTGATTCTCAATCGCTTCTCGATCAAGGATGCGCTCGAAAAAATGGCTGTCTGTTCGATTGAGGTAAGAACTTCACAAACGGGACTTTCCTACGATGAGCAATTCCAGCAGTTGATGAGAGAAAAAGACCCGAATTCTTCGACAGAAGAGACGTTCCTCAAATACCTCTACAAAGAAGGGCTGCGTCTCCCTGATGCCGCGCAAAAAAGCGTCCCCGGTGTGTATGCGAGGCCGGATTTTTTCTACGAACCTGACACATGGGTCTTCTGTGATGGATCCCCGCATGACACTCCGGTGGTTGCGGATGAAGATAACGTGAAACGTGATGTCATTCGAAATCGTGGCGACGAAGTTATCGTATACTACTACCGCGACGACCTTGCACAACTGGTCGCACGCTATCCTGACATTTTCAAAAAAGTGCGCTAAACTACTATGACCAAATCTCTCCACAGGCAACCTGGCACACTGGTTCGGATTCGTGAACGCGACTGGGTCGTGCAGCCCTCTGATGATCAGGACTTGCTCATGATCAAGCCTCTCGGCGGATCCGATGAAGAGTCGACGGCGATTTATCTTCCCCTCGCTCATGGCGCTGACACGCCGCAAGAAGCGGAATTTCCCAGACCCACAGCAGACGATTTGGGTGATTTTGCGCGCGCAAGATTGCTTCACGACGCTGCGCGACTGGCCTTTCGCAGTGGCGCAGGCCCGTTTCGCGCTTTGGCCCGCATATCCTTTCGTCCACGTAGCTATCAGATGGTGCCATTGGTCATGGCACTGCGCCAAGAAACGGTGCGCCTTCTGATTGCCGATGACGTCGGCGTGGGAAAAACGATTGAGGCGCTTCTCATTGTGCGAGAGTTGCTTGATCGTCGCAAGATACGCCGTTTTGCCGTCATCTGCCTGCCGCATCTCTGTGACCAATGGCAGCAGGAAATACGCGACAAGATCGGTGTCGAGGCCGTGGTAATCCGCTCGAATACCCAAGCCCGTCTCGATCGTGAAATTCAGGGCGATACCTCAGTCTATCAGTTTTATCCGTTTCAGGTCCTCTCCATTGACTACATCAAACAAGACTCACGCCGTGCCACATTCATCAACGAATGCCCGGAAATGGTCATCGTGGACGAAGTGCATACCTGCGCCCGCCCACAAGGTGCAGCGGCTTCCCAACAGCAGCGTCACGCTCTCATCAAGGACATTTCCGCCAAGGCAGGCCAGCATCTGATCATGCTGTCAGCAACTCCTCACAGTGGAAAGCCCGAGGAGTTCGGTTCCTTGCTCGGCTTGCTTGATCCGACATTTGAATTCCTCGATGTAGCCACAGCACAACAATCGGATAGGCAGCGCCTTGCCCGCCATTTCATTCAACGCCGCCGTCAGGATGTCGAAAAATGGATGAACGAGGAAACGCCATTTCCCACGCGCGACTCGGGGGAATTCGACTACGATTTGTCGAAGCCCTACATCGATTTCTTCGACAAGGTGCTCGACTTCGCCCGGAATCTTGTCACGGGCGATACGTCTCCCAGTCGGCAGAAAAGAGTCCATTACTGGACAGCTCTGGGTCTGTTGCGTGGTGTCATGTCCAGCCCAGCAGCCGGTGTAGCGATGCTTCGAGCGCGACGCTCGAAGCTGGGAGATGATTTGACGGAGGATACCGACGATCATGCGAGTCCCATCCATGACCACCCCGAAGGGCATGAGTCCGACCTCGCTCCCGTGGAAGTCGTGGAATCAACAGGCTGGTCAGAGTCACAACAACGCCGCATGCGTGAGTTTGAAAAAGAGCTGGCAGCCCTCGTCGGCCCCAAGCTCGATCACAAACTGGAGGCTGCTCGAATGATTGTGGACGATTGGCTCCAGGCTGGATTCAATCCCGTGATCTTCTGTCGTTACATTCAGACTGCCCTCTACTTGGGTGAGCAGCTCGCCCCATTACTCGCGAAAAAATACCCTAAGGCGTCGATGGAAGTCGTCACTTCCGAAGATCCTGATGAAATCCGCCGTGAGCGAATTCAGGCCATGGAAAGCCATCCCCAGCGCGTTCTGATCGCCACGGACTGCCTGTCGGAGGGCATCAACCTCCACGAGCATTTCACAGCCGTGCTTCACTATGATCTCCCATGGAATCCGAACCGTCTCGAACAACGGGAAGGTCGCGTCGATCGCTTCGGCCAACGCGCCAAGGAGGTTAAGGCCTACCTTCTTTTCTCCAAGGACAGTGCGGTCGATGGCGTAGTGCTCGATGTGATTCTCCGCAAAGTTCGTGAAATCAAACGCGCCACCGGCATTAACGTCCCTTTCCCGGAAGACAGCAAAAGCATCATCGATACCATCACCCAGTCGCTGTTGCTCAATCCAGATCGCAAGATCAACAGCAGACGTTCCAACACGAATCAGATCGAGTTCAATTTCGATGAGTTCAATGAAGCTCGAAAGATCGACCTCGAAGTGACCGACCAGTATCGCAAGGCAGCCGATCTCGAAAGCCGTCGCCGCTCGATTTTCGCACAGGAGGCGATCAAAGCAGGGGAGATCGAAAAAGATCTTCGCGAGAATGACGATGCCATCGGCTCGCCGGAAGCGGTGGAATCATTTGTCACCAATTCGCTCAAAACACTCTTCGGTGTCCAGATCGATCAGGAGAAATCCGGTTATCTTCTCTACACGGCCAATCTCCCCGCCAGCGCCAAAGCATTGTTGCCCGGTAAAAGCACCGTCAAGGTATCCTTTGAATCCCCGACTCCTGTGGACCACATCTACCTTGGTAGGAATCATCCTCTCGTCGAACTGCTCTGCCAAATGGTTCTTGCTCACAGCATTGAGCGGAATCGCTTCCGCGCAGCCCGGGCGTCCGTGCTCCGAACGAGTGCGGTTCAGAAGCCTACCACGCTGCTGATGTTCCGCTGCCGCAACGTCATCGAAGAGAAGCGCAGCGCAGGCCATCAGCTGGTTGCGGAGGAAATGCTGCTCTGGGGTTATCGCGGGTCTCCTACCGATCAAGATTTCCTCAGTCGCGAGGAATCGCTTGAACTGCTCTTACACGCGAAGCCCAACGGTGACTTGTCTCCCGAGCGCTGCAAAAGACTCATCGAAGAAAATGTCGCCACCATCAATCAACTGCGTCCCGCCTTTGACGCTCTGGCGGAAGAACGCTCTCAGCACCTGGTGGAAGCTCACGAACGCTTCTGCGCTCTTGTGGAGAAAAAGCGCTTCGGTGTTGTCTACCCTGTGCTGCCGATGGATGTTCTGGGTCTGTATGTGTTGATGCCAAGCAATAACAACGATTGATTCCATGAAATCCCTCACTCCCGCGATCAGCTCTCCACCTTCTCAAAACCAAGCACCCTCCATGTGCGGAAAAATTAAAAAATGGACACATTCCGTCCTTTTTTGCATACAATAGCACGCAATGAATGACGAGAAACGCGTTTCCGATTTCTTAGACGACCTCCAGCGACAGGGCCGATACGGCTTTGATCGCTCGAAGGTCGAAGAGGCATTGCCTGTTTCTTCCGCTGCCGTGGGTAAGTCCCTGAAACGGCTCGCCGCTAAAGGTCGCGTACAGCGCCTTCGTAAGGGCTTTCACGTCATCATTCCAGTGGAGTTCACCCGCCAGGGACTGCCGCCGTCGGATTGGTTTCTGGATGATCTCATGCGTTTTCTGGATTTGCCCTATTACATTGGATTGCTCAGTGCAGCAGCCATGCATGGCGCTGCCCACCAACAGGTGCAGCAACTCCAGATCATCACGCCCCGTCAAGAACGTCCCATCGACGCTAATGGACTTTCCATACGCTTCTTCAAGAAACAGGATTTCCACACCACCGACCTTGCCTCACTCAAGGGGCACTCTGGCATGCTCCCGGTCTCCAGCCCCGAGGCCACGGCTCTCGATTTAGTGCGCTACTCACGCCACATCGGCGGCCTGGATGCAGTTGTCACGATCTTGACAGAACTTGCCGAATCGATGGTGCCCAAAAAACTGGCATTCACCGCTGCGAGGGAAGGGGAATTGGCACAGGCGCAACGACTGGGTTGGCTGCTCGATCACATCGGCCAGACCGATCTCGCCGATGCCATGCATACAGCACTGCCCGATGCGAAATCACTGCCCAGAGCCGTCCTCGATCCCACTGCGCCACGAGTCGGTCCCATTTCAGGCAATCGCTGGCGCATTCTGGAAAATTCCATCCCTCAATCCGATTTATGATTTCTCCCGCCTTCATCACCGAGTGGTCTCAACAATGTCCCTGGACTTCACCTGCACAAGTGGAGCAGGACCTCGTGCTTTCGCGGGGTTTGGTGGAAATCTACTCGGATCCTGAGCTGCGCAAACGCCTGCTCTTCCGGGGCGGCACAGCTCTGCACAAAATCGTCCTCCAACCCGCCGCCCGCTACTCGGAGGATCTCGATTTTGTCCAACTGCGCGAGGAACCCATCGGCAATACCCTCGATCTTCTCCGCGCACGACTGAATCCATGGCTAGGTGAGCCAAGAAGCGACATCAGTTCACGTGGAGCCACCCTGACCTATCGCTTTGAATCCGAGCTCCCCCCCGTCATCCGGTTGCGTTTGAAAATCGAAATCAACACCCGCGAACACATCAGCCTCTACCCCATCCAGCAAACGCAATTCGCTATTGATTCTCGTTGGTTCTCTGGTCAGGCAACATTGCCCATCTACTCCACCACAGAACTACTCGGCACCAAACTCCGAGCCCTCTACCAACGTCGCAAGGGGCGTGACCTCTTCGATCTCTGGCAAGCACACCTTGCCGGCCTAATAGAACCACCCGCCGTAGTTGCGGCCTTTCAGTATTACATGTCTGCGGAAAATCACACCGTTTCCGCAACGGAATTCGCCAACAACCTCGCCACCAAAATGAAGCACCCCGGCTTTCTATCCGACACCCCACCACTTCTCCGACCTGGTGTTGCCTACGATCCACACGAGGCCCATGAGTGGATTACCAATCAACTTCTCCCCCTGATCAATGCTCACTGATCACTCACCACTTCTCATTAAGTCACATGCACCCTTCCATCCGCCTCGAAGGCTCCATCCTTTCCGCTGACATCCTCGATGCCATCGAGCGGGGGGAGCGTTCGCACCAGTCACCCAAGGACTTCGGCCTCGATCCCTCCACGAAGGTCAAGGATGAGATCGCCGATGCCTGGGCCGCCGCCCGCGCCTACTGGGCCGCCTACCAGGTGAAAATCTCACGGCTCAAACCCGGAGCCACCGGCACCACC
Organism: Verrucomicrobiota bacterium; assembly: GCA_004293285.1. Classification (GTDB taxonomy): domain Bacteria; phylum Verrucomicrobiota; class Verrucomicrobiia; order Verrucomicrobiales; family Akkermansiaceae; genus UBA956. The sequence goes on along the minus strand of RDYF01000093.1, from coordinate 15,362 downwards.
GAGACCCGTAACCTCTGGCTCGTCCCGCTCCTCGGCCTGCTTGGCTACCAGCTCAACCTCGCCGAATCCGAAACCCTCCAGGGGAAAACCTACCGCATCTCCCACCGCGATCCCGCCCGCGACCAGCTCCCCGTCCACCTCATTGGCTGGCACGAGTCGCTCGACCGCCGCAGCACCGTGCCCAACGCCCCGCGCATGTCGCCCCACGGGCTGGTTCAGGAATACCTCAACCTCACCGAGCACCTCTACGGCATCGTCTCCAACGGCCGCCTCATCCGCCTGCTCCGGGACTCTTCCCGCCTCGTCAAACTCACCTTCATCGAGTTCGACCTCGAACGCATCTTCACCGAGGAACTCTTCGCCGACTTCGCCCTCTTCTACCGCCTCCTCCATGCCTCCCGCCTGCCCGTCAGACAGGACGCCGTCGCCGAGGCTCCCATCGAGATCTACCACCAGGACTCTCTCGACTCCGGCTCCCGCATCCGCGATGGCCTCAGCACCACTGTCCACACCGTCATACTCGCCCTCGGCAACGGCCTGCTCAACCACCCCGCCAACGACCGCCTCCGCACCCTCGCCGCCACCGACGCCGGCGGACGCTTCGCCCCGGAATTCTACTCCCACCTCCTCCGCCTCATTTACCGCCTGCTCTTCCTCATGGTCATCGAGGAACGCGGCCTCGCTCATGTCCCCGGCACCGACAAACGCCTGCGGGAAATCTACGACCTCGGCTACTCGCTCGCCCGCCTCCGCCGCCTCGCGGAAAAACCCCACTTTGCCGATGCCCGCCACCACGATGCCTGGCTCGCCCTCATCGCCCTCTTCCGCCTCGTGGACGAATCCGGCCGCGGCCTCAAACTCGGCGTCGCCCCGCTCGGCGGCGATCTCTTCAAACGCGGCTCCCTCGGCATGTTGGAGGATTGCTCGCTCGACAACGCCACCTTCCTCACCTCCCTCCGCCAGCTCACCCTCTTCACCAATCCCGTCACCCGCCAGCTCATGCGGGTCAACTACGGTGCCCTCAACGTCGAGGAATTCGGCTCCGTCTATCAGGGTCTGCTGGAATTCGAACCCCGCATCACCGAGATCGATGGAAAACTCCATTTCGCCTTCGCCGCCGGCGACGAACGCGCCGCCACCGGCTCCCACTACACCGAGGACGAACTCGTCCAGCCGTTGTTGAAACATTCGCTGGATCACTTGATCGAAGATCGCCTCGCGCAGGCGAAGCGAGTGGCGAGTAGCGAGTGGCGAGTGGTGGGAGAGAGTGATAAGAAACAATTCGAACAAGCAATTTATGGAATCCTATCAAGACCTCGAAGTTTGGCAGAAGGGGATGGACTTGGCTCAATCCGCCTACACCTTGACGAAATCCTTTCCAAAAGAGGAATTGTTCGGCCTCACAAGTCAGATTCGCCGGGCAGCAGCGTCAGTTCCGGCGAACATCGCAGAGGGCTGGGCCCGGCGGAGCAGCAAGGACTTCCAACGATTTCTGAATCTCGCAAACGGCAGCATGAGGGAACTGGAAACTCACCTGATTCTCGCGCAGAGAGTGGGACTCGCGGAGGAGTCTCACATCCAAACCATGCTGGCTTAGTCATCGATCCTGGGTCGCCAGATCCTGGCACTCCACCGAGCCATCGACCGCAAACAAACCTAACCCCTCAACAGCTCGCCGACCTCTGGTCCTCTTCTCCGCTCGCCACTCGCCACTCGCTACTCGCCTCTGAGGCCCTCCTTGGCCTCAGAGTCTCCGACATCTCCTGCGGCTCCGGCCACATCCTGCTCGCCGCCGCCCGCCGCATCGCCATGGCCCTCGCCATCGTCCGCACCGGCGACGACCACCCCAGCCCCGCTGCCTTCCGCGAGGCCATACGCGACGTCATCAAAAACTGCATCTACGGCGTGGACCTCAATCCCCTCGCCGTGGAACTCTGCAAGGTCGCCCTCTGGCTGGAGGCTCACGTCCCCGGTGAACCGCTCGGCTTCCTCGACCACCACATCAAGTGCGGCAACTCCATCGTCGGCTTCGTCCATCAGGAGGAACTCGACAAAGGCATCCCCGACGAAGCCTTCAAGACCCTCCCCGGCGACGACAAGGACATCGCCGCCGCCGCGCGCAAGGTCAACAAAGCCGAGCGCAAGGACCACGCCAGCGGCCAGAAAAAACTCCCGCTCGCCCCCGCGCTCCGCGAGAAGCTCGACGCCGTGCTGGCCCGCTGGCGCGAAATCTCCGCCCTCCCCGAGCACACCCTGGCGGAAATCGAGGCCAAGAAAACCCACTACGATGCCGCCAACCTCCAGGACGCCGGGTTCCTCCGCCAGATCGCCGCCATCCCCATCGCCCAGTTCTACCAACCCAAAACCGCCGGCAACAAACCCTGCCTCATCACCGACGCCACCTACCGCGCCTACCTCGCCGGCCAAACACCCCAAGGCCAGGCCACCGCCTCCGCCTGGGCCATCGCAGAACGCAAAAAGGCCTTCCACTGGTTCCTCGAATTCCCCGAAATCATCGCCAACGGCGGCTTCGACTGCATCCTCGGAAATCCTCCGTATCTCGGCGGAACACATATTAGTGGAACTTACGGTCACCACTTCTGCGAATACGTGAAATGGCAATATGCTCCCACAGGCCTCAGCGACCTTGTCGCATTCTTCGTCCGCCGTATCTTTGCACTCCTTCGTCCTCATGGTTTCACCGCCTTCATCACTACGAATTCGATCAAGGACGGCGATATTCGAAAGGACGGCCTAGAACAGATAGTTGCCGCAGGTGCAACGATCAACATGGCTGTGCGCGGCATCAAATGGCCGGGAGTTGCTAATCTCGTTGTCTCTCTACTTTCGATCTATCGCGGCGAATGGAAATCGCAGTGCTACCTTGACGGCAAAGTAGTGGAAATGATCAGTGCATTCTTTGAGACGTTTGCGGACGATGGAGAACCTTCTTCGCTCAAAGAAAATCAGAACATCTTATTCGAAGGATCCAAATTTCTTGGAGACGGCTTCTTGCTCGAACATGCAGATGCAGCGAGAATGATTGCACGCAACTCCTCACTCAATGAGGTTATATTTCCAGTCATCAACGGTGGAGAATTGAACAATGAACCATCCCTAAAGCCTGGACGTTCAATCATCAATTTCTTCGATTGGCCATTAGAGAAAGCTTCGACCTACGGCGAAGCATTCGAGCAGGTTTTCAATCTCGTAAAGCCAGTGCGAGATGGCGACAACCGAGCTGTTCGCCGTGAAAAGTGGTGGCAGTATGCCGAACGTGCAATCGGCTTGTATCGCGGTCTCATTAATCTCGAACGCTGCTTTGCTGCCGCCGCTACAACCAAGCATCTCTCCTTTGTTTCATTGCCTAGTGACATCGTTTACACTCAAGCACTCAAAGTCTTCACCACCGACCGCTGGGATCAATTCGCCGTCGTTCAATCTACGATTCATGAAGTTTGGGCTAGAAAGCATAGTGGATCTTTAGGGGCCACTCTTCGATACTCTCCGTCAGAATGCTTCTCAACCTTCGCCTTCCCCGCCGGGCAGTGGCAGCACCCCAACCCGGACCTCGCCGCCATCGCCGCCGCGACCTCATGCTCCGCCTCTGGCTCGGCCTCACCGACATTTACAACCTCTTCCACGCCCCCGATCTCGACGCCCGCCTCGACAAGCTCTTCCACAAGCGCGCCAAGACCGGCGATTGGCACCGCGCCGAAAACGTTCCGCCCGAACACCGCTCCACCGCCGGCAGCCTCACCCAAGAAGAAGCCCATGCCGGAATCAAGCGCCTACGGGAGTTGCATGTGGAACTCGATTACACCGTTCTAGCCGCATACGGCTGGGGAGGAAGGAACGAGGGAGTGAGGAACGAGGGAGTGAGGAACGAGGGAGTGAGGAACGAGGGTGGTTCGCACCCCCTCCACTCCCTAACTCCCCCACTCCCTAACTCCCCGGCAATCGTGCTAGGCCACGATTTCCAACAAGTCGAAACCCTCCCCGAAAACGACCGCACCCGCTACACCATCACCCCCCAAGCCCGCAAAGACCTCCTCACCCGCCTGCTCAAGCTCAACCATCAACGCGCCGCCGAAGAAGCCGCCCAAGCCGCCCTATCCACCCCCACCAAAGGCATCAAACCGAAGAAGGCCCAGCGAGCGAAACAGGAGGATGAACTGATATGAAAACAGCTGCTGTCCAATTCGAATAACACATTATTACCACAATAGCTATATATGGAGAATCACTCAATCGATTTCGACGAATACGCAAGTATTCTTAATCCACTCGTAATAGCGCTGGACCAGGACAACAGAGTTTACGCGGATTCGGTGGATGCGTTCGAAGACTGGATGGCAGACGGCATGACAATGCAACAACATGATGACTGGCTTAAGCCTGCCGTCACCATCTGGATTCAGGACATGCCTACTTGGCATTTCGACATACATAAAAATTCGTGGAGAGAGTATGAATCCGGTCGTGCTAGCTATCGTATTTTCAGGATTCTTTCCACGGGAGTCATGGGTGAAATTACGCCGCAGTCCGCGACAACTTCCGAGGAATGGTTTCCCGTATCGAGTCCATACGAGGCGTTCGCTTACATCGATTTTCTTATAAATTTTTCAAGGAACTGCCTTTCTCACGGCACCGCTCAAAAGCTCCCAGTAAGTTCCATTATTAAAGATACTTTCGTACCATTCTATCGCTTTCCCGACGATCTTTCAACGGAAAAACTCCAAAGCAGCTGGATAAGCACGCGATTTCTTAAGCCTCTAATCGATTCCCATATCAAAAGTAATCTCAAATGGATGGAAGCGCCATTACTCAAATTAAGGCAGACTGCTTTAGAAAAGAATTTGAGTCAGCAATCTGCGGATTCTACGATGAATTTATTCGGAGAGATCATCACTCATTCAGACTTTGTCCGTTATCTCGCCGAGACAGAAGCAAATCGCTACAGTGGAATGGCAGCCGAATGCGCTGAATATGCGGAAAAAGTTAGCCCCAAGGACATTCTCAATTCCAATCTTCTGCATCAGTGCATAGATGGCGCGATAGTTTATGCGCAAGACACCTACGGGATATTTCATGAACGACTCAATTTCAAGCTGCTCTTGAATGATAATTGCTTCGGCCCGTTCTTCAGCAAAGACGTAAACCCAGCTGCACACAAAGCCGTCAGTTCTGAGGGGGTCAAGCCATTTCTTTCCGACCAATCTGCAGTTTACAAACATATGGTTGATGTACCCAAGATCGCAGTCCAGAAGCGGATCGCATTTGAAGCTATGTCTTACCGACACAGAATTGCAACGGTGAGCGAACAGCTCGGGAAGTTTCGTAATTCAGACGATACGGTTCCTACTTATGCTGACTTGGCTCGTCGCCGAATCGCGCGCTATCATATTTTGCGAACAATCAAAGAGGCTCTGCCGTCAGACGAACAAGAGATTGCCAGAGTCACACATCCAATTCCGTATTTTATTGAACAACCTCTGATTCATTGGGAGCGTGCCACCCCAGGCAATCGCTTTCTCGTTGGCTCCGCTTGCCTGAGCCAGATACTTAAAACAACTTCTTTAGTTGGACTTGAAGAACTTCACGCAGTTCGGAGCAGTATTGAATCAGTGCCAGCATTCCCAGATGGACTACTCAAAAACTTAAGCGGAAAGCCCTCACTTGGGCATTGGTCGCGTTGTGTGGACCATCTAGCTAAGCTCAACCACCACTTCTCAGTCTGGAATACTTGGATCCAATCAATAAACTCTGAACGGGATTTGATCATTCAATTAATTGAACTCCGCAACCAGATCAGCCATCCAGACTTTCTCCTTGATCCAGATATTCTATTAACCTCTGAGGAAATTTTCTCCCAACTCTTTAATCGTCTTTTGCCGAAGTTACGTTCTGCAATAGCTGATGTCGAAGTCCTGCTTCCCTGCCACCGCACCGTTCGTCAAATGGATGATGGAGAAACTCTCCAACGAATTCGCTGCAAGAATTTGAAATCCGCAAGCCAACCATTTGCTGAAGTTGACTTCGAAACCTCCTCACGAATCCATCCACAGGTTATTGATGAACAATTATTTTCAGCCAGAGGTGATCATCGCGTTCCATTGGCACACTTTTTTAAGGCATTAGTTACAAAAAGCGGCAAGACGGAGATTTACATTTACGACAAGGAATACACAGGAAAGCAGGCGAGAATGACGGAGGTGGGTTCCGGTATTTCAGCGCAGCTCACCATGAACGAGGGAATTTTCATTTTTGGCTGATAACATCATGATTTACGACAACTCTGAATTCTCTCTTGAAACCGCTCTATCGGGAACTGTCGATTCGGCAATTCCTATCAAGCCGCCTTTTCTTTGGCCGGACACGCGTTATCTTGCCCAAATTGCCGACTATCCCGAGATGCCTCCCATGGCAGAAGTGATCCGGGAGGCTGATCTCATCAGTGGTGTCTTGATTGATGTAGGCAATGGGACGCTAGAGTGGCTGAACGGTCTTCTGGAGCATCGTACGGATCGTCGCATCCGCTTGATCATCGTGATTTCCCCGGCCTGTCCCACCCGTGAATCTCACCTCAGATCGCTCCTTGCGCTGAAGGAATCCCATAAAGGCAATTCCGCTCGGCCCTTGGATGTTCGAGTCCTTGCTCTACCAATCCACTACGGCGAGGATTGCCGCCACGCGACACTCCCTCCGACGACCATTCAAGCACACAACACCAAGAGCGGTGAATCCTGGACATGTATCGGATCAGTAGGTGATGCGGGTCATGGCCCCATTTTTCCTGGCAGCCTGAACTTTGTTTTCCGTGCTGAACCCGCACTCCGCAACGCATGGAGAAAATGGTTTGGCTATCTACAAGCGATCGCCGCCCCGCTGAGCGATGACACCTGCCGCATTCCCCATCTGGTGCCGCCACAGGGATCTGAAGAAGCCGCACTCGCCTGGGCGAAGTTCATGGAGGACTGCGCCCAGGTAGGCGACGAAAATGCAGCCACGCCCACGGTTGACCCTGAAACGGGAGAAGTCACTGCGGACGCGGAGGGAAATCCGCCAGAGGCCTGGGACGGTGGCGACACCGCGCTGGATGCCATGGCGGAAAAGTTTCAGGAAATTTATGCCGCTGGCTCTCTGGTGAGCGTCAATGAACTCACCCGCATCAAGCCCTTGGAAATCCCTGTCAAGGCTGCCTTACTTGGGCAATCATCTGTTAAAACCGTCGGCACTCTGACCCAAAAGCAGTCATTTTCTCTGAAGATATTCGACGAGCACATATGCAAGGAAATCGACAAATGCCGTAAGATCCCCGATCTGGTTGATGTTCTCTCCTTCCCACTGAGCTTGGGAAACCGCTGGTTGCCCAACGCAGCGAAGCCGCTGCTAGAACGCGAGCTAGAAGCCAGAAACGAGCGAGGCCTTAAAACCCTTGTTGAAGCACTAGGAGGAAAACCTGATTCGTTGACGCCCAACGTCGGCGGGTCTGATGAGGAAAAGAAAACCCGACAAGATCAGATAAAGGCTTTGGTTGGCGATTTCATCGCTAGACAAAAGGATGTCATTCTGGCCGATCTTAATCAAATGTATCGGGACCTCAAACGAGGCGAAGCCGTTCCAGATGATAAAGCCAAGGAGGTGCTTGATGAGGTAGAAAGTCGCGTCTCCGCCGCTCTTAGCGCGCGGCTGACGCCTACTTGCACCTACAATTCGTTGGCTCCACCTGATCTTTCCCCCACAGCCCACGATGACAACTGGATACAACCGCTTTCATTAATTGAGCAAGCGGCCAAAAAATTCCGGGAGCAGCTTGCCGACCACATTTATTTCGACAGGAAATTCTCTGGCAAGGCATTCACCAAAGAAGAGTTCCTTCAATCCTGCAACGTGTTCGATGACCATATCGTTGCCAAGCCTGAGCATGACCGAGCGAAGGCAGAAATGATACAGATCAAGGAGATCATGGACAGCGAAACGACGCCAAAGGAAAAGTGTGAGGCTGTCTGGAAGCTCGTCTCATCTACTGCAAAATCATCTAACAAGAAACCATCATGAACATCTGGAGAATAGCCTCGCGCTGGAGCGAAAACGGCGAGTATAACAGCTCGATTCTTGATATCTTCCTCAAGAACCATGTCGTGTTTTTTTATCCGAGAGGAGCTACCAAAGAATCGTGGATCAAAAACGATGATCTGATCGCGATTGCCGATGGATTCAATATTGTCGCGATTGCCAAAGCTACTTCTCAACCCATGAGACTTTCAGAGCTGCCAGGGCTTCACCTCAGCAAGCGAGATCAAGATTCGCTCGGTCACCCCTTGAATGAAATCGTAGGGGTGAAAATCACCTTTCGTCCGCAAACCTTGCTCACGGCGGAAAAGTGGATTCGTCATGCAGGTCGCATCAGGTTCTGCTCCCTGGATCAACATGATGTTCGCGAGCAGGTCGTGAAGATTTGGAATGATGCCGATGAGCATGCCACAAAAAACGATTTCCAAATCGACGTTCGCAGGAGCACTTTGCTTGAGTTACTGACGCACGAGAAAACCAAACTCTTTCTGATACCAATATTCCAACGTCCCTACTCTTGGGCGCACAATGAGGTCGAGCGGTTCCTGAGAGACATCATCACCGCGTGTCGCAAGCAGGAGAGCATGTTTGCCGGGACCATGCAGTTGTCAGGTCTCAGAGTGCTATCCCCCAGAGGTGAGTGGTTTCAAGAGGTGATCGATGGTCAGCAACGCCTCACCACGTGCCTGCTCACTCTCAAAGCATTGCAGTTGCTGATGCCAGGCTACGCCGAAATCGACGAACTCTTTAGCAAGCGTGATTGGCTGGAAACAAAAGTGAGCGGTGGAGAACAGCAGAAAGCCTTGGATGCAGTGATGCACACGAATGCGCTCCCTGACAAATCGGAACCGGGCTTGAATCGTTATAGGGATAACCTGCAGCAAATTTATGCCACACTTCTCGATGCGACTCAGAGCACTACGATGTATGATGACGCAGACAATGATTCAGCAGAGCTGCCGCTGGACTTGAAGGCCTTCGCCAAACACTTTCTGGAGAAAATGCAATTTGTGGTCATCGAGACCGAGGCCGGAATTTCGAAAACCATTCAAATCTTCAACGTCATCAATACCACGGGCTTGGATCTCAATGGCAGCGATCTGTTCAAGGTGCGGATGTTTGAATACCTAACGGACATGCACGGCCACTCGAGCGATTGCTTTGCGGAAATTGATCGGCTCTACAAAATCGTCGAGCAAAAGGATTCTCCCGCAGATCGCCTCTTCACGAATATCCAAGAAATCCTTTGGATCTACCAAAAACTTGTCTGTGCCAAACACCACTTGCCCATCGCACTCGTGCGCGCCGGTACAGAAACCTTTTACGAGCGGCTATTCGATGGGCTACTCGGCATCAAGTATTGGGAGGGCTACAAAACGGCAGCTCAACATGACCAGAAGAGCGCCCCGCTTCTGAGACTGAGCGATATAGAGAGATTAATTGATCTCCGACGTCAATCAGATCAGGAATGGCATAGCGCCGAACCGCTCACCTGGCATCATCGCCTGGCGATTCATCTTATCAAGTGGAGTCGCTACTCCAGCTACTGGTATCTTCGCATTCTCATCGACTACTGCTATCCTGCTAAAATTGCGGAAAATTCCAAACTCCGCGAAGAGTTTGCCACAGCTCTCGCTAGGGTTTGCGTCGTTTACAGCGTCATCAATGCTAGGAAAATCAATGAGATGCACAGTTTCTTTGCCGATCTAAGTGCGCGCATGTTCGATCATGAAGACCCGAAACTCGGCACCAAGACTCCTTTGACGGAGATCATTACGCGGCTCAACGATAGAATCAAGCCGGTCCGCCAGCGTTTCGAAAACGAACTGGCAGGAGACCTTTCCGCTTACCTGACAGCAAAAAACCTCGTCTGTCGCATGGTCGAAGCCCTGTTCCCGAGTAAACCCATAGAATTTGAAAAGATTTTCTGTGATGGCTACGACATCGAGCACATTTGCTCATATCATGACAAAGACAACAATAAGCGCGAAGATGTCTGGCAAAAATGGAAGGAAGCTGGTGTCAGCATCAACGGGCTGGGTAACCTCATGCTCCTGGAATACAAACTGAACCGCTCCATCAAAAACGATGATTTTGACAAGAAACGACCTAAATACGTAGAAAGCAAACTACGAGAGGCAGAGTTCATCGCAGCTCTCCCAAATTCCGTCTGGAGTCCCAAGGCGGCAGAATCCAAACTCGAACGCAACACGAAGCGATTGATAGACTATCTTTTCCCTTCAGAAAAATTTTAATGCCATGAACTTCGATCAACTCGTCACTCTCTGCCAGCGCACCCATGAGGAAATCAGCATCCGCGCCTCGCGCTCTGTGGATGCACATCTTGTAGCCCGGAATTGGCTATTCGGACACTACATTTTGGAATACGAACAACAGGGAGCCGACCGCGCGGATTATGGAAAACGCCTTCTCTCATCCCTAGCCTGCCGCCTAAAACCCCTCGGTATCAAGGGCACCGGCTCTACCAATCTCAAGCTCTTCCGCCAGTTCTATCTCACGTTTCGTGAGATTGGTCAGGCACTGTCTGACTTTTCTCAAAACCTTCTTGAAATTGGTCAGACACTGCCTGACCAATCAGCCGCACTGCTACCGCAGAAGTTGGCAAAAAAAACGATGCTGTCTGCTGATTTGCAAAGCATCTTCCCTCTCGGCTGGTCTCACTACGTCGAGCTCCTTACCATCGATTCGCCCGATGAACGCCGCTTCTACGAAATCGAAGCCGCAGCCAACCAATGGAGCGTCCGCGAGCTAGAACGCCAGATCGCCAGCTCCCTTTACGAACGCCTCGCCCTCAGCCGTGACAAGGAGGAAATCCGCCGCCTCGCCGCCGAAGGCCAAATCGTGGAGAAAGCCGCCGACCTCATCAAGAACCCACTGGTCCTGGAATTCCTTGGACTCGACGAACACCCGAATTACTCCGAGAACGAACTGGAATCCGCTATCATCGATCAGCTCGAATCCTTCCTGCTCGAACTCGGCAAGGGATTCCTTTTCGAGGCGCGGCAAAAGCGATTCACCTTTGATAACGATCATTTCTTCGTCGATCTCGTTTTCTATAACCGCCTGCTGCGTTGCTACGTCCTCTTCGACCTCAAACGCGACAAACTCACCCATCAAGACCTCGGGCAGATGCAGATGTATGTAAACTACTTCGACCGCCACGTGAAGCTACCCGACGAACTTCCCACTATCGGCATCGTCCTCTGCCACCGCAAGAACGACGCCCTCGTCGAACTCACCCTGCCAGAAAACGCCAATATCTTCGCCTCCAAATACCAGCTCTACCTTCCCTCCAAGGAAGAACTCAAAGCCCGCCTGGAACAAATCACTCACGAAATAGAGGGGAGTGCGCACGAGTAATCTTACCACCCTATCAACCACTACAAATTCATCAAACCATGTTCACCTGGATACCCATACACGAAGAAACGGCAAAGCGACTGCTCGAATTCAAAAACCGGCAGAGCGAATTGATCGATCTATTGGCAAGAATGCACGACGCAGAACTTGTAGCGATTCCCATCATAGATCGAGATGCTGATGGCACAGGCTTTCAGCTAACAGAAATTAATCCATTCTTATTCCTAGCAAACTTCAATCGGGGCATCAGGCTCGACAACAGACAAGCTCTGTGGCGATTCATTAAAAAAGAATGGAATCTGAAATCCCCCGTGCCTGAGGATTTCGACGGCCTGCCTGTGGCCAATAAGTTGAACTCATGGTTTATGTCCTATGCTGAAGCGAGAATCACTGAGCATGTTCCATTGCTTTGGAAATTCTTCGAGCACATGATGGAGGTGGATGTCGTTGAACTGGATCGCGATCTGATGCAGAGATCGATTGATTTGTTCAAAATCAAACTCCCCATGCTGACGATGGGCATGTTCTGGGCCTGCCCGAAAAAGTGGATTTCCACGGATGGCAAAAACATCGAATTCGCGAACACGAAGGGCATAACGGAAGCGCCAAAATCAGCGGCAGATTATATTAACTGGCTACCAAAGATCCGTGAAGTGATAGGAGGAGACGGCGTCGAGTTTTCGCGACAAGCTCACTTATGGTCGCTTTCTCAAAAAGGAGAGACTAGCGCAAATACGGTAAAAAATGGTAAGTCATCTTGGTGGCAGCGTTTCTTCATTAGCGAGGAACAGGGATATGCGGCTTTCGAACTATTTCACGAGGCGTGTAAAGCTCTGGGAGTCACTGATACGAAAGGAGCCTCAGCAAAGAGGGTTTCCTTCACTAATACAAAACGCGGAGAACAGGAGAGACTACGATTGAATTGTGCCAATACGCTCGTTCTTGAAGTTACTTCGAACCCCGCCGAGCAGCCAAATGCTCGCTTTATTGCACGGATCGAAGAGCTGGGCAATGAGCAGAAGCCTGTGAGACTCGCCGGAAAAAGGCATGGTCTCTACGCAGTCGATCTTACCGACCTCCTTGTCGAAGAATCCGCTAAAAAGAAGCTGTTTCTCAACGCACTTGGTGACATAGCTAATACGTATAAGAAAATCACAAAAAGGCATTTTGAAAATGCCCATCGTCCCAGACTTCTCTATGCTGCCTATCACAAGGATCGGCGAGCAGACATGCTTGCGAATGGACCAACTAAGGGGCCTGCGGATGAAGAAATTGATACAGATCCGATCATCGCTCCAAGCAAACATGAATCCGCGAAGAACCTCATTCTTTACGGGCCACCAGGCACGGGAAAAACCTATTCGACCATCGATCGGGCGCTTGAAATCATCGATCCGGAATTAGTTGCATCAACTACGGGGGATACAGCTGGCCGTAAGCAGCGTAAGGCACGTTTCGACGAACTGCTCCAGGCAAAACGCATCGGATTCGTCACCTTCCATCAGAGTTTCAGTTATGAGGACTTTGTGGAGGGTCTCAAGGCATCGACGGATCAGAAGGGGCAGGTGAAATACGAAGTGGAGGATGGCATATTTAAGCAGATGTGCAGTGCTGCGGCGGCTTCGAGTGACGATCCCATACCCTATGTCTTGATCATCGACGAGATCAACCGTGGCAACATTTCCCGGGTCTTTGGCGAGTTGATCACTTTGGTCGAAGACAGCAAGCGCGCCGGAGAGCCAGAGGCGCTCTCTGTGAAATTGCCCTACTCGAAAGAAATGTTCTCCGTGCCTTCGAACCTGCATTTGATTGGCACGATGAATACCGCCGACCGTTCGCTCGCTCAGGTCGATATTGCATTACGTCGTCGTTTCGTTTTCGAGGAACTCATGCCGGATACCACTGTATTGAAGCAAATCCCGTTGATCGAAGGAATTGACGTTGCGCGCATGCTCACTGCAATGAACAGCCGCATCGAAATTCTCTATGATCGCGAGCACACGATTGGCCACGCTTTTTTTATCTCTCTCCGCAACAATCCAACGATCACAGAGCTGGAGCAAATCTTCGTCGGGAAAATCCTTCCTTTGCTGGAAGAGTATTTCTTTGAGGACTGGGAAAAAATCCGTCTTGTGCTGGGCGATCATCAAAAGCCCAATCATCTTGCGATCATTCAACAGAAATACTCGGAAACGCAACTGGCTGCTCTTTTCGGCCAGAACACGGACTACTCGATCCGGAATGCCTATCAACGCAACCAAGCATCTTTGAAAAATCCTGCCTGCTACGTAGGCATCTATGAACCCACAGAGGCAAGCGCTAAGGTGTCTTCTCCATTAGATCTGTAATGCTCACAACCGTAAAGATCGAGAGGTAAGTATCCATCAGGGAGCATGATGTATTGCTCCGTGGTGAATCTGTGTCGTGTGGTGGCGCGACTTCGATCACGGTCGAGGACTGGGATTGGTTGAATGAGATATGTTTGAAAAACACCGAGTCTCCAGCATTTTTCCAGCCGGTTTACCGCGCAGGACTGCGTGGCCTTCAGGCTACCAATTACGTCGGCACTGTGGAAACGCCCAGCGGGACTAGGATTGAGATCTTACCAAAGTCGTTTTCCATCGGAGATGATCCGCAACACTTGCGCCACATCGTCCTAAAAATGCTGAGTCGTGTTCTGGATTTGAACACCCATTCATGGGAGCATGGGGCATTGGCCGTCATGAATCAGCCTCTTCACGAACATCTGATTGGCATTTTCCTTTCGGGCGTGGAGCATCTGGTTAAAAAAGGAATCCGGAGCAACTACGTGCTGAGAGGAGATGAGCAACCCTTCCTGCGTGGGAGGCTGCGAGTCGAAAAGCAACTCCATCGTCGCCCTGGCACCAAACCTGAATTTTCGATTGAGTATCATGAGTTTTTAGCCGATCGCCCGGAAAATCGCCTGATTCACTCGGCGATCCTGGCAGTGAGCAAATGGACACGGAATCCTAACAATCAACGGCGTGCGCGCAGTCTGAGATTCGTCTTTTCGGAAATCTCCGTAAGCGCCAATTATAAGGGTGATTTCCAACAATGGAGTCATGACCGGTCTCTGATTCACTACAGGGGGCTGAGGCCATGGTGTGAATTGATTCTCCGCATACAATCCCCACTCTACATGGCGGGTGCTTTTTCCGGGCTATCCTTTCTTTTCCCGATGGAGCAGTTATTCGAGCGCTATGTCGCTACCATCTTGAGCAGGAGAATGCATCAGGGATTTCGGCTCGTCGCCCAACCATCACGACATTCATTAGTGAAACACCAAGGTGCTGACTGGTTCCGCCTCAAGCCAGACTTGCTGATCGAGCGCAGAGATGGCACCTGCATTTCGGTTCTCGATACCAAATGGAAGCGCATCGATCAGAGTCTGCATAGCTCCCACGACAAATACAATCTGTCCCAGGCCGACTTTTACCAGATGGCTGCCTATGGCGAAAGATACCTGAATGGGAAAGGGGATATGTTCCTGATTTACCCGAAAACAAATGCTTTCCAACAAAACCTTCCACCATTCATTTTTTCGGCCACTCTAAAGCTTTGGGTTGTGCCGTTCGATCTGGAGAGTGATGAGATTCACCTGCCAGATAACGTATCATTCGATATAGCGGTTGAATAATATTCTACCTAACTTTCAGCCCACGCAATTCCCACCCCGTCCGTGTCATCATACATTGACGGTAACCGCCTAACTGCGAACGCCGTTTTCAACCATACGTGCCAGCCCGCCCGGTTCATTCCGTGGCGGGCTGTTTCGTTTTCACCCTATCCACATCGTACAACTATGATCATTCCTATCATTCCACCAACTCGTCTTGCTCGTCATTGCTCCCCATCACGAAGCGCCTCTTCTACCCTTAAGCTGC
>RDYF01000173.1 GCA_004293285.1 Verrucomicrobiota bacterium | reverse complement strand
ATCCACCTCAATGCATTGATGAAGCAGCATTTAGCCACTCTAAAACCCAAGGAAATCACGCAATTCTAAAAAAATGTTAAAAAGACAGTTGCTGACCCCGGTGACGCACTTTTTTTCATAGTGGTATTTGGAGTGATTCCTACAACCTCTATACTCTATTTATGCTCTGTCGCGCAATCGGGGAAGTCGACAACCGCACTCGATCAATTGCTAAGCCTAATCTCAAGAACGAGTAATTCTCAGATCATATCTTCACCTCAACTCATCTTCTGGCTAAATGCCTTAATTAACGAACAGTTTTTTGAAAATTCCTTGTCTTTGCCCAGAAAACCTGATTCACTATCTAGCGCAGCACGTTTCCATCTGTAACGATCAGATGAAATACAAAAACACTCTATTAGTGCAATAAATTTCCAAGTCTTAATCCTCACGAACACTCTCAAACTATGCCATTCGCTGAATCGGCGCGCGCAGCCACTCAAAACCTAACCGAAGAATCCCACTTGCGGATTGTTCTCGATTACTTATTGAACCATGGACTTGGGCGAGCAAATGCACGTCCATGGTCCGACATCGAGAATCATTTGACATCTCGGGGTATTCAGATGTCGCAAACTCAGTTCCAGCAGGGTGTCCTTGCTTACACCAGATCAGGGGACATCTTCATCGGTTCTAACGACCACAGCCCACGAGGCTACTTCTTGATCCAAGAACGTGGTGATTTTGATACGGCGAGAGAATTCTACGTGCGCCGAATCGCAGCACAGCAAACGAATCTTGATCACCTTGATTCACTTCTTGCACAATCAAATTTCTAGTTTAATAAGGAACACATGACAGATAATCGTGTAGGCACTTTCAATTGGGATCTTGCGCAAATTTCCTCAGCCCTTCTAATCTCGGAGGAAGATGTGCGAGCTTACTTCACCGATGGCAGGAGAGTTTCATTCATTCTCGAACGCCGCATCGCATACGAAGTCCTTGGCGGATCCTTGGCCCACAGTGAGGGAGCAGGCTACGATGTTCTCGATCAACAGGGCAGGAAGTGGGAAGTTCGCAGTATTTCACGAGGGGGAATCTACTTCTGTCCAAGCTACATGGTTGGATCTGGTCGATCCTTTGACGAAAATGGATTCCGAGCCAAATTGAATGAGATCGCAGGCTACATTGTTTCCGATATCGAATCTTTCCCAACTGTTCCATACTGGGTTATTCCAGCTTCGACCGTCACCGATTGGTGGGAGCGCGGACAACTTGGCAACACGACTAAGATTACTCGGCAGAAGGCTCTTGATCTACTAAGTTGACTCTTATGGAAGCCAAGCAGCTACCTCTTATCCCTGAGTCTCATTTTATGCACGGAGACTCCTTGTCATTTGCCGAAGAATTACGAACGTTTAGGGAGTTCCAGAAAGACACTAGAAGCGAACGATTCCCCGATCCCGAGATGGATCTTCCAGTCTTCATTAACGAGTTTTGGACATCGAAGCAGCGGGCTGCTAGTTCACTTCACGAGATCTCTTATCGTGCGTGTTTTAAGCCTCAATTACCGAGATTCTTTATCTCACGTCTAACGAACCATAATGATATTGTCTACGATCCTTTCATGGGGCGAGGCACTACCCCACTCGAAGCAGGTCTAATGGGACGTCGTCCGGCGGGATGCGACATTAACCCGTTAAGTCGCTTGTTGTTGTCACCTCGCTTTAACCCTCCAACTGAGCTTGAAGTTAGAGATCGTCTTTCTTCACTTCCTACTACCAGTTTTGACTATGCTACCCACGAATACTTGGAGGCTTTCTACCATCCGAAGACCCTTGAGCGGATCATTGCTCTACGTTCTTACCTTTTGGATCGAGATGCATCAGGCTCCATCGATCACATAGATGCATGGATTCGCATGGTGGCGACGAATCGTCTCACTGGCCATTCTGCGGGATTTTTCTCGGTTTACACACTACCCCCAAACCAAGCAGTGAGCGTCGAGGCTCAGAGGAAGATCAACAAGAAGCGAGGCCAAACGCCCCCAGAACGTGACATCAACGCGATCATCCAAAAGAAGACGCGAACGCTCCTGAACAAGATTGATCTTTCCGCACTTCGGAGGCTTCGCAACGTAGCTTCTGACGCAATTCTTATTACTGGTTCGTGCGATCACACTCCAGAAATTGAATCCGACTCAATCGCTTTGGTCGTCACATCGCCACCTTTTCTGGATGTAGTGGATTACCAGAAGGACAATTGGCTACGCTGTTGGTTCAACGGCCTCAATGCGGCTGACATTTCTATTTGGCAACTCAAAAAGGTCGAAGACTGGATGGCGTCGATGACACGGGTGTTCACTGAGCTTCGTAGAATTCTCATTCCAGGAGGACACGTGGCATTTGAAGTGGGCGAGATTCGTGGTGGCAAGATTCTGATGGAGACACTAGTAGTGCCAGCGGCTCAGCAAGCAGGGCTTATTCCCAAGCTGATTCTGATCAACGACCAAGTTTTTACGAAGACCGCAAATTGTTGGGGTGTGTCCAATTCCACCAAAGGAACAAACACCAACCGCATAATCTTGCTTCAGAAAAAAGTCTAATCTGGCAGGCGTTAAGTTCTAACTATCGCCCCCACCGGCCATACGGATCCGTAGCAAGGATGTTTCAAGCAGCTCTCCAAACATGCTCAGGGTAATGAAGCGTAATCCGAATCGCCCGCACGTTGCCTGCTCAGATAGACCCTTTTGACTAAAAAACTGGCTGCAATTACTCACAACTAGCAAAAGCTGCGAATGCACTTTACGTTGAGTCCAGCCACGGTGTATGAGCGCCCTGACAGTCACCCTTGGAGCTGACATTTCTGCCTTGAAACATGCGATGGCGGGAGCTACTGAGCTTGTTTCAGCATCGGCCAGCCGCATGAGAAAACTCACTCTCAGGGGTCAGCAACTATGTTTTTCTAACATTTTTTAGCGGCGATATTGCTGTTCATATGTGCTGTAATTGCTCTGCGGGCGGTAGCAGTTTTTTAA
>RDYF01000092.1 GCA_004293285.1 Verrucomicrobiota bacterium | reverse complement strand
GGGGGAGCACGACACGAGGATCACAGCGTCGATCCTGATTGCGCTCCAGCCAGGCCATTTCGCCATGCATGCCTTCATCGATCCAGTTCAGGTAGTCATCGGCATGAGTGGCTCGTTGTGCTTTGGCAAAACGACAGACATCGAATCCGGCATCGAGGGCAAGAGAGCGGATGACATCGGCGAGAGAAGAAGCGTCTGCGGATGAGTTCATTCGGCCGACTGATGAAAATGGTATCGAGCGCTCTCACGAATGCCCACCGCGATTTCGCTGCGGCTGAGGCCGGCGCATTGGCGATAGATCGGTTCACGAGTGGCGAGTAGCTCACGAATCACCGCGCGGGGGTCGGGAGTTTGTAAGATCGGTCGATCGCGATTTTTTTTCGTGCGCTGATAGATCAACTCGGCATCGGCGCGCAGCCAAACGACATAGCCGAGTTTTTGAAGAATTTCACGATTTTCCTGCCGCAAGACCGCGCCGCCACCGGTGGAGATGATGGTCGAGGTTTCGATTTGGCTCAGCAAATCTTGGAGCACATCGGTCTCCATTTGGCGAAATCCCTCTTCGCCATGAGTTGATCGGTGTCGATCCATGGTTCGTGCAAAATGCGTTTGAGTTCACGGCCGACGGTCGACTTACCGCAGCCCATGAAGCCGATGAGAATGATGTTTTGGACAGCCGTCCCCTTGTGATTCATGAGCAGAGTATGACAGACCGCACGGCAAGGGGAAAGCGGGAAACGCGAAAAAGCATCGTTCATGGAAGGAGAGGGGATCATGCGATTTCTCTGACTTGTCAGATGAGCGAATTCGGCTCATCATCGACGTGTGAGCGGACCGCGAAAACACATGCCCCAACTCGACGGACTGCGTGCCGTGGCGATGATGGGCGTGGTCTATCATCATTGGTTTCCTGCCGATTGGCGATGGCATGCGCCGACCGAGGCGGGGCTGTTTTTGTTTTTCCTGCTGAGCGGATTTTTGATGACCCAAGGGCTGCTGCGAGAAGTAGAAGTCGATAGCACGGGCCAAATCTTGCGTCGATTCCACCTCAAGCGCTTGCAACGAATCTACCCCGCCTACTACGTCGCCTTGGCGCTGGGTGCCTTGTTAGGCATCAAAGAAATTTGGCACAGTCCGTGGGTGTGGTTGGTCAACGGGCAAAATTTTCTGATCCAGCAATGCGGTTACTGGCCTCCGGGTGCAGCGCATTTTTGGACATTGGCCGTGGAACAGCAATATTACCTGTTCTGGCCCTTGTTGATTCTGTGGGTGCCGCGTCGTGCGCTACCCGTGACACTGTTATTGCTTGCGCTCAGTGCACCGGTTTTTCGTGCGTATGCGGCGAGTCAGTCGTGGTGGTCGGTGGATTTGTTGCCGTGGTCGGTAATCGATCAATTTGCGTTAGGCAGCTTGTGGGCTTATGCGATGCATCATTGCGGGAAAATCTCGCGACGCTGGCTCGATGCCGTTGGTCTCATCGCCTTGCTCGGTTACGCGTGGTTGTATGGATCGTGGGAGCTGGGTCATGCCGTGCCTCATTGGTGTCACTGGCAGCAGACATTTTTGGCCATCGTTTTTCTGGTGCTCATCTCACGCGCATCGCTGGGTCAATGCGGTTGGTTTTCAGCGGTCGTATGGCATTTATCTTTTTCACAATCTTGCGCCGCTCGTGGCAGGGAAGATCTTTTGGTTTTTGTGGGATGATCGACTGCATCCGACCCTTGCGATTTGGTTGCGATTGCCGTTTTTTGTGGTCTTGACCTGGGCTCTCAGCGCCGCCTGTCATCGCTGGGTCGAAAGTAAGGTTCAGCAAATTCGCATTGCCTGACCGACTTTGTGTCATGAGCCGCGATGATCTTGGCGAAATCGAAAGCTTGAGGTAGGGTCATGCATTCCATCAGCACCATGAAAGCATTAGTCAAAGCGAGAGCCGAGCGAGGATTGTGGTTAGAAGACGTGCCGATGCCCGACATGGGGCCGATGGACGCTTTGATTCGCATCAAGAAAACATCGATCTGTGGCACGGATGTGCACATTTACCAATGGGACTCGTGGGCGCAGCGGACCATTCCTGTGCCGATGGTGGTCGGGCATGAGTTTTGTGGAGTGGTCGAGGCGGTTGGTTCAGGTGTTACCGATTTATCGCCGGGAGACTTGGTTTCGGGCGAAGGACACATTGTTTGTGGTCGCTGTCGCAATTGCCTTGGCGGTCGACAGCATCTATGTCCTCACACACAGGGAGTGGGAGTCAATCGCAGTGGTGCTTTTGCGCAATGGCTGTCGATCCCAGCACGAAATGTTTACCGAGTTGATCCGAGCATTCCGCAAGATGTCATTTCTACCTTCGACCCACTTGGCAATGCGGTGCACACCGCGCTGTCGTGGGATTTGGTCGCCGAAGATGTTTTAATCACGGGCGCCGGGCCGATTGGTTGCATGGCGGCGGCAGTTTGTCGATTCGCGGGAGCAAGGCATGTCGTCGTGACCGACGTTAATCCATGGCGACTCGATTTGGCGAAGAAACTCGGTGCCACGCGCGTGGTCGATGTTTCCCAGGAGTCGCTCGACTCCGTAAAGCAAGAACTAGGCATGAAAGAAGGATTCGATGTCGCGCTGGAAATGTCGGGCCATCCTTCTGGTTTGCACGACATCTTGCGTCATGTTTCCAACGGAGCCAAAGTTTCCTTACTGGGCATTTTTCCGGAGAAAGTGGCGATTGATTGGGACGCGGTGATTTTCAAAGGATTGGTCATCAAAGGGATTTATGGTCGAGAGATGTTCGAGACATGGTATAAGATGAGCAGTATGCTGCGCGCAGGACTTGATATTTCTGCCGTGATTACGCATCGTTACCACTTCACCGATTATGAAGAAGCTTTCCAAACGATGATGTCAGGGAAGTCGGGCAAAATCGTTCTCGATTGGTCCGAATGACCTGCGTTTCATCTGGGGAAATGCCAATGTTTTACCGCCATGTCTGCCTCATTTTTACCACAGAGATTTGCTCCTGAATCCGCTATTGACCCTGCCTACGCCAAAAGTATCGCGTATTTTTCGATGGAGTATGCGATCGATCCCTCGTTCAAGATTTATTCCGGTGGACTCGGTTTTTTGGCGGGGTCTCACATGAGATCCGCCGCAGCACTCAAGCAGAACCTTTGTGGGATTGGCATCTACTGGACCTGCGGCTACTACAATCAATCGCGTGGGGATGGTCGGGAAATGGCCGTGCAATTTCGCCGCAAGCATCCGGCCTTTCTCCGCGAAACAGGGGTTCAGTTCTCTTTGCGCATCTTCGATCGCGATGTGCTCGTACGGGCTTTGTTTTTGCCCGGCGATGTCTTCGGCACCGTGCCCATGTTCTTTTTGACAACCGACATGGAAGAGAACGACGCCTTTGGTCGCAACATCACTCAGCGTTTGTATGATCACGATGCGAACACACGTTTGGCGCAGTACTTGGTATTGGGCAAAGGGGGCATGCGCTTGCTCGAAGAACTGGGAGTGGCGGCGGATGTGTATCATTTGAACGAAGCACACGGCGTTTCCGCAGCTTTGCATTGCTTCGAGAAAGCGGAATCGGTGGCACAAGTCCGAGAGAAATTTGTCTTCACCACACACACCCCAGAAGAGTCGGGGAATGAGAAAAGCGATTTTTCTCAAGTCAAACGAGCAGGATTTTTCGGAGGAATGACAGAAGAAAAAGTGCGAGCCGCCATTGGCCAAAACGGCGATCTTTTCCATCACTCCCTCGCGGCTCTCAAGTTGTCGCACCGCGCCAATGGTGTTTCGCAACTTCATGGGGAAGTGGCGCGAAAGATGTGGCAAGCAGAAAAAGACATCGCGCCCATCACTCATATCACCAATGCGCAAAATCAAAAATACTGGGCGGATTCGATTTTGGAAAATGCCCGTCTGCGTGGCGACATCGAATCCTTGCGCAAGCGCAAGCGCGAGCTCAAAGAGCGATTGTTTCGCGAAGTCGCAGATCAATCCGGAAAACTGATGGATCCCGATGTCTTGACCATCGTTTGGGCGCGTCGGTTCGCCGCCTACAAGCGGGCCGATCTCTTAACGCGAGATCAGAAAATGTTCCGCGAATTGCTTAGTCGGAGTGATCAACCCGTGCAATTGATCTGGGCGGGTAAGCCGTATCCTTTTGATTACGATGCCATTGAGACATTCAATCATCTCATTCAATTGACCGAACCCTATCCCAATGCCACAGTTTTGGTGGGTTACGAGCTCGATCTCTCGCGCGACCTCAAAAATGGCAGTGACGTCTGGTTGAATACGCCCATTGTCACAAGAGAGGCTTC
Source organism: Verrucomicrobiota bacterium (assembly GCA_004293285.1). Taxonomy (GTDB): domain Bacteria; phylum Verrucomicrobiota; class Verrucomicrobiia; order Verrucomicrobiales; family Akkermansiaceae; genus UBA956. The sequence continues at coordinate 12,539 of RDYF01000092.1, read as the reverse complement.
TGGAACATCGGGCATGACCGCTGCGATGAATGGTTCCTTGAATGTTTCGACCTGGGATGGTTGGATCTGCGAATTTGGCCAAGACGGGAAAAACTCCTTCATTGTGCCCGTAGCAGATCCCTCACTCACTCCGGCCCAGCGCGATCTTGCCGACATGCAGCAGATCTATCAGATCCTCACAAACAAAGTTTGTCCGATGTACTACCAGCAGCCCGATCAGTGGTGGCGCATGGTCTTGCAATCGATGAACGACGTCGTGCCAGCCTTTGATTCCGATCGCATGGCACGCGAGTATTATGAGAAGTTGTATTTGGCTTAGTGATCGACCTTGCTAGAGACAAAAAAGCCGCCACATGATGTGGCGGCTTGGGTCAATCGAACGATCAGTCTTGTTTCAGAACAAGGTTCTTAAACTGCACCTGCATCGGTGGTCCCGCGTGGAGTTGTAGTGCGAGCACACCTTTTTTCGCGCCCTCGGGCGTTTCATCAATGACATCGACGGTTTGGTGTCCGTTGATGAAATGTTGAATGTGATTGCCTTTGACTACGATGCGATACTGATTCCAGTCATCCTTTTTGATAGATGCTTGGATTTGGGCACTGTCGCCAGTTTGACCCGTGACCGTAATGCTTGGTTGGCCTGGGTTGCCGCTAGGTGTGATTTTCACCTTTTGGCCACGCTGCGCCAAAATCCCGCGTCCGCGTTCTTCATACAAAATGCCGCTATATGTGTCGCCAAATTCGAAGTCGGCTTGATAGCCACCGACAATGAATTTTCCGGCATCGACAACCTTGCTACGAAACTGCACGCCGCTATTGCCGTAATTGGCGGTCGCAGTGAATTTGTAATCGAACGTCAGCTCGAAATCGCTCACTTCGCCTTCTTTCCAGATGAGGAAGGTATTCGATTCCGCACGATTCTGCTCCGTCGTGCGACCCGTGATGGCGCCGTCGACTACAGACCAGAGAGCTTTGTCACCTTCCCAGCCCGACAAATCCTTGCCGTTGAAAAGAGCGGTTTCCCCTGCATAGGCAGCAGAAGAAAAGATTGCGGCACACGCCGTGAGAGAGATCCATTTCATCGGTCGATTATTTCTTTTTGAAGAGTTTCTTGAGGTTAGCGAGGCCCTTGACTGCGATGTCATCGCGTTTTGGCTCCATCTTGCGCCAGATGGCCGCCGCGCGGGCGATGACCTTGACGTCGGTGGTGAAAGATTCGATCACGACGTCGCCATCGTAGTTGATTTCCTTCAGTGCCTTGACGATGTTTTTCCAATCAATGTGGTCGCCGCCGGGAGTGCCACGGTCGCAACCGCAAGCATGGAAGTGACCGAGATGAGCGCCTGCTTTGCGGATCGCTGCGGCTTGGTCTTTTTCCTCAATGTTCATGTGGAAGGTATCGAGGTGAAGTTTGACAGCCTTCGAGTTGATGGCTTTGACAAGCTTCAGGCCTTGATCGCAGGTGTTCAAGAAATCGGTTTCAAAGCGATTCAAGGGCTCGATGCAGAGCTGAATGCCTTTTTCTTCCGCATACTTTGCGATAGGCTTGAGGTTTTTGACCACGAGGTCGAAGTGCTTCTTCTTTTCTTCATCGCTATGAGCGCCGATGAGACCGACCACCGAGTAGATAGGGCCAATGATCGACTTCGTGCCCATGATCACGGCTTGATCGATCAGTTGCTTGATGTAAGTCGTGGCATTTTTTTGATCTTCTGCCGAGCCGCGGAAATCGCGACCAGGTCCCATGCAAGCGCAGATGGTGCCAATGGCGATGCCAGCTTTGTCAGCCGCTGCGCGAACTTTGACTGGATCAATGTGTGAAGGATCCTCGATAGGAAGTTCCAGAGAATCAAATCCCCATTTTTTGAATTTAGGGAAAAGTTTTACACTATCCGTTACAAACGGTGAGACATACAAGAAGGTGTTAAGTCCGAAGCGCATGGTATGATGATAAGGAGTTAGTTCAAATATTTGCAACACTGCGTTGCAATGAACAAGATACGTATCAGTGCGCGTTGATATTGCAATGAAAATTCTGGAAAATTGCGTAACGGAATTCTCCGCCGACACGGCAAGAAATCCAAAAAATTCCGATTCGGTGCTGGACGAGTGAGCGTCTGAGTCGCATAAAGGCAATGCAACATGACGTTGCACTGACAATCGATATTAACTCCCTATGGACATTCAAATTGCTTCGCTCTGTGATTTCGCAGCTGACTATCAAGGAAAACTGGTGGTCACTGGCGTCTTCGATACCTTGGCCGCTCGCGCGCTTCCCGTGGTTCATCCGCATTGTGCTCTCGCCCTACGTTTTTGCTTCACACCAGAAGATTCTGGTCGCCATAAGCTTTCCATTACCATCATCGATGAAGACGGCGTAGCTCTTGACCCCAATAATATGCCTATCGAGCCTGAGTTTGATGTCGCTCTCCCCAACAATGTTCCTTTTCTGACTCGCAATTTGATCCTCAACTTGCAAGGACTGCGTTTCCCGAAAGCAGGCATTTACTCGGTCGACATCGGCTGCGATGGCGAGGTGATGTCGCGCATTCCGCTGCGCATTGTGCAAGTGAATGCAGAAGGGAAGCCCGTCTGATTCGAGCGATTCCCCCATCAACAAGAAGGAGACGCATCGGGTGTGCGTCTCCTTTTTTTTGTAATTCGGAGGAAGGCAGGAATTACTCTACCGTCACCGATTTGGCCAAGTTGCGCGGTTGGTCGATCTCACAGCCGCGCAGGCGGGCGATGTGGTAAGCAAACAACTGCAGCGCCACAGCCGTAGGAATTGTTGCGATCAGAGGATGGCAAGCAGGAATGGTGATGATGTCATCCATCACCGCCGCCGCTTCCTCATCGCCCTCCGTGATGAGACCGAGAATGCGCGCGCCGCGGGCCTTGCATTCTTCGATATTGCCGAGAGTTTTGTCCTTGCCGGGGATGTCATTGGCGAGAGCGATCACAGGAGTCCCTTTTTCCAACAGAGCGATGGGCCCGTGCTTGAGTTCCGCCGCATGATAGCCTTCGGCGTGAATGTAGGAAATCTCCTTGAGCTTGAGCGCACCTTCTAAGGCCACGGGATACATCGGCCCCCGACCAATGAAAAAGGCGTGTTGCTGATGAAGATATCCTTCGGCCAGCTGAGCGATTTTGTCATTCGACTCCAAAACCTTTTCGACCAAAGAGGGAATCGATTCGATTCCCAGGGCAAAAGCCAATCCGTCTTCGCGCGAAAAACGACGGGCGCGTCCGAGCTTCAGAGCGATCATCAAAAGCACGGCCACTTGTGAGGTGAAGGCTTTGGTCGATGCCACCGAAATTTCGGGTCCAGCGTGGAGGTAAATGCCGCGCCCGGTTTCGCGGGCAATCGTCGAGCCCACAACATTGCAGAGCCCCATCACAAAAGCGCCTTTTTGGTGAGCCTCGCGAACCGCTGCAAGAGTGTCGGCGGTTTCGCCTGATTGCGAAATGGCGAGCACCAGGTCATTGCGGCCGATGATGGGGTTGCGATAACGGAATTCGGCGGCTTGTTGCACCTCAGCAAGAGTGTCTGCGAGGTCTTCGATGGCGTATTCGCCAATCAAACCCGAGTGCAGAGAAGTGCCGCAGCCGACAAGAACGACGCGATGAATTTCTGCCAGATCGCGCGGGGAAGTTCCCATGCCAGAGAGTACCGACGAGCCAATGCTGAAATCCAGACGACCACGAATGGCATTGCGCAAGCAATCGGGTTGCTCAAAAATTTCCTTCAGCATGAAATGCTCGTGCCCTCCTTTTTCGGCTGATCCGGCATCGAACTCGAGTTCCGAAATTTCCCGGTTGACGGGCACATTGTTCAAGTCGCGGATATCGACATGATCGGCCGTGACGAGGGCAATGTCATTGTCATCGAGATAAATCACACGTTGCGTGTGTGAGAGAATGGCTGAGGCATCGGAAGCGACAATCGTTTCGCCACTGGCAATGCCAAGCACAATTGGACTACCACGTCGTGCGGTAATGATCTTGCCCGGCTCCTTCGCCGAAATGACAGCGATGCCGAAAGTTCCTTCGACCTGATGAAGCGCGTCGCAAACTGCTTGAAAGAGATCGCCGCGATAGCGATCACCAATCAAGTGTGCGAGCACTTCGGTGTCTGTTTCCGACACAAATTTGCTGCCTTTCGCTTCCAACTTCGCGCGCAAGCTGCGGTAGTTTTCGATGATGCCATTGTGCACAACAGCGATGTCGCCCGACTGATCGAGGTGTGGGTGTGCATTGACTTCCGTTGGTGGTCCGTGAGTCGCCCAGCGCGTGTGAGCAATGCCATAGGAACTTTCGGTAAAGCGAGATGCAGGCCATTCCGCTTTCGCTTTATCATTCAAATTGGCGACCTTCCCTGCCGCCTTGGCGACAACGATTTTGCCGTGATCGACAATCGCCATACCGGCGGAGTCATACCCGCGATATTCAAGCCGACGAAGCCCGTTGATGAGAATGGGAGGAGCTGCTGATTTGCCGATGTAACCTACGATGCCGCACATATGATAAAATGAATTTCTAACAAAAAAGTTTAACAAAAAAGATCATGTTGCACAATGTCGCCAGGACGAGTGCTGCCATGTGTTCCGATTTTTCGACCTGGATAAATGCTGGTATGAATGCCGGTGTGAACATGATCGCCAATGATCGTGCCGAATTTACGTCGTCCTGTGTCGATCAACTGACCATCAACCATCGATCGATGATTGGCACCATCGTGACGGAAATTGGAGGTGATGGTTCCTGCACCGAAATTGACCTTTTTGCCGACGACCGAGTCACCCACGTACGACAAATGACCGATGGAAGTGTTTGAGAGAATCAGCGAATTTTTGATTTCGACCGCTTGTCCGATATGGCAACCATCGCCGATACTGGTAGCGCCGCGAATGTAGCAATTCGGGCCAACTTTGCAATTTTCGCCAATCACCACATGGCCTTCGATGAACACACCGGGAAGGAGTCGGGACCCGTGCCCTAGGGCGAGATGTCCTTCGATCACAGTCGACGCGTGAACATCGCCGTGAATCGCATCATTGTCCATGGACGAAAGAAATTTCTCTTGCGCCGTGAGCAGGTCCCACGGGTGAACGATCATCAGAGAGTCGGTGGCTTGATGCACTGCAGACCGATCGTCGGGCGAGTGGATCCAAGCGAGGGCGCGCTGTTGTTCATCCACGAGAACTTGCGCATGATGGAGTTCCGCAGCCACCCAATCGCGCGGACTGATCCAAGCGTGAGGATGCTTCGTCCATCGCTGGGGCACGGGATGTTGATCCAGTGGCAAGTTGCCTATGGGAAACTGGGCAATCGGGTTGGTGGAGAAAATGGGCATCGTACCAATCAGAACAAACTATTTCGGGGCAAGGGATTCTTCAATCGCCTCAAGCAAAGCGGCGCTGAGTTTTTCCGTCCAATGGGCGACGATACCAGGATCGCGATGTTCCACCATCACACGGGCTTTGTTTTCGGTGCCGGAATAGCGAATCAATTGACGGCCGTGATCGCCCAGCGCAGCATCGGCTTCATCAAGCAACGCAGAAAATCCGCCTAAGCTCTCTAACGCTGGTTTGGCAGGCACGGCAAAGCTTTTCAATTGTTGGGGGTATTCTTCCATGCAATTCGCCAACTGTTGGAGGGATTGTCCGCTCTCTTTTAGCAAACGCAGCACTTGCAGCGCAGAAAGAATGCCGTCTCCCGTGGTCGCGTGGTCGGCAAAAATCAAATGTCCGGAGTTTTCCCCACCGAAAGAATGACGATGCTCGCGCAGGGCCTCGATGACGTGTCGATCTCCTACTGCCGTAGTAATCACGCGAATGCCGGCATTTTTCATGGCTGCGTGGAGACCCAGGTTGCTCATGACCGTGACAGCGATCGCATCGCCACGAAGTTCACCGCGTTGTTTGAGGGCGAGAGCGATGAGAGCCATGATGCGATCACCAGAAACGGGTTGACCCTGCGCATCGGTGAAAATGGCACGGTCGGCATCGCCATCGAGCGATAATCCCAAATCCGCGCCGTGTTCGACCACCAATGCGGCCGCAACTTGGGGATGCAAGGCACCACAACGATCATTGATGTTCGTGCCGTTCGGTTGATCCTGTTGCACAATCACCTCTGCGCCGAGTCGACGAAAAATTTCTGCCGCCACTTGGTATCCAGCGCCATTTCCGGCATCGATCACCATCGACAAGCCCTGCAACGACAGAGAACCTGCGGCTTGGGTGAGATGTTGGATGTATCGATCTGCTGCATCGGTGAGGGGAGTAATGCGCCCCACGGATTTCTGGCAATCGAGAGTTTCTTGGGTCGATGGGGCAAGTAGCCAATCTTCCATTTGCTCTTCCAGCTCGTCGTTCAGCTTATAGCCATCGCTGCCAAAAATTTTCCAGCCATTGTCCTCGTAGGGATTGTGCGACGCGGTAATCATGACGCCCGCAGTGCATGCTTCGGCAACGGTCAAGTAGGCGATAGCGGGGGTAGGAATCACGCCAGCCAAGAGAACCTCGAAACCTGCCGAAGCCAGGCCACTGGCGAGCGCATACTCTAACATCGTGCCAGAGACTCGTGTGTCTTTGCCGATGACGACCCGTTTGGATGAGTCAGAGGCATGGCCCATGATGGCCGCGATGGCTCTGCCTGTACGCAGGGCCATTTCCGGAGTAATCGGATCTTCATTCGCTTTGCCGCGGATGCCGTCGGTGCCAAATAACTTCATGAGACGCGCCACTCTAGGGAGGAGTGCCTTTGTCTGTAAAGCGCAATCCATTTCATCAACCATGCCCCGTGAGCTGGGTTCCTTGATTCAGCATGTCGATGCGAGGAAAGCCCGCAACGTTCCAACTGAGGCTATGGCGCAATGTTTGATTGATCCACTCCTTGCCCAACTGGCATGCAGCGACCAAGTCCTCGCCGAGAGCAAGGTGCGCGGCAATGGCGGCGGAAAGGGTGCATCCTGTGCCGTGTGAAGCCGCTGTCGGCCATCGCGGGCTTGAAAATCGAGTGACTCGACCTTGATGATAGAGCAAATCCACGCAGTCTTCTTGTTCCAAATGGCCCCCTTTGAGCAAAATAGCGGTGTCAAATGCAGTCGCCAATGCGGCAGCGGCTCGTTCGAGCTCATGGGCATCGATACGCTGTCCCAGCAAGCACTCTGCCTCGGGAAGATTGGGTGTGATCACTGTGGCACGGGGCAGCAAAAGCTCACGATAGGCCGCAATGGCGTCGTCTTCGATCAAAGGATCCCCCGTCGAAGCAATCATCACTGGGTCCACCACAAGAGGAATGGCCGGATAGCGATGCAGCAGTTGCGCCACAGCTGCGACATGCGCTGCGGAAAAAAGCATGCCCGTTTTCACCGCACCGATCGGGTACGACTCCAACAGCAGCTCAACTTGATCGGCAACGACCTCGACCGGCACAGCATGAACTCGGCGCACTACGAGGGGCGTTTCCGAAACCACGCAAGTGACCGCCGTCAAGGCATGCACATGGAAGTGCTGCATGGTCTTCAGGTCGGCCTGGATGCCCGCTCCGGAAGAGCAATCGGATCCCGCAATGGTAAGGGCAAGGGCAGTCATGGGGCAATCATACGACAATCACATCAGCCTCCTGCATCATGCTCCGATCAGCGTTTGCTTTGAGAGATCGCTTGGCAAACGGCAGGGAAAATTTGCTTCTTACGACTGACCACGCCAGGCGCCGAAAAGACGTGATGAGAGAGACGTTGGTAGGGGAGCGACTGAACCAAAAGCTCATTGCCCACCGCAAGAATCTGACTGAAATGCTCTGTCACGTCGGTGATTGCCAGGCAAATCAGATCGAGTTGATCCTGGGCGACAATCATTTTCATGTGATCGAGCAACTCGTCTTGTCTTGCTTCCAGTGCTTCCATGCCAAGCTCTTCCACTTGGGCGATCGATACCCTCACGCCATCATCCGTGAACTCTTTGCGATCGGCATTGATGATTTCATCGACACTGCCATTCGCCAACAGAGAACCAATGGCGAAAAATTGTCGGGTAAAGTCGGCGGCATTGACGCCTGCAACACTCGCCAGCCATGCCAACATTTCGCGATCCAAGTCCGTTGTCGTGGGCGAGGTGAGATTCAAGGTGTCGGACACAATGCCAGCCAGCAAGCACATCGCAACTCCCGGTTCCGGTGTCAATTTTTGGTAGGTGAATTTTCGCGCAATCAAGGTCGAGGTCGAACCGACAGGCTCGTTGAGATAACGAACGGGTTCGCGAGAAACCAAATTGCCCGCGAGGCGGTGGTGATCCACCACTTCAATGATGTCGGCCTCCTCTACGCCGCGCACGGCTTGCGCAAATTCATTGTGATCCACCAGTGCCAAACGAACCCGAGCAGGGTCGATGAGATCCGACTTGGAGACCACGCCAAAGAGCGATTGGTCGTCTGGCAAAACAATGGGGAAAAGATCTTGATGCGTGGTGGTGATGCGCTTTTTCAGCACCGATACTGGTTCATTGGAATCAACCGTAATGAATCCATCTTGAAGAACATTCCGCACCATGCGCGAGCAGCGGATCAGTGTGGTGCAAGAAGCGGTATCCTGTTTTGCTGAAAGCAAGCTGACATGCTTCTCCTTCGCATAGGCATCAAGCGATGGGTCGATCTGGTAGCCGCCGGTGATCAACACCGCGCGAACGCCGAAATCGACAGCGAGCTTGTGAATGTGCGGTCGGTCGCCACAAATCACCAAGTATCGATGAATCGTGCCATCCGCTTTCGCTTGTTGCAGTCGGGATTCTACGTTTTCAATGGTTGACGCGCCGACGAGGATGATCAAATTCTCCTCTTCCTCGCAAGACGGACAATCCGCCCCTGCGATCTCTGCATGCAAAGTTGCGGCCATGTTTTTGAGCGATACCAAAACGGTTCTGACGGCAATCCCTTCTGTTTCTGCCGGAACAAGCAACTCCAACAAATCGAGATAGCGCAAGATGCCCAGCACGCGTCCTTGTTCGTCGACCACAGGAGCGGCACGCACACCGGCGCGCTGCATTTTTTGATAGGCGACGAGGAACGTATCGAAAGGGGAGAGTTTGACCACGCGACGATGAGCAATCATGCCGACGGTGGTACGAACGTCATCCACGAGAATCGGCGGCTCAATGCCTGCCTGCTCCAGAACCCATGCGGTACGTTGGCTCAGTTCGCCACAGCGGGCCGCCGTCGCGGTATCTTCGCCGGTAAGACGAAGGAATGCGGCGTGACCAATGGCAGAACAGATGGCATCCGTATCCGGATTGCGGTGACCAATGACGTAAAACGGTAGCGGTGCTTTGGAGGAATCCATGGGGTAGGAGAAAGACGAAAGTGGTTAGAAAACTCATGTAGGCTGCTCACCACGAGCCATCACCACCTTGCCTGTGCGAACAGTTTCGATGATGTTGAATTGAGAAAACATGGTGATCGCAGCGTCCGCTTTGGAGCTTTCGCCGGTGATCATGATGATCATGCTCGACGGTGTCAAGTCGACGGTTTTGCCATTGAAGTGCTCGCAGATTTGCAACAGTTGAGAACGGTCATCGGGAGTGCAAGCGATCTTGATCATCAACAGTTCACGAACCACCGAATGATCGCTGGTGTGCTCGTAGCAGTGAATGACATCGATCAGCTTGTGCACTTGTTTGATGATTTGCTCCAGACCATTGGGGTCGCCGACAATGCCAATGGTCATGCGCGAAAAGCGAGCATCACGGCCTTGCGATACCACCAAGCTATCGATGTTAAATCCACGTCGTGCGAACACTTGGCAAATGCGCATCAACACGCCGGGGCGATTGTTGACGAGCACGGAAAGCGTGTGAACCGTTTGTTGTGTCGAAGGAGCGACAGGGGTGTCAGTAGTGACAATGTTTTGCATGGAAGAAAAAAGGTAAGGTTGAGATCGGACGAAGGCAGACGGCGTGCATCACGTGGAACCGGTGGGTTTGGCCATCTTGTATTTCGGGGGCTCGACTAACATGTCTTCCAGCGCAGCGCCTGCGGGAATCATTGGGAAAACGTTGTCGGTCTTGATGCACTCGGCATGAATCAAGATCGGTCCATCGTTGTAGGCGAGCGCTTTTTTGATCATCCGCGTCACATCAGCAGGGCGCTTGATGTTGACGCTGGGGATGCCATAGGCGGCTGCCAATTTGCAGAAATCGGGGTTTCCGATCAAATCGACACCACTGAGGCGCTCATCGAAAAATAGCTCCTGCCACTGGCGCACCATGCCGAGATAGTGATTATTCAGCACGACAATCTTGAGTGGCAGTTTGTGTATCGCCGCTGTGGCGAGTTCAAACAAAGTCATTTGGAAACCGCCATCACCAGAGATCGAGATGACCGTTTTGTCAGGGCAAGCAAACTGCGCGCCAATCGCCGCAGGGAAGCCGAAGCCCATGGTGCCTGCTCCGCCAGAGCTGAGCCATTCGTAAGGACGATCGTTGAGGAAAAACTGCGCCGCCCACATTTGGTGCTGACCGACGTCGGTAGAAACAATCGCCTTACCCTTGGTTTGCTTGTAAAGCTCCTGAATCACTTGCTGCATGCGCAGACCACCTTGCTTTTTGTAACTAAGAGGGTATTTCTTTTTGTAGCCATCCAAGTGAGCATTCCACTCGGCAGTATCGAGACGGGAAATGCGCTTATTGAGCTCGCTGAGTGCCGCTTTGGCATCGCCGACGATCTGCACATCGGGACGAATCATTTTATTCATTTCCGAATAATCGATGTCGATGTGGATGATCTTGGCATTGCGACCAAACATGTGCGGTTTGCCAATGATGCGGTCGTCGAATCGAGAGCCGACGTTGAAAATCAAGTCCGCTTCGCAAATCGCTTTGTTGGCATAAGCCGTGCCGTGCATACCCAGCATGCCTAAAGACAATGCGTGCGTCTCAGGGAAAATGCCCTTGCCGAGCAGCGTCGTGGTGACTGGGCATTGCAGTGTTTCGGCAAAATGAAGCAGCTCCGCTCCCGCGCGAGAAATCATCGCACCTTGACCTGCGAGAATCACCGGACGTTTCGATTGCGCGATGATTTGCAGCGCTTCATCGATGGCGATGGGACAAATTTTCTCCGCTTCCTCGGGATGGTAGCCAGGAAGATCGATCTCTGGTTCCATGTCGCCCGTGAAGGGATTTTGCGAAACATCCTTCGGGACGTCGATCAATACCGGACCGGGTCGACCTGTTGTCGCAATATGATACGCTTCACGCGTCACCTTCGGCAGGTCATTGGTCTCTTTGACCAAGAAATTGTGCTTCACTACCGGCATAGTGATGCCAAAAATGTCGGCTTCTTGGAAAGCATCTTTGCCCAGCATCCACGTTACTTGCTGACCGCAAATCACAATCATCGGCACCGAGTCCATTTGTGCAGTCATCAGGCCCGTCACCGTATTCCCCGCGCCTGGTCCGGAAGTCACCAACACACAGGCAGGCTTGCCTGTGGCGCGTGCATAGCCATCGGCCATGAAACTTCATGTTCGTCTTGACAGTCTCCAGTGCATCGAAGATGGGAAGCGCCGCGCCGCCTGAGTATCCGAAAATGTATTCGATGCCCAATTCATCGAGGGTCTTAACCAGCGCCTGCGCGCCGTCCATGGGTTCGTTGTGGCTCATGTTTGGTGAAAAGTTGGTCTTCGGAGGGGAAGATAGCGAATTTTCTTAATGAAAGCAATCCAAAATTGCCGAATATTGCGCAAAATCGCCCTCTGTGAATAACTTTTTTCCGAAAATCTCTCATTTTTGCCGTAAGCAATGCGATTCGTACGGCAATATGGTCGAAAAGATTGCGATTTATTGATCGATGTCGCATCAATGCTCCGTTGCCTTCTCCGCGCCGAGTCCGGTGTGGGAGCGGACGGCGAGTTCGAGCGGGATGCTGAGGATGCCGGGATTTTCCAGCGGGAAAATGGCAGCTTGCGGACCGAGGAAGCCCACGGGACTAATGAGGATGAGGCCGAGTGAACTGATCAATCCTCCTCCCAGTCCGAACAGGGCACCCATGGTGTTGAAGCGTTTCCAGAAGACCGAAAAAATGATCGCGGGCAGATTCGCCGAGGCCGCCACGGCAAAGGCGAGGCCGACGAGAAAGGCGACATTCACTTGAGGACCCAAGGCAATGGCCAGTGTGATCGACAGCGCGCCGATGGTGAACGCGGTGATTCGCGCGACCTTAACCTCGCGACCGGGCAGGGGATCTTTGCCATGGTGAATGACGTTGCTGTAAAAATCATGAGCAAATGAGGTGCTAGCACTCAAGGTCAGCCCCGCCACGACCGCGAGAATGGTGGCGAAGGCAACGGCGCAGATGAAGGCAAAGAAGAACTCCCCTCCGAGAAGCTGTGCCAGCATCGGCGCGCTCATGTTCGGGTTCGGCTTGGTGACATCAGGCCCGATCAAGGCGGCTGCGCCGAAACCGAAAAAGGTCGTCATGATGTAAAAGCCGCCGATGATCCACATTGCCCAGACGACACTGGAACGCGCGGTTTTGGCATCGGG
>RDYF01000018.1 GCA_004293285.1 Verrucomicrobiota bacterium | reverse complement strand
CCGCCCAACTCCAACTACTCTTCGACGAGATCATCATGGGAAAGCCCGCCCCTCCTCCGGAGCATGGCGGCGAAACATTCGCACCGGAGGAGCCAAAAATAAAGCTGCCAAAAAGCCGCCGCACCAAAGCTGATCGCTTTCCCAAAAATCTCAAAATCCTCATCGAAAACGTCATCACTCCCCAGGAAGTCCTAGACGCCCCCGAGGCGCAGAACATAGCGACGAGCTCGACATCACCAAAGCCGAAATCTTCTGGCGGCGCACCGTCCGCGAAAAATACGTCCACAAGACCCAAAAAACTCTTCCCCCCATCATCGCCCCAGCACCGCAGGCCAGCATACCCGGCACCCTGCTCGCCCCCGCACTCGCGGCCCAAATCATCTGCGATAAATACCAAGACCACCTTCCCCACCACCGCCAAGCTCAGCGCTTGCGACGACGACACGACATCGACATCGGGCGTCAAACCCTCAACAGTTGGACCCACGCCACCGCTCGCCACCTCGCTCCCATCGATCGCGCCATCCGTGCGGAAATCCTCCAGGCCGAGCAACTCCAAGTTGACGAAACCCCCATCTCCTACCTCCAACCCGGCCACGGCACCACCCGTGAAGGCCGCCTATGGGCGTATCGCGATGTCGCCCGCGCCACCTGCTACTTCGACTGGCATGCGGGCCGTGGAGCCGACTGCCTGCTAGACTTCCTCGGCTACGACAAAGAAACCAACACCATCGCCTACCAAGGCATCATCCACACCGACGGCTACACCGTTTACGACACCGTCGCCGCCAAGCACGGACTGCGGCACGCAGGCTGCCTCGCCCACACCCGCCGCAAGTTCACCGACCTCGGCAAAGCCCCAAGCCATCAACTACACCCTCAACCAATGGCACAAAATCATCCTCTGCTTTGAAGACGGAGTGTTAGAGCTCGATACTAACCTCGTCGAAAACATGATCCGGCCCACCAAGCTCGGGATGAAAAACTGGATGTTCTTCGGCAGCGTAGAAGCCGGGACAAACAACGCCCTGATCTACACCCTGCTAGCCAATTGCAAAGCACAAGAGTTAGATCCAGAAGACTACCTCATCGAAGTCCTAAAGCGCAGCCAAAGCAGCGCTTGAAACCACGCAAGTCGCTTGACCGCCGCGTTCCCAACAATCCAGCGCAACAACGCACAAGGGATAAATTTAGGACGCTTACGGAAGGTCAGAGTGGAGACGCGAAACTCCTCCTACCAAAATTCTGAAAAATTCTGAAATTCTGTCAAAACCAGTCTCGATGGCGCAGTTTGCGCTCCCATCATGGATGATTCGCTCTCTGGCTTGATCGCCGTGGTGCAAACCGGCAGGGATGAGCGGAATGATCATTTCTCCCGCGATCTCCGTGCGCCCGTTCAGGGCACTTATTGACTCGGGGGAAAGACCATCAGAAGCCACATGGGGGTGAAGGTGGAATCGGCTTGTCAAAAGCTGCGGCGAGTTGGATCGCGCCGAGTGCTTATGCCGAAAGTGTACATCAAAACGTATGGTTGTCAGATGAATGAGCGCGATACCGAGCAGGTAGCGCGGATGTTCACGGAGGGCGGCTATACCGTGACGAGTGATGAAACGGAGGCCGATGCCATTTTGGTGAATACTTGCTCCGTGCGCGATCAGGCCGAACAGAAGGCGATTGGGAAAATGCTGCATTTGGGCAAGATGCGACGCAACAAGCCGCATGTGGTGTATGGCTTCATGGGGTGCATGGCGCAATCGCGCGGCAATGAATTGTTTGCCACGGTGCCGCATCTCGATGTCGTCGTCGGCACGCAGAAATACCACAAAGTTTTTTCCTATGTCGATGGAGTTGCGCATGGATCATCCCGAGCATTCGCTGCGTGGGGAAAGCGTTTGCGATGTGGAAGAAGAAGCGGGCTCACAAAATACGATTCGTGATCATTTGGTCAAAACTCGCCAGGTCAGCGCTTTTGTTTCGATCATGCAGGGCTGCAACATGCGTTGCTCCTTCTGCATCGTGCCTGACACGCGGGGGAAAGAGCGGAGTCGACCTATTGTCGATATCGTGGATGAAGTGAAGCGCCTCGTTGATCAAGGGGTGAAAGAGGTGAATTTGTTAGGTCAAATTGTCAACTTGTATGGTCGAACAGAGTTTCCGATTGTGGCGAAAAAATCGCCCTTCGTACAATTGTTAGAAGCGGTGCATGCCGTTGAGGGTCTCGAGCGAATTCGCTTCGTTTCACCGCATCCGATTGGTTTTCGCGATGATCTGGTGCAGGCCTTCAGCGGTTCGGACCGGATTTTGCAATTGATGAAGCGTCCGTATCGGCATGAGCGATTCGTGGAGATTTGTCGCAACATGAAAAAGGCGCGTCCGGATTTGGCGATCACGACCGATATCATTGTCGGCTTTCCCACCGAGACGGAAGAGGACTTTCTTGCATCGTTAGAGACGGTGAAGGAAGTGCAATTTGCCAATGCGTTCATCTTTCGTTATTCAAAGCGTCGCAACACACCCGCAGCGGAAATGGAGGGGCAGATTGAGGAAACGGTCAAGGAAGAGCGCAACCAGCGACTTCTCGCAGTGGTCAATGAGATTTGCCAAGCGCAGCATGCCGAGTTGGTGGGGACGACGCAACGGATCTTGTGCGAAGGTCTATCGCGCTACAACGATCAGCGTTTGTCGGGTCGAACGAGCCAGAATCGGATCGTGGTCTTCGAAGGCGATATCGACGCCTGCATGGGGCAGATGCTCGATGTGAAGATCCAAGGCACGACGGGCTTTACCTTGTATGGGGAGAGATGAGCCCTTACGGTTGAGTCGGGATATAGAGTTCGGAATCGACCGCGAGCAGCGTTTGTGGGCTGAAGTTCCAGCCGTTGAGAGAGTTGATTTTCTCAGTAGTGGTTTTGTATTCCTGGGCGACTTGTTCGAGAGTGAGCTCGCGTGTTGTTTTGATCAATCGGTAGGCAGGAGTAGCGCTTGGTGCCGCAGGTTGATTGTTTTCTTTCAGATTCGTCGCAGCCGGTGGGGTTGGGGTCTCGGTAGAGGAAATGGTTTTTTGTTGCGACTTTGGTGCAGGATTTGTGTTCGAATTGGCGATGGCTTTGGGAGTCTCCTTCGTCATTTCCTTTGGCGGCGCGGGCACTGGGGCGGGAGTCGGCGTGGGTTCCGGGGCAGGAGTCGGCGCGGGTTCGGGCGTTTTTGCCACCGCAGCGGGATTGCTCGAATCCCTCGGAGTCTGAGCTGCGGGGATGACAATGCGTTGGCCGACAACGACCTGGTTGGCTTTCAATTTGGGGTTAGCGGCTTGCAGTGCAGCGACCGTAGTGCCGTGAAGTCGGGCGATTTTGCTCAGATTGTCGCCTGCTTGCACAGAATACGTGTTGCGACCATCCGAGGGGGCTGTCGAAGTCGATTCCTGGAGGTCTGCTGCGGGTGTTTCCTCAGCGCGGGAAGTGGAGCCAGAATCACGACCATGGCTGGGAATGGAGAGCTTTTGACCGACGCGCAGCGACTGCGGTTGAACGCCGGGGTTGGCAGCCTGCAATTCCGACAAAGTAATGCCGTAGCGCAGCGAAATGCGGAACATGTTTTCCCCCGCTTTCACTACATGCGTAGCGGCCTCTGCGAGAGTGGATGCGGACAACAAAACGAGGCCGGACAATAGGGTGATCATCTTCACATCAATAAAGATAACTTTTTTTCATGACCGTTCAAGAAAAATTTAACCAAGCTTGACCATTCGTTTGAGCCCAGTATTTCTCCCGAAAAGTGGATTTACGATTTCGGAGGGAGGGCCGACGGTTTGTCTTCCGAGGCTGATTCGACAGGTGAGGAAATGATTTCAATCTTTGCTCCATCGACTGCGTAAGTGAGGGGCGAGATGGTCATTTTTTCGCCGGGGGTGAATCCTTCTTTGACAACAATCTCGGTCGAGGTGGTCCACAGCGGAGTGACCTCTCGGCGGGCGAGAACGGGCGGTGATTGCTCGGCCATGTAGACGCGATTGACACCGCGCAGGGCTTTGCGAGGAAAGACATATACCTGCGACAAGACCACGCCTTCGATGGTCGCTCGAAGCGGTTGACCAATGCGCAGAGGTGGTGCCTTGCTTTTGCGGGCGAAAGGATCTTTGAGTCGTGCAATGGCAAAGAGTTCACGGGTGGTTTCATCCAGCGTGCCCTCCGTGCGAATGATTTCTGCTTGCCAGGAGTAGGCAGCATTCACTCCAGTGGCGTCGGAGAGCAACACGGGAACAGCAGGGTCGGTTTCGGTGGTCGGTAGTTTGACCAAATTCCACTCCGATGGCGAGATCGGCAATCGGATTTCGGCGAGATCCGAGGCAAATACTTCGCCGAGAGCGGAGTTGCTGCCCACTGCTTGACCGAGTCCGACTTGGCGAATCTTCACTCGACCGGCAAAAGGGGCGCGAATTTTGGTTCTCTGGAGATTCCTGCGTGCTTGGTCGAGTTCTGCCGTTGCGGCTTTGACCGTGGCTTCGGCCTCCTTCAGTTGCGGCACGCGCAAGACCAGTTCGGACGGTTCTTCGTCGTAGCCGATGTCTTCCCAGTTAAGTCGCGCTTGCTTGGCTCGTGCCATTTCCTGCTGCAGGGCTGCCTGAGCTCGGGCTAAACGGGCTTCGGCACCGGCGAGATTGGCTTCAAAATCGGCGGGCTCGATTTCTGCTAGGACTTGGTCTTTTTCAAAAAAAGCACCATCTTCGAAGCAGGGATGAATCGCTACGATGACTCCGGAGACTTGCGGGGTGATGGTGGTGACATATTGCGCGCGCAAAGTGCCCTGACTTTCCACGCGGATCTGGTAATCCCGAGGCCGCAGTTCCAAGACTTCCGTTTTGATCAGTTGCTCGGGAAGAGCGATGGGCTTGGGCTTTTCGATGGGTTTTCCCAAGGCATACCATGCCACACCGCCGAGGGCGAGGATAGCAATGGGAGCGATGATGCGAGACAAAACCATGAGGCAGATACGGCGTGGCGGGAGGCAAGCTAGCGCAAAATTGCGGTTTTGCATGTTTTTTCTTCGAGCGATCCTCGCAATTCGGCTTTGCGCTTCAAAGAAAAACATTTTTTCCATGGAGAAAATGGCATTTCCCTGCTATCTCGGTTGTCGAACTACGAAAGATTACCCTTGGCGCAAATTTCACAAGAGACTCGGATCAAAGTGTTGGAGTCCACGGACATCGTGGACCTCATTGCTTCGTACATCCCCGTGAAACGCTCGGGTTCTTCTTTCAAAGCGAATTGCCCCTTTCACAACGAGAAAACGCCCTCGTTTCACATCAATCCTCAGCGACAATCGTTCAAATGTTTCGGCTGCGGGGAGGGCGGCGACGCGATCAGTTTTGTGATGAAACACGAGGGCTTGTCTTTTGTCGATACCGTCCGCAAGCTGGCGGCGAAGGCGAACATTCCGATTGTCGAAGAAGTCTTCGATGCCGATGCCGAGCGCCACAAGCGCAAGCGCGGTCGCTTGCTGGAACTGCATCGCGAGACAGCGCGATTTCTTCATGAATTGCTTTTGAAAGATCCGCGGGCCAAGCATGCGCGCGCGTATCTGAAATCGCGCGGCTACGGCAAAGAAATGGCGGTGCGCTGGATGGTGGGTTGGATGCCGGGGGATCCGCGCGCCTTTCTCGACTGGGCCAAGGAAAAAAAAATCACTGGTCGCGAATTGGTCGACTCCGGCCTCTGTGCGCAAAGCGAGCGCGGTGGGCTCTACGTGCGCTTTCGCGATCGACTGATGTTTCCTGTCGCCAATGAACAAGGCGAGGTCATCGCGTTCTCGGGTCGACAAATCATCGCCGATCCGAATTCGGGAAAATACATCAACTCTCCCGAGACGGCGCTTTTCCTCAAGTCCAAAACCATTTTTGCTTTCGATCGTGCGCGCAAGCCGATCATGAAGGAAAAAGCGGTGCTCATTTGCGAGGGACAGCTCGATGCCCTGGCTTGTCACGAGCACGGGATTGAACACGCCGTGGCGACGCTCGGAACAGCCTGCACAGCCCAGCACGCGAAAATTTTCAAACGCTACACCGATACCGCCTTGCTCTGCTTCGATGCCGACCAAGCGGGCTACACGGCCAGCGAAAAAGCCTTCCGCGAGTTGTCGAGCGAAAACATTCATGTGCGTGTGGTGAGTATGCCGCCGGGTGATGATCCCGATTCCTTTCTCAAACGCGAAGGGCCCGACGCTTTTCGCGCTTTGTTGCGCGAAGCTCGGCCCTTTTTCGACTTTAAGATCGATCGCGCGCAGGCAACAGGTGGCATGGCAAACGCGCAAGCACGAGGCAATACCGCACGCGAAATCGCCGCCTTGCTCGCTGCGGTGGCCGATCCCGTGACGCGCGATTCCTTCCTCAATCACTGCGCGACGCGTTTGCAAATGAGTGCGCCCGACCTCCGCGAAGCGACCTCCTCTGCGCAGAAAAAATTGGTGCGCGAGCAACGTCGTCAGGGCGATCCTGCGCCCGTGATCGAAGCCGAGCCGAGCAAGATCGATCCGCTGATCAGTTATCTCGCCAATCTCGCGCTGCATTCGCTCGAAGCCCGACAATACCTCGGCGAACAATACGAGACCCTGCACGAAGCGGCGCGCTACATCGAGGGCGTGCCCTTGATTGAAACGATCCTCAGCTCCGAGCTCGATCCCAGTCAACCTGCGGCAGTGAACGTGTTTCTCGCCGATCTGCCACTGTCGGATCAACTCGCCCTGCAAGCCGATCCTACCTTTCATCAAGCGCCCTCTGATCAACCTTTGATCGATGCCGAAGAAGCATTGGCCAAATTGTCCGAGAAAGTGCTCAACAAGCGCTACGCCATCAACCAATCCGCGTTGAACCAACCGGGCCTGAGCGCTGCGCAGATGATGCCTTTGTTAGAAGAAGCGCAGCAAATCAGTCAACTGCTCGCCGCTCTCGGTCGTCGGACCTTTGCAGATGACCGAGTAAGCCTAGGTCAAACCGCGCAAGCCAAGAAAAAGCCCTTCGTATCCTGGAAAGAGAAAAAACAAACATCATCCTGAAACAGAGATTTCTTAGGATCAGATCGGGGCATTGTCTCGCGACAAGAGTGTTGCGTCATCTCTGACGACAAGGTTCGCCTCACCCACTTAGAGAGCGGAGCGACTTTGTTCTACGTTGAAGTCCCACAAAAGACACATCTTTGAAGAAAGTAGTCAGAGCTTTGCTTCAGCCGGCAAAGTAGATTTTTCACGGTTGATGTGATGAGTGACTTCACCTGCCGTGAATCCATTCGGACAGGATTTTTAGCCAAGTGCGAATTTCTTTTTTGTGACAGACTTCTTGGTTCAACCATAAAAGAATTCTTCTGCTATCGGAATCGAGATTTTTCCAAGTTGCTTCGTCCTCTTTCATGACAATCGATTCCCAGTCGGAACTTCCGAACAGCATTTGATGACCATCTTCAGGAAGAAAGTCTTTGATGGCTGCTAGATACAGTTGCTTGCGATGAGTGGCTGACAATTTGTGAGAAATTTTTTCTAACGTGCTCTTGGTGATGTCGCGAGTGCCTGCGCACAAACGTGATATGGATGCAGCCGTAATTCCCACAAAATCAGCAAATTCGCTCTGATTTCCTCCGTGAGTTGAATCAATTACTTTGCTCAAAGCCAAGGGAAAGTGCTTGTAGGAAGTCATAGTTTCAATGACCTTGAACAGTAACAATCCAACTTCAAGGAAAAATAGTCT
Source organism: Verrucomicrobiota bacterium (assembly GCA_004293285.1). Lineage (GTDB taxonomy): Bacteria > Verrucomicrobiota > Verrucomicrobiia > Verrucomicrobiales > Akkermansiaceae > UBA956. Next base: position 45,896 of record RDYF01000018.1, on the reverse strand, counting down.
TGCTTGGGCTGTTCCGAATTGGCAATATTTCCTCACTGGTATGAATTGCAATCTGCAAGCGAGGTTGAAGGTTTTGTCTGTGGAAGTGGAAACTGTAGCTCTTCTCCAAACGATGTCTCAAAGTGGATCACCTGATCACGTTGCGGCAAAAGAACGGGAATTGGAGCTACGCCATGAAATAGAATCGTTGAGAAAACTCTTTTGTGAGACCCCTTCCGAGCAGGCAGTGGGTAGTGGAAAAGAGTAGTCTTGGTCGCAAATCACACGCATCTGACTCTGTGAATGCTTTGGCCAATCAATCGATTTCGGAATCTCCCAGCCACGAGGAGCTACACTCTCTTCTCGTGCCTGTCTTGGGCTTTGCCGAGAAAATGGGTGTGAGTCCTGAAGAAGTATTGAAGCAGATGCTGGACGCCTATTTGGCACAGTCCGAGAAATGCTGCAACCTGAAGCAAGAAGATACGGGGCTTTCTGATCGACAGAGAGTGGTTTTGTCTTTTTTGCGGAAAGGCATGTCGGTCAAAAAGATTGCTGAAGTCATGCAGATTTCTGAGCCCACCGTAAGAACCCACATTCAACGAATACGGGATCGTCTGGGATGCTCTGATTTGCTTACCTTGCGGATGAAGGAATCGTGAGGTTTTCTGAAGATCTCGATGGTGGATTGTTTTCGAGAGTACTCGGCATGGGCAAGGTGTGCCGCATGGAATCTACCGACCGATACCGAACTTTTCATGCCGTCTGAATCAGAGCATGTCGCTGGAGTGCACACGGCGATCAAGTGAGGGAAAGCCCTGCTCTTTCAGGCAGACCAAGGAGAATCGTTTGTCTCGATGGAGGGAAGCCGAGTTGACAGAATTTCAGAATTTTCTGAATGACCTGAGAAGGAGATGATTTCATCTTCGATGAAACCTGAACCAAGCGAGATCGGAGTGGTGAATCTCGGGATGATAGCCATGACGAAATTCGGAAAAATTCGGAAATTCTGTCAAAACCAGTCTCGATGGCCGCTTGCGTTCCTCTCATGGGAGATTCGCTCCCTAACTTGATCGCCCTGCTGGAGTGCATGGATTTTTTTTGTGGTCGTGATCGGGCGGTATCGAACGCATTGCCTCCTCGCGCGGCGGTTGCCTGATGGCATTACTCCCGGATGAGGATCCGTTGCCGCATCCGCTTTTATCCTTTTTGATGCAAAACGAAAACGCCCACCGAGCGATGGCTGGGTGGGCGATTCCATGATCGCTGTGGCTTATTCTGCTGCGGCGTGGACGCTATGCTCAATCTCAGGTCCCTTCAGTCGTTGCGTTTTATCCATATCATATGCGAGTTGCAATCGCATCCAGTATCCTCGACTTGTGCCAAAATATCGGCTCAGGCGAAGATCATACTCGGGTGTACAGCGCCGCTTACCGGTCTTCATTCCCGAAAGATGTGGAAGTGGAATACCTGTGGCCATCGCAACCTGGGTCATGGTTGCTGGCCACTCATCCAGTGTTTCTTCGAGCGTGGTAGCAAAAAAATTCTCAAGTGGGATTAGATCGTTCTTCATGGTATTCAATGGTAGTCGATCATTCTTGCCTCTGCGGCGCTCCCGTCTTCCCAAAGGAAAACAAGACGCCATTGTTGAGTTACTCTGACGCTCCAAAATCCCGCCAAATTTCCCGACAGCTTCTCCAAGTGGTTGCTCGGAGGTATCCTCATGTCATTGATATTTTGGGCATTATGTAGCTGCATAAGTCGTCTCCTGGCTCTTTGTTGGATTTCTGAAGGTAATTTTCTGCTTCTCTGACCCTCGAAAATCTTTTCGGTCTCTCGACAGGCAAAAGTAGTGATCACCGAGATAAATTACCAATTCTGGTAATTCTGGCAAGGCTTCTTTTTTGCGATTAGGACCCAGAGCGATCAAGCGAGGGAAAGCCCTGCTCACTCTGGCAGACCAAGGATATCCGCTGCTCTCGATGGAGGGAGGCCGAGTTGACAGAATTTCAGAATTTTCTGCATGACCCTGAAGGAGTGAACCCATATTCGGGTAGCTCGAACGAAGTGGGATGGAAATGGTGAATCGCTGGATGATTGCCATGACGAAATTCGGAAAAATTCGGAAATTCTGTCAAAACCAGTCTCGATGGCGCAGCTTACGCTCCCATCTTGGAAGATTCTCTCCCTTGCTTGATCGCTGTGGTGCAGGACCAGGTCTGGACAGCGAGGCGGGAAATGGGATGGCAGATGGGGTGATCACCCGAAGTGACCGTAAGAACCCACATTCAGCGGATACGGGATCGTCTGGGATGCTCTGATTTGCTTACTTTGCGGATGAAGGAATCGTGATTGTAGCGTCCCAGAGCGTTTGAGTCCCCCATTGTCGTCATGTCCTTTAAGGGCTTGTTTGCGGTGACACGATCCGCCGCCGCGGATCGTTCAATTGTTCAAGTTGCTTTTAATTCTGAGGCATAAAAGATTGTCTTTACTGCCAATGATAGGGACTAGCAGACCTGTGTCATGGGTGCCTGTCATCGCAAAACCAGTCCAGTCAACAGAGTTAACTTGGGTAGATATGCCATCCGACGTCGAGATCAGAGCTCCGTTGCTGGATTGACGAATCGATATCACGACTTCTGGATCATGAAGATTGCGCTCATAGGAAGTGCCCGCCAAGAGGATTTCGCCGTCTGTTTTGACAATTTCGTATTCGAATGAATCCTTTGCGCTTACTTGAATTCTTACGTTGTCGTCACCAACTTCTGATAACAATTGATAGGTAAAGAAACCTTTGCTGAAAACGAGCGATTTCAGGATCCAAAGTGCGAAGAGAATCGCAATGAGCAAAAGAAGTTTCGCCCACCGAGCGATGGCTGGGTGGGCGAGGAGTGATGGTCGATACCGCGTATGATTATTTCGCGGCGGCGATGACGGTGTCTTTCGTCATGCCGAGCTCCTTCATCACAGTGTTGCCGGGGGCGGAGATGCCGAAGCGATCGATGCCGATCACCTTGCCTTGCAGGCCGACGTATTTCCACCACAGACCGCTGACACCGGCTTCGATGGCGATGCGCTTGGTACAGCTGGAAGGAAGGACGCTTTCGATGTATTCAGCACTTTGACGATCAAAGCGCTCGAAGCAAGGAACCGAAACCACGCGAACACCGGCACCGAGTTCTGTGGCGGCGTCCATGGCGTGTTGTAGTTCCGAACCACTGGCGAGCAGGATGGTTTCGAGTGCTGCGGTTTCTTTCTTGGCGATGTAAGCACCGCGGATCACGCCATCGCGACGCTCCTCGACGCTCAGTTGATTCATCAAAGGAATCGCTTGGCGGGTGAGGATGAGGGCGGTTGGGCCATCGGTGCGGTGCATCGCGGCGACAAAGGCACCAGCGGTTTCCTCGGCATCGCCAGGGCGGATGACATCGAGACCTGGGATCACGCGCAGGCCGCTGACCGTTTCCACAGGTTGGTGGGTGGGGCCGTCTTCACCGACGCCAACAGAGTCGTGAGTGAAAATGTAAGTGACGGGAAGTTTCGCGAGAGCGGCCAGACGGATCGACGGGCGCAGGTAATCGGCGAACACCAAGAAGGTCGCGCCGGAAGCACGGAACAGGCCGTCGTAGGCGATGCCGTTGCAGATCGCGCCCATGGCGTGCTCGCGGATGCCGAACCAGATATTGCGGCCAGTGGGGTTTTGAGCGGAGAAATCGCCGCCGTCTTTGAGGTAATTTTTCGTCGAACCGAAAAGGTCAGCACTGCCGGTGATGAAGCTCGGCATGGCTTTGGCGACAGCATTGATCACATTCGCACCAGCGCTACGGGTGGCGTCCTTGTAATCGGCGGCAAAGGCAGGGATTTGCGCGCTGAGATCGCTCGGCACTGCGTAGGCCACGCACTCGGTCAGTTCCTGAGCGAGAGCGGGGTTCGCTTGGCTCCAGGCATCGTAGGTAGCTTGCCATGCGGCGAGTTCCTTGGCACTGGCGGCGGCGCGGTCGGCGAAATACGAGCGAACTTCGTCCGAAACAAAAAAGTGCTCCTCGGGGAGGCCGAGGTTCTTGCGGGCTTCGTCGATGAATTTCGCGCCACCTTCTCCGTGAGCTTTGGCGGTGCCTGCGACTTCAGGAATGCCTTTGCCGATGAGTGTTTTCGCGATGATCACCTTCGGGCGACCATTGTTGTTGGCTTTGGCGTCTTGCAGAGCCTTGGCAATGGCGGCCATGTCGTGGCCATCGATGGTGATGGCATCCCACTGTTGCGAGCGGAAATAGGCTTCTGCGTCCTCGCCTTGCGTGACATCGGCCATGGCGTCCAGCGTGACGTCATTGGAATCATAAATCAGCACCAAGTTATCGAGACCGGCATGACCTGCGAAAGCAATCGCTTCCTTGGCGACGCCTTCTTGCAAGCAACCATCGCCGAAGAGGGCAAAAACATGGTGGTCAAAAATGGTATGAGCGTCCGTGTTAAAGCGAGCCGCAGCGCGCTTGCCCGAGAGCGCATAGCCGACAGCATTGGCGATGCCTTGACCGAGAGGGCCGGTGGTGGCTTCTACGCCTGGAGTTTCGTGGAACTCAGGGTGACCAGGAGTGATCGAGTGGAGTTGGCGGAAATTTTTCACTTCCTCACGGGACACGGCATAACCCGAGAGATGGAGCCAAGCGTAAAGGAACATCGAGCCGTGACCAGCCGAGAGGAGAAAACGGTCGCGATTCAACCAGCGCGGAGTGCTGGGCTCATAGCGGAGAACCTCGCCGAAAAGCACGGCACCGATTTCTGCACAGCCGAGAGGGAGGCCCAAGTGACCGGAGGAGCAGGCGTGAATGGCATCCATGGCAAGTCCACGGGCTTGATTGGCGGCGGCGGAAAGAACAGTAGTATTCATATGAGAAATCAGGAGTCGCGGGATCGTAGGGAAAAATCAAAAGTTGACAAGTGGCGATTTTGTCAACGAGCCGATGTTTTATTTGAATGAAAATGTCTCATGAAAAGGAATGGTTTCTTATCGCTATGGGGACAGACAAACTGGAGTGAGAATCCTTTTGATGCACACGAAGGCACGAAATGTTGATGGTGATTGACGGATCGGAATGAATTTCTCGGAAAGAAGTCTCTGATTGAGGAGAAATCGGCTTTAACCCAATTGGCGCCAGTGATCGAGTTCAAGACGGTTTTTGGGTAAAAAAAGAGACCGCTGAGTGAGCGGTCTCCTGTGCGAATCGGGGCTGTTTCCTTTTTGTGGAAACGCCTGACCTATTCCTCCGGCTTTTCCTCAGTGGTAGTGAGGGCCGGCTGAGAGGGGCTTGTGGGCTGGAAGAGCAGTTCGTCGCTGTTGTCGCGGCGAATGACTTCGACGTGATCGCCGCTCTTGATTTCTCCCCGCAGCAAGGCCTCGGCGAGGGGGTCTTCGAGGTAGCGTTCTACGGCTCGACGCATCGGGCGAGCGCCGTAGCTGGGGTCGTAGCCTTTGGCAATCAACAGATCGCGCGAGGAATCGGTGAGCACCAGGTCGATCGATTTGTCCTTGAGGCGCTTGGCCAGCTTCGAAATTTCGAGATCAACAATGCGCGAGAGGTCGGGTTTTTCCAGCATGTGGAAAACCACCAGTTCGTCGAGTCGATTGAGGAACTCGGGTTTGAACGAGCGCTTAGCTTCTTCGATGATTTTTTCCTTCATCGTATCAAAGTCCGCTTCATCGGCAGTCATGGCATTGAAGCCGAGGGTGCTCTGACGCTTGATCGTGCTCGCGCCGACGTTCGAGGTGAGAATGATGATGGTATTGCGGAAATCGATCTTGCGACCCATCGAATCAGTGACGACGCCTTCTTCGAGGATTTGCAGCATCAAATTCATGACATCGGGATGCGCCTTTTCGACTTCGTCAAAAAGAATCACGCTGTAAGGGCGACGTCGCACTTGTTCCGAGAGTTGGCCGCCTTCCTCGTAACCGACATATCCTGGAGGCGAGCCGATGAGACGGCTGGAGGTGAATTTCTCCATGTACTCCGACATGTCGATTTGAATCAGGGCATCGGGATCGCCGAACATGAATTCCGCGAGATTGCGAGCGAGATACGTTTTGCCGACGCCCGTGGGGCCGAGGAAAAGGAACGAGCCGATGGGGCGGCGAGGGTCCTTGAGATCGGCGCGCGAGCGACGCAGGGCTTTTGAGATCGACTTGACCGCCTCATTTTGTCCGATGACACGCGATTGCAATTCGTCCTCCATTTTGAGGAGTTTATCGGCTTCCGTTTGTTCCATGCGGCGCAAAGGCACACCGGTCCATTTCGAAACGACCGCCATAATGTCATCGTCATCGACATCGATGATCGATTCCTCCGATTGAGCGCGCCATTCCTTCAGGGTATCTTCGAGCTTCTTCTTCGCATTTTTCTCGGCATCGCGGAGAGCAGCAGCTTTTTCAAAATCCTGTTCGGCGATGGCGGCGAGTTTGTTCTTATTGATCGTTTCGATTTCGCCTTCCAGCTCCTTAATCGCTTGCGGGCGAGTCATTTGGGAAATGCGCGCACGCGAGCCGGCTTCATCGAGGACATCGATGGCCTTATCCGGGAGATAGCGACCCGTGAGGTAGCGAGCGGTCAATTTCACCGCAGCCTCAATGGCGGCGGGGGTAAAGCGAGCTTTGTGGTGAGACTCATACTTCGCGCGCAGGCCGTAGAGAATTTTGATGGCATCCTCTTCGCTGGGTTCATCGACCTTGACCTGTTGGAAACGACGTTCCAGAGCGGCGTCCTTTTCGATGTACTTGCGGTATTCATTTAGCGTCGTCGCGCCAATGCACTGCATTTCCGAGCGGCTGAGAGCGGGTTTGATGATATTCGAGGCATCCATCGCGCCCTCGGCAGAGCCAGCGCCGACGATGGTGTGAAGTTCATCGATGAACAAAATGACATTCTTCACCTTGCGGATTTCATCCATCACCGCCTTAATGCGTTCCTCAAATTGGCCACGGTACTTCGTGCCAGCGACCATCAGGGCGAGGTCGAGCGTGATCACGCGTTTGTCGCGGAGGATTTCTGGGACATTGCCCGCGGCGATTTCCTGAGCCAGGCCTTCAGCGATGGCGGTTTTGCCGACACCGGCTTCGCCGATGAGGACGGGATTGTTTTTCGTGCGGCGGCAGAGAATTTGGATGACGCGTTCAATTTCACTTTCACGGCCGATGACAGGGTCCAGTTCCCCATCGCGGGCGCTTTTCGTGAGGTCGCGACCAAAGGCCTTCAGTGCTGGGGTTTTGCTCTTGCCCTCGGCATTTTCTCCGGCGTTGTTGCCCGACTTCGGTTGATCAGCGAATTCGCCTTCATCGTCCTCCGACTCATCCATATCCATGTCATCCGCCGAGTCATTGGGAGTGTAATTCGGGTCAATTTCCGCGAGGATTTCATTGCGAGCCGTTTGGATATCGACCTCCAACTGCTTCAAGACACGAGCAGCCACGCCATCGCCTTCGCGCAGCAGGCCGAGCAGCAAGTGCTCCGTGCCGACGTAAGAATGATTGAGAGCCTTGGCTTCTTTGTCCGCCAGCGCGAGGACCTTTTTCACGCGCGGCGTGTAAGGGATATTGCCCGTGCTTTGGCCGGCGCTACCAGTGCCGACTTCCTTTTCCACCTCCATGCGGACGCGATCGAGGTCAAGCCCCATACGTTCCAAGACATTCACTGCGACACCTTGACCGAGTTTGATCAGTCCGAGAAGCACGTGTTCCGTGCCGACATAATTGTGGCTAAAGCGATCAGCCTCCTTGCGGGCGAGAGCTAAGACTTGTTGGGCGCGTGGGGTAAAATTGTTCATGGCTCTGGGGATGGATTGGAATCAGAGAGAGGGTGGTGATTGTGATCTGAAATGACAGTAACAGGGCTGGTCACATTTTGCAAATGCAAGCGCATGATTTGTGCGCGGCGCTCATCGCGTTGTTCTGGCGAGAGTTTTTGTCCGCAGTGGAGTTGCAAGTGAGCGGGCTGGATTTCCATGAGCAAGGTATCGCAAAGTCGGACCGTTTCCTTCGGGAAAAAGCCCAAGCAGGCCCCGAGTCGGACCACCGAAAGGTGATTGAGAGCTTCCTTCGAATCCATCAGCCAGGCATGTTTCAGCACGCCAAACGAGCGGCCCATCTTGTCGTGGAGCATGATCGGTTCATCCTCTAACAGCTTGAGGCGAGCATTCGCTTCATGCATGGCGACCTGAGAAATGACGCGTTCCAACTGCTCGATGATTTGCGGTTCGCTTTCACCGAGCGTGGATTGATTCGAGATCTGATAGAGATTGCCGAGCGACTCCGTGCCTTCGCCATAGAGACCGCGCACCGCGAGGCCGAGTCGGGCGATGGCATTAAGCACCTGGCCGATTTGATTGCTGAGGACCAAGGCGGGCAAGTGCAGCATCGCCGAGGCGCGCATGCCGGTGCCTAGATTCGTCGGGCAAGTCGTGAGAAAGCCGAGCTTGCGATCAAAAGCGAAAGGGAGTTGTTCTTGCAGGGCATCATCCACTTCATTGAGGGCGTCATACGCGACGCGCAGATGAAGGCCGGGTCGGATCGACTGCATGCGCAGGTGGTCCTCCTCATTGACCATGATGCTCAGCGTCTGGCGACGTTCAATCACCGCGGCGCTGCCTTCCGTGCGAGCGGCGTGTTCGCGGCTGATCAGATGGCGTTCCACGAGCACCTGTTTCTGCACGGCAGTGAGGCCGCTGAGAGATTGGGCAAATGCGTCCTTCATCGGGCGCAGTTCTTGGATGACAGGCAGCATCAGGTCCATGGCCTCGCGGCGCTGTGCAGCGGTGGCCCAGCCGGGGAAAGGAATTTTGCGCAAATTCCGTGCGAGGCGAATGCGCGAAGTGAGCACCACCGCATTGTCAACTGTGCCGCCAATCATCCATTCGGCTGGGTGGCGGATCAATGTGGAGAATCGCATCATGAGGGAGAAAGACCGGGGAAAAGAGTTTCGAGTTGGCGAAGTTCATCGCGCAGGCGAGCGGCGGCTTCGTAATTTTCCGACTGAATGGCTGCATCAAGCTGCGAGCGCAAACGCTCGATTTTTTCCTCATGGAGATGCTTCTCCTCGTGACCGCGTGGAACTTTACCCACGTGAGTCATTCCGATTTGCATGCCGGGGAGAATCATTTCCATTTCAGAGCGGAAGACATCGTAGCATTCACTGCAACCAAAGCGTCGAACCCGGCTCAGGTCATCGGCACTGAAACCGCAATGCGGGCATTTCTTCTCATCGCTCTGGCGTTTTTTCGACGAGAAAATCGGCGCGCCGAGAATCGCGCTGGTGGGAGTGCCCGTGATGAGCATATCTGCGAGCGAAAAGCCGGTAGGGTCCGTGACGCCTTTGTCCTGGGCGCAGCTCTCGCAAAGACAGACTTTTTTCATCTGTCCTTCGACCAGCTGCGTCAGAAAGACGGTGGCTTTTTTATCGCAGAAATCACATTTCATGGAGCAAGGAAATTAAGCAATCGGAGTGCCAGAGCTATTGGCGAGTGCGCGGAAGGCCTCGATCAGCTTGCCGGTGAGTGGACCGGGCTTGCCATCGCCGATGGGGCGTCGATCAAGCGCAATGACGGGAATCACTTCTGCTGCCGTGCCCGTGAGGAAGCATTCGTCCGAAATGAAAATGTCATAGCGAGTCAACGTTTGCTCCTTCCAAGGGATTTGCAATTGATCCGCGAGTTCAAGAATGACGCGGCGGGTGACACCATCCAGTGCGCCATCGGCGACGGGAGGCGTTAGCAGTACGCCATTTTTCAGGAGGAAAATGTTATCCCCCGTGCATTCTGAGACATAGCCTTGTTCATTCAGCATCACGGCTTCCATGGCTCCGGCTTGGATGGCCTCGACCTTAGCCATGACGTTATTGAGATAATTCAGCGACTTCACCTGCGGCATCAGGGCCGCGGGGGTGGGTCGGCGCGTGGCGCAGGTGATGATGGCGAGACCATTGGTGTAATACTCCTCGGGATAGAGGCTGATGGTCGATGCGATGATGAACATGCTCGGTTTCTCGCAGAGGTAGGGATTGAGCCCCAGCCCCCCAGTGCCGCGCGTGACGACCAAGCGGACATAGCCATCGCGGAGGTCATTCGCCTTGATTGTGTCGACGGTGAACTGCATCACTTCCTCGATGGTCCAAGGCATTTTCAGCACGATGGCACGTGCGGAATCGAACAAGCGACGAATGTGTTCCTCCAAGCGAAACACGCGTCCATTGTAAAAGCGAATGCCTTCAAATACACCATCACCATAGAGCAAACCGTGGTCAAACACGGAAATTTTCGCGTCTTGCTCATCGACCAACTTTTCATCCAACCAGATTTTCATGTCCAACCCCAAGTTAGCGATGCCGCTGCTGATGACAAGCCCCTAAAGTAAAGAATTTTTGACATGATGGATCAAGGGGAGCGGGATTTCTTCGTCGTGATCGACTGGAGTGCGCGAGAGAAGCAGTGGTTTGGTCAAATCGCGAAAATCAAGGCAGGAAAAGATGGATCGGATCTGCCTGCGCTGCTGCGGAATCATCCACTTCAGCTCGACGATACCAAAGTTGCTGCGATGGTGCATCGCCATCAAGAAAGTTCCGCCATGGCCCTCATTCAAGCGACATTCGCTCTGTGAGATTTCGTGTTCCGAAGAGTCGGGTCCCTTAGCCCATCCGAGAAAATTTCATGACCCGCGCAAGACAAATGCAGAGCCGTTTCAAGGAGTGTGAAATGAAAGAGGGGAGACTTTTTCCTTGAAAGAGAGGGAGGTCAGGTCCTCCGCAAAAAAGCCGTGATTTTTGTGGTGAGCGATGATACTTTCCCGCCCCGCACTATGTCCGACGCCAAAACTGCCATTACTCCGACCCGTCATGAAAATTTTCCCGAGTGGTACCAACAGGTCATTCGCGGAGCTGACCTCGCGGAAAATTCCGAAACCCGTGGCTGCATGGTGATCAAGCCTTGGGGGTATGGAATTTGGGAATTGATCCAGCAACAGCTCGATCGACGTTTCAAAGCGACGGGTCACCAGAATGCCTATTTTCCCCTGTTGATTCCTTTGTCCTACTTGGAGAAAGAAGCCGAGCATGCCGAGGGCTTTGCGACCGAATGCGCGGTGGTGACTCATCATCGACTGGAGGCGCAGAAAGATCCAGAAACCGGAAAAACTCGGATGATTCCCACGGGCAAGCTCGATGAGCCCTACGTCATTCGTCCGACTTCCGAGACCATCATCGGCGCGGCTTTTGCGCGCTGGATTCACTCGTATCGGGATCTGCCACTATTGATCAACCAGTGGGCCAACGTGATGCGTTGGGAAATGCGTCCGCGGATGTTCTTGCGCACGGCGGAGTTCCTTTGGCAAGAGGGACACACTGCGCATGAGACACGGGAAGAAGCGATCGAAGAAACACGGTTGATGCATCGCGAATACGAGACCTTTTTGCGCGATCATCTGGCGATTCCGGTGATTCCAGGAGAAAAGACAGAAAACGAGCGTTTTCCTGGTGCGGAAATGACACTGACCGTCGAGGCCATGGTGCAGGATCGCAAAGCGATTCAGGCCGGGACCTCGCACTACCTTGGGCAAAATTTCGCCCATGCTCAGGACATCAAGTTTACGGGTCGGGATGGATCGATTCAGCACGTCCATACCACCTCGTGGGGGGTATCGACGCGGATGATCGGCACTTTGATCATGGCGCACTCCGACGACGATGGCTTGGTGCTGCCGCCGCGCGTAGCGACGCAGCAAATCGTGATCATTCCCGTCACGCCGAAGGAAGACAGCAAGCAGGCAATCATCGATGCTTGTCAGGCATTAGCCACGACCCTGCGTCAGCAGCAGTACTACGGCGACCCCCTGCGTGTCCATGTCGATAGCCGCGATTTGGGCGGTGGCGTGAAAAAGTGGGAATGGGTCAAAAAAGGTGTGCCCATTCGCATCGAGATCGGTCCCCGAGATTTGGAGAGTCGCAAAGTCGCCTTGAGCCGTCGAGATCAGCCATCGGGCGAAAAGAGCTTTATGGACAAAGAAGATTTTCTGCGTCAAGCGACGGAAATTTTGGCATCCATTCATCAAAATCTGCTCGCCCGTGCGACGGCACTGCGCGATGAGAACATTCGTTACTGCGATGACTTGTCGGCATTTCACGCGCATTGGGGAGATGGCGAAAACAACCCCGGATGGTTGTTGACCCCGTGGCAGGGTAGTCCAGAGCAGGAAGAAGAATTGGCCAAGCAGCACAAAATCACCATTCGGTGCTTGCCGCTCGCATCGGCTCCTTTGCCCACCGTTCCGGCCTCGGCCTCATGTCTCTTGACTGGAGTGCCGACGACGCAACTGGCGCTGTGGGCTCGCAGTTACTAAATTTCCTCTCACCATGAACACCTTTCGCCAGATTCGCGGTTTTCTTTTGATCATCTTCGGCGTCATCGCCGGCTTGCTCGGGCTGTGGTCGGGTCGATTTCTCCCCGGTGCTGCGGGCGATTTTTTCGCGCGGGTGTTCCACATCCTCACGACGCCCATCATCCTAGAGATCAGCTTCGGAGCGTTAGGGGTCGTGATCGTATTCGCACTCGCGCACCATCATGAAAAAAACTCCGATGAGTGGGTGGAAATGGATTTCCCGCAAGACGAAGAAAAAAAGTGAGATTGCCGCTCCGCCGCTGAGCGAGTGAGGAAAAGTTAGTGGGTCGAATGCTTGCGCAGAAAAGGCACGAGCTCCTCGACCCCGAAATCGGCCAGCACATGGCCGTGCCAGTTGAGTGTAGGAGCCTTGCTTTGGCCCGAGAGCGCGACCATTTCCTCCATGGCTTGGCGGTTGCCCGTGACTACGACCGTGTCATAGCTGATGCGTTGGCGATTGAGATACGAAGTGACTTCTTCGCACCATGGGCAGGCGATTTTGATGTAGAGAGTAGGACGGCTCATCGTGGGAATTGTTGTTGTTGTTGTTGTTGTTTTTGGTGTTGCGAGGCTTTTTCGAGAATGCGGCGTTCCCTCTCGCTCAGACTTTTCATGCCTTTTTGAGAAATGCGTTCGAGAATGCGATCGACTTCCTTTTGTTCGTCGTGGCGTTTTTTGTTTTCCGCATAATCTTGGAATCGTTGGCTGGGCTGGTGTGGGGGCGTGCCGATGTCGAATTTGGGCAGAAATGGCTGCCATTTGTGGCGAGTCATCCACAAAATGACAGCGAGCATCAGGACATAGGGCAACCAAGCAGACATGGGCAATTAGTCGATCAGGCGGACGGCGTGTTTTTTCGAAAGCTTGATAATATCGCCGCTTTTCAACGATGGGCAAGAGCTAGGATCGAGCAATTTTTCGCCATTCAACTGCACCGAGCCACTGGTGATGAACTGCTTGCGCAGCTCGCCATTCGATTTTTCGAGTCCGAAGGCTTGAGCAAAAGCCCAGGAGCTGAGCGAAAGAACCGTCAGTTCGGCGGGCGCGTGGGCGATCGAGAGCTCGGGCAATTCGGCATCGGCGAGATTGCGCTTCGAAAAACGCAGTTCCCAATCCTCGCGCGCCGCTGCGGCAGCTTGTTCGTCGTGGTAGCGCGCCGTGAGTTTTTGTGCGAGCGATTTCTTGGCATCCATCGGGTGCTGGCTGGGATCGCGATGCTCTCCGAGGAGTAGCTGATAGTAGCGATCCATCAGTTCGTCCGAGACGCTCATCAGCTTGCCAAACATTTCTTGGGGTGCTTCGTTGACGCCGATGTAATTGCCGTAGGATTTCGACATTTTTTTCACGCCATCGAGACCTTCGAGCAGCGGCATGAGCATGACCACTTGTTGGGGTTGGCCTTCTTCTTTCTGCAAGTCGCGACCAACAAGGATGTTAAACAACTGGTCCGTGCCGCCGATTTCGACATCGCTTCGCACCACCACCGAGTCCCAGCCCTGCATGATGGGGTATTGCAATTCGTGGAGTCGCACCTCCTGCGCGGCTTGCACCCGAGTGCGGAAGTCCTCGCGCTGGAGCATTTGCTGGAGCGTGACGCGGCCATTGAGCTTCAACACCTCTTCGTAGGTCATTTTGCGGAACCAATCGCCATTGTAGACGACTTCCGTTTTCTCGCGGTCGAGGATTTTAAAAGCCTGAGCGGTGTAGGTTTCCGCATTCGCGAGGACTTCATCGCGCGTGAGGGGAGGTCGGGTCGCGGAGCGTCCGGTCGGATCGCCGATGGTGGCGGTGAAATCGCCGATGATCAACACCGCTTGGTGGCCGAGTTGCTGAAACTGGCGGAGTTTTTCCAGTGCCACCGTGTGACCGAAATGGATGTCGGGCGCGGTCGGATCGACGCCGAGCTTCACGCGCAGTGGGCGACCGAGAGCGAGTTTTTCGGCCAATTCCTTTTCCGACAGCACCTTGGCGGTGCCGGAAGTGAGGGCTTTCAATGAATCGACGGGCGACAAAGACATGAGCGCGAGACTAGGGGGGAGCGTGCGAACTGGCAAGGCTGGAGTGAGGGCGGGAGATTCAAGGAGTTCGAGAATTGGCAGGCTTTTCCGAGGTCTGAGAGAGTTTTTTGGGCGTGGGAATCACAGATGGGATTGGGTGAATCTGTGGTTTTTGGGAACGATGGCTTGCGTCTGGGTCAAAGGTCGGACCGACGATTGGTAGGGAAAAGCATCCATTTCGATCCGCCGCCGCCTCATCGCGCCGTGCATTACTTGTTGAAGATCAAAGAAATATTAACAAATGATGAATAAATTTCATTTTTCTGATTGACGAAATGAATTTTTCTAATCATATCTATAGCGCTATGAAGCTACACACACTTATTATTACATCCGCATTGTCCGCTACTGCTTTTGCAGGTGAAGTTCAACAATCCTCCTGCTCCAACTGCTGGGATGGTTGGTTTGCTGGCGCTACATTTGGTCAGTTCGCTAATACCGATGGTCGCGTTCAGGGTGATTCCGGTGAAGGTGATTTGAATCTTTACGCTCTCTCTGTAGGTCGTAATCTCGACAAGCAACTGCTTGGTTGCGATTTGGCAGCTTACGTAGAAGCTGGTTTGCTGGAAACCAACTACGGTCCAATTGACATCGACGTCATTCCTTTCACCTTCAACCTCAAGGCGGAGCGTGAATTGTTTGCAGGCATCAACGGCTACGTCAGCGCTGGCGCTGGTTACGCTTTCAGCCGCGTGAGCATGGGCTCCATGTCCTATGGTGACGGTGGCATCTACGGCCAAGGCTCGATTGGTCTTTCCTATGACATCAACGAGAACGTTGAGATCTTCGGTGGTGCTCGTTACATCGTTCTCGACGAAGTCGATTTCGGCATTCCTAGCGCAGACGCTGACAACAATGTTGGCTACGAAGTAGGTCTCCGCTACAACTTCTAATTCTGGTTTCTTTCATTGATTTCAAGGGGTGCAAGCGAAAGCTTGCACCCCTTTTTCGCGTACAGCATTCAGGCGCAATACCAGAGGGAGCAAGAGGGGGGGCAGCGATCATCGAGTCGACTCTAGGAGCAGAGAGCAGAAGACGCCACGATGAGTGCGGAAACGTCGTTCAAGCAGAGAGGCCTTCTCGCGTGGTCCGGCGACAAGGGGGATTTTTCCTTGCTACATCAAGGGAATCGATTTTTTTCATCATTTTTTAATGTTGGCATAGTTGCTGCTGTAACAAGATTGCACTTGTAAGACTTAATGGTTAAGCCGAGCAAGTCCATGGACTAACAACAACAAACAACCACAATAATACTATGAAGCAAACAAACTCCCTGATGAAATCTGCCGCATTCGCTGCTGTTTTGGCTGCTGCTGTCGCTCCTAGCGCACTTGCTGGTGCTACTGCTCCTGCCGAAAAAGCTTTGGGCTTTAACCTCAGCTTGACCACGGACACTTTCTTTGGTTTTGCGCCGATGGCTGCTGCATCCTATTCGCTCAGCGACAAGCTGGACGTCACCGCATACGGCATTTTCTGGTCGGGCGGCAACAACGGTGGAAACTGGGGCAACTGGACCGAGGCTGGCGCTGGTGTGAACTACGCTCTGACCGACTACCTCTCCATCAACCCACAATTGGGCTTCTTGGGTGGTAATCTGATTTCTTCCACTGCGGCAGATGAGCCAGTGATGGGTGACGGCATTGTGCCAAACGTGACCATCAACCTCAGCAGCGACAACTGGGAAGGTCAAGTGTACTTTGGTGCCTACCTCACACTGCGTGAAGTCGACGGTGCTACCTCTGCTGAATTCCTTCACTACTGGACAACATTTGGCCGCAAGCTGAATCCTTATGTTTCCGCTGGTGTTCACTACGAGCAACTTTGCGGTGGCAATGACAACATCGATTCTGAGATCTACACTTGGGTTGGACCCTACGTGCAGCTCACCGAGCCAACGACTGGTACTTTCCTGCGCGTTGCAGCTGGTGCTGACGTGACGGCTGCTGACTCGTTCTACAAAATGACCTTCGGTGTGTCGTTCTAAGAACTTTTCCAGGTTACTTCGATCATACTCATAGATGTTGCCCTCGCTAGGAAACTAGCGAGGGCTTTTTGTTATATCATGCGGGCACGTGGCGGACCAAATCAATGGAAGGAAATGGCAGTTGAACCACTGATTTTTTTGGGGGCTGACTTTTGCCCTACTTGGGTTGGCGAAGAAGCTAGGGGAGGCTTTTTGCTCCGTCATTGGGTGGGATTGCCATTCAGGATGAGGCGAATCTTAGCCAAACGTGGTTTTTTTGGGGGGGCGTTGGCCAGTCGATCCGACGCGCCTACTGAACTGTAGGCGGGGAAGGGGGAGGATCAGAAATCGAGATAGATTTCGGTGCGGCGATTCACGCGTCGACCATCGGGGTTGTCTTCACCCGATTCCTTTACATTGGGGCGACGAGGTTCACTGAGACCTTTAGCGACCGTAGTGATTTGTTGTGGGCTGACGGCAGAGCGAATGAGGAATTCTTTGACGGCGTCGGCTCGCTGAGCGGAGAGTCCTTGATTGTACTCCGCGCTGCCTTTGGCATCGGTATGGCCTGAGAGACGAATTTTCTTATTTGGATCGGTTTTGAGAATATTGGCCACAATGGTGAGTTGTCGCTCCGTCCGTGGAGTGAGGCGGCCTTCATCGAACTCAAAATAGAGAACCAAGGTATCGCCGCCTGCTGGGTTTTTGATGAGTGGTGAGTAATAGACATCGCCTCCAGCAATGCGCTGGGCGTAATCGGAGAGCAATTGATCAAGATTGAGTTCATCAATGGTCCAAGATGTTTCGGCGGAATTCTTTTTGAGGATAACGGCAAATTGAGCGGCTTGACTGCCATCCGACGCCTCTACATGAGCCAGGAAAGAAGCGATCAGAGGTTTTTGAATGATGGCGCGGAGCGGTTTTTGCGGGCGCAAGCGGTAATTGCCCTCCTCGAACAAGATGCAGAGGCCGGCGAGGGTCGCATCCGAAACTTTTTGGGCATTGACCAATTTTTTTGCGTTGGCGAAGTCTTGTCGCAGGACTGCCATGAGAAAGGCATCAGCAAGAGCAAGGGAGTCGGCGAAGAGGATGCCGTCACCGTTTTCGGCAGAATCGTCGGCCAGATTCATATCACTGGGAAAAGTGACTTGCTCGACAAACCATCGGCCCTCTTTTTTTACGAGATCGAAATAAATGCGATCGCTCCCAGGAGGCCGTTCGGCGAGTTCGAGTGAGTATCGGCGTTTTTTATTGAGTTCGATTTCACCGACTTCGCGAACCGGTTGTTGTGGTTTGAGAGTGATGGTATGGCGATTGATCAGTTTCTTCAGGCGATCCGCAGCTTCTGGGCTCACGGTGGATTGTGCGATCAGTTTTTCGAGATTCGCGTGATCTTTTTTCGCTACAGTATCGCCGATAAAATGCATGAGTGCGAGAGGATCGGCACCGTTCGGGAAAACAGGCTTGGCTCCGGTGAGAGAGAGATTTTCCTCAGCCTCTTCCATAGCGGACTTTCCGCTGGGGGCATCGGGATTCAAAGTGAGCTCTGGCGGGGCGTCACGGAGAGCCTTTTTCGCCTGCTTGTTCTTTTCCAGAAGAAAAAGAGTGGTGCTCAAGGCGCTGAGAACCAAAACGAGAAACACGATCAGGGGGGCTTTGGAGCGAGCAGTTTGGGACATGGTAGTGGGAATCAGTTAGGTGGGATCCATCATGGAGTCGATCCATGAGTCGAGTTCTTTGGTGGCATCGAGGTAATCGCGCAATTCGCGAACGAGGTCGAGCTGGCCCGCTTGTTGTGCGGCGGTGCCCATCTCCTTAATTTTCAGTGCAAAGGCGTCGCGAATTTTGGTATTGCGGAGTTCGTAGGCATTGAGAATTTCTTGTTGTTTGGCGAGGGCGAAATTGTGAACTTTGAGAATACCTGGCGGCATGGTCATGAGGTCGTCTTCCCTTTCTTCGTCTTCCTCGAGAGAGCGTCGGAGCATTCTTTGTTTCTCGCGGATGTCTTGATCTTCGTCGTCCTCGTCCTCCTCCTCGTCCTCTTCATCAGGTTTGTTTTCATCACGGAGGTCGCTGCGAAATTCTTCTTGTTCCAATTCGATCACTCGCGCGACCTTGGCGACGGAAGGGATCTTTTTGCGATCTTCTGCGAGAGATTTGAGGATTTCCACGGCATCGGCCCAGCGATTTCTCTCGAGAGCTTTGAGATTGCGCGACCAGACATCGAGATCCCACTGGAACGATTTCACATTTTGGGCCAGTGCTTCATCGCGTTCCGTCGCCGAAGCGGTCAGCAGTTCGCGGCAGCGGGTGATGAGGTTAGCGATATCAGGTGCGGCAGCAGGGGGCGCTTGTTCTTTGTTGGCAGGAGCTTGTTGGTCCTTGCTCCACTCCAGAAGGACACCATCGGCTTCCTCATCGGGCGAGAGGTTGATCCAGCCTTTGTCGGGCAGATAAGCGAGTTGTCGGGCGTCCTCATTGGATGAAGGGTAGTCCTTAGCCCAATTGGCATAGGTCCAAGGTTCCTTGGTATTCCATTGCCAGACGCCATGATGTTTTTGTCCACCAAGAAAAATGCCGCGGGGTGCTTGAACCTTCGCTAGGTGGTCTTTTACCCAGTAATTTTCTTCTCGATCACCGAGCACAGCAACATGTGCAGCGGCTTGTCGGGCGAGGTCTTGTGCTTGCTCCAGGGTCAGCGGGCGAAGAATGGGCAAAAAGTGTCGGGTGCCGGAGTGCAGCGTGCCTGCGGGATAGCGAGGCTTGCCCGCCGCAATCGAGTCGCTCGTTGCCTTTAGCATGGCGGCCAGGGAGTAAGGATTCGATCCGTCGCGGGACCAAGCGATGATGAATCGAAGAGCGCGGTAAGGTTCAGCGGCGCGGACGGTGCCCAAGTGAGAGAGAGTAGCGTACTGTCCGATGCCAGGGGGCGTTTTGGCAATGGGCCAGCTTTGACCATTGAGGAGGACCCATTGATCGCGTCCACTGCGACCGGCACCAATCCAAATGGCATCTTGGTCTTTGATCAGAGTTCCAAAGAAAGTGAGGTCATCTTCCGATTGAGGGAAGGCGATAAAAGCACCGTGTTCTTCGGCGAAGATTTGAGCTTCGTCCCAAGTCATCGGCTCGTTGACATAAAAGAAATCTTGGTCACCGCGGCGCACACTGCTGAGCGGGAGTTCTTCGCGCGAGCCCTCTACCAAAAACTCCTTGAGTCGATCGAGCGATTCGCGAGCTGTTTCCGAGCGAGTTGGGGTGGGTTCAGGATCAGTGTCTGTCGAAGGGTTCAGCGGAGCGGGTGTGGGCTGCTGAGTTGGTTGCGGAGATGGGTTTTTCGCCTTCTTTTGTTGAGTGAGAATTTCGTTTTCTTGAGCGACTTCTTGTTGGTGGATTTCGAGTTTTTGGTAGACCACAAAAACCACAAAAAGCAGAGCGGCGATGATCAGAAGATTGCGAGCAACAGAGCTTTTGGCTTTGCGCGACTGCGCCACCATGGTGGTAGAAGGAGCGGGGTGAATGGGGCTCCGTGCATCGCCAGTGTCAGACGGCGTGAGCAAGGTTGGGGCGCTTGCGGCAGCCTGAGGGGTGATGATCGAGCGCGGTCCGGCGGTGCGTGAAGGGGCGACAGCGATCCGAGTTTGCGGTTTCAGCTGAGACTTTGATCCTAGCGCGGCGCGAATGGCCTGAGCCATCGCATTGGCATCGGGATAGCGCATGACGGGACTGGGGTGAGTCGCGCGTTGGATGATGACATCAAATTCCGCCGGGCATCGAGAAAGGCTCGATGCTGTTACGCCGGCTTGGGGTTTTTGCCCCGTAAGCAATTCGTGAAGCATGACGCCGACGGCGAAAATGTCCGAACGACGGTCGGCTTTGTCTGGATGGGTCAGGACTTCAGGCGCGGCATAGCCTGGGGTCCCCATGACAATGCCCTCGTGTTTCACGCCGACCGCTTGTGCGAGGCCGAAGTCGCCAATCTTTGGTTCGGCCTTCGGGGTGAGGAGAATGTTGGCGGGTTTGATGTCGCGGTGGATGATGCCATTTTCGTGAGCATGGCTGAGGCCCTCACAGATGCCGATGATGATGCGGCTGGCTTCGGCAGGATCGATGATTTTGTTCCAAGCCGAGTGGTAGAGAGATTTGCCGGGAACGTATTCCATGGCGATGTAGAGCATGCCATCGACATCGCCCGAATCGTAAATGCTGATGAGGTTCGGATGATTGAGTCGTGCCATGGCTCGAGCTTCGGTTTGAAACGAAGCTCGGAATTCTGGGTCAGCGCTGAGCTCTCGGGGGAGGATTTTCACAGCGACCTCGCGGTCGAGCGAGATTTGCTTGGCGAGGTAAACGGCCCCCATTCCTCCCTGAGCGATGAAATCCAAAAATTGGTAGCTCGGTAGGAGTTGGTTGAGCGTCTCGATCGACGGAGGTGTAAATGGTGTAGGATCCACAGCAGGAGTTTCGTGGTAAGTTACTAGCGAAATTGTGGCCAAATATCGGAAAAATTCAAGAATTAGTAAAAAAAAGTCTGTTTTCCGAAAATCAGTTGGCAGAGCTCGGGCAGCTTGCTAGCGTGGGTTGTGAACGAAATCGAACCTGTTGGCTCGGGAATGGCGATGTATTTGTTGTTGGGGGCCTTTGGACTTGCCTTAGCCTTTTTGTTGGCTGGTGGGATGATGCGTCGTAGTGGGGTGTCGGGAGTTCTTGAGCTTCCGCCGCCGGTTGATGCGGGATCCAAAGTCAGGACATGGTGGGTGCAGTCCCTCGATGTGGCGGGATTGATCGTGATGAGTCTGATTTTCATGGGTTTCGGCGTGTCGGCACTAGCTCTGGGAGGGGAGGACCAAGCAGACTTGAGTGCTGGAGCCTTAGTGTTGAATGCGGCGATGTTTGCCATTTTTGTAGGGGCGGTATGGGCAATCGTGCGTTGGCGGGTGAGACCGACCGATTGGCTGGGACTGCGGTGGAGTGCATGGGTGCATTTGTTGTGGTTTGGTCCCACGATTGTGTTGGGGATGTGGCTGGTGATGGGGCTTTTGCAGGTTGCCGGTTACATGGCATTCATGGAAGAATGGCTGGGGACCCCGAGCATGCAGGAATCGGTCGAGCTGTTGAAAGAGAGCAAAGATTCCACGGTCGTGGCCTTGATGGCGCTTTCCGCTGCTGTCGTGGCGCCATTGGCCGAGGAGATCATTTTTCGCGGATACCTCTATCCTGTGGCCAAAAAATGGAGCGGTAAGGTTTGTGCGGTCGTCTTCAGCGCCCTGTGGTTTTCGGCCTGTCATGGGAACGTTCCGCTGATCTTGCCGCTGTTTTTGCTCGGGGTGATTTTGGCTTTGGCCTATGAGAAAACCGGTTCCATTTGGGCGCCGATCGGCATTCACTTTTTCTTCAATTCGGCCACTGTGCTGATTCAGTTGGCGATTCGTGCGGGATGGATTTCGGATCAAGTGGCGTCATGAAAAGCGTCGCAGAAATCGGCGAAGACGGGCTGATTGAGCGCTTGCTCTCGCTGTGCCCACCGGCCCACGAGGATCTGGTAGTGGGGCCTGGCGATGATTGTGCGGTGATCGATTTTTCCCGAGACGAGTGGCAATTGCTCAAAACCGATGCTGTGGTGGAGGGGGTGCATTTTGCCGCAGAAGAAGATTTTCGCCGTGTTGGCTGGAAGGCGATGGCGCGAGTGGTAAGCGATTTTGCAGCCATGGGCGGCGAGGGTCGGCAGTATCTGGTGACTTTGGGAGTGCCGCGCGAGATGGCTGTGGCGCGGTTGGAGGATTTGTATCGTGGGATGCTGGATTGTCTGGGACGATTTGGCGGCCAGTTGGTCGGCGGAGAGACCAGTCGAGCTGCGGAAGGGTCTGGTCTGTGGGTGGCGATCTCGGCAGTAGGGATCGCGAAAAAAAGCCGACTCCAGCGGCGCTCCACGGCGCGGGTTGGCGACAAAATCCTAGTGACGGGTCGACTGGGTGGCTCTATCGCGGGCAAGCATCTCGACATCGAACCTCGTGTCGAGCAGTCGCTATGGCTCGCCGACCAAGGATTTTCGACTGCGATGATGGATTTGTCCGATGGTTTGGCAAAAGATTTGCCGCGTTTGGCAAAGGTATCGGGCTGTGGGTATCGGATCGATTTGTCTCGTGTGCCTTGTTCTGCGGGATGCGGTCCTGAGCAGGCGCTGAACGATGGGGAGGATTACGAGTTGTTGTTTACGGTCGCAAGCGATCAGGTCGAGCGACTGCAAAGAGAGTGGGCGGGTCGATTTCCCGAATTGGTGTTGACGGACATCGGGGAAATGGTCGAGTTCGGTGAGAGCATGAATATCACCGGTGGATGGGATCATTTTTCCTCGCAGAGTTAATGAGGGATTCGATACGATGTGGCAGAAACGATGAGTGAAGAGCGTCAAAAACCAGCGAGAAGCGAGATTCGCGGTGGTCGTAAGCAGAAAATCATCGGCACCATGGCCGGGTGGTTGATTCGATTGCTCGGATGGAGCCTGCGCGTCGAATTGCGCACGGCGGTGCCGCTGAAAGGACGGACCGAGCCAGTGATTTGGTTGTTTTGGCATGGGCAAATCATGCCGGCGATTGCGGCGTGGTCGCGCACGGAAATGTGTGATATGCCGCTCAAAGCCCTGACCAGTGCGAGTCGAGATGGCGCGGTGATCGAGCATGCGCTGGGTGTTTTCGGTGTGGGCGTCGCTCGGGGTTCGAGCTCGCGAAGAGCTGCCAGTGCCTTGATCGAACTCAAAAAGACCCTCGAACAGGGATGTGACATCTGCATCACGCCCGACGGACCGCGTGGTCCCCGGCAAAAAATGCAAATGGGCGCGATCAAGCTCGGGCAGCTGACGGGGTCGGCGGTCGTCAGCGCGAGAGTCGAGTGCTTTTCTTCATGGAAGCTCAAAACCTGGGATCAATTCGAAATTCCCAAGCCTTTTTCGCGAGTGATCATGCACTTGGGTGAACCGCGGAAGATTCCCCGGGAGCTTGATGAAGGGGAGAGTGAAGGGATTCGCCATGCTCTTGAAAAAGAACTTTCCCAACCGGATGTCATCGTCTAAACCAGCGCCATGCAGCTGATTGATGGCAAGGTAGTGGCGGCGAGCGTGCTCGAAGAATGTCGGGAAGAAATCGCTTCTCTCAAAGAAAAAGGTGTCACACCCGGACTGGCTGTGGTGTTGGTGGGTGAAGATCCTGCGTCTCAAGTGTATGTTGGCTCCAAGGTCAAAACCTGCGCCGAACTCGGCATGCATTCGCAAAAAATCGTATTGCCTGCATCGACGACCCAAGCCGAGCTGCTGGCAGTGGTCGATCAGTTGAATCGCGACACCTCGATTCACGGCATTTTGGTGCAAAGCCCACCGCCGCCGCAGATTCACGAAGAAGAAATCATTCGCGCGATCGATCCGCGCAAGGATGTCGATGGCTTCCATCCCGAAAACGTTGCCAAGTTGGTGCTGGAAGATCCTACGGGATTCGTGCCCTGCACACCGGCAGGTTCGATGCGATTGTTGGCCGCGGCAGGCATCGCAACCGAAGGAGCCAAGTGCGTGGTCTTGGGGCGCAGCATGATCGTTGGCAAGCCGATGGCGATGCTGCTGTTGGCCAAAAACGCCAACGCAACCGTGACCGTGGCACACTCGCGCTCGCGCGACCTTCCTGCGCTTTGTCGCGAAGCCGACATTCTGATTGCTGCGGTCGGACGTCCTGAAATGGTCAAAGCCGATTGGGTCAAAGAAGGCGCGGTGGTGATCGATGTCGGCATCAATCGCGTGCCAGATCCTAGCAAAAAATCGGGATTCCGCCTGACGGGTGACGTTGCGTTCGACGAAGTTGCACCCAAGTGTCAAGCCATCACGCCCGTGCCGGGTGGTGTGGGTCCGATGACGATTGCGATGTTGATGAAAAACACCCTGCAAGCGGCGCGTCAATTGAGTGGGTTGTCGTGAGAGAAGAATGCATCATGCGCTTGACGTTTGCTCGTGCATGATGACAATTCCCTCGCATGAGTGATTCCTCTGATTTTCGCAAATACTCCAGTCCCATGCTGGATGGTCCTGATCGTGCCCCGAGCCGCGCGATGCTGTATGCTGTCGGTTTTGAAAAAGATGATTTTTCCAAAGCGCAGATTGGTGTCGCATCGACATGGAGCGAGGTGACGCCTTGCAACATCCATATTGACAAGCTCGCCCGTGAATCCGCCAATGGCGTCAATGCCGCTGGGGGCAAGGCTGTGGTGTTCAATACTATCACCATTTCCGATGGCATTTCGATGGGCACCGAAGGCATGAAATACAGCCTTGTGTCGCGTGAAGTCATCGCCGACTCCATCGAAACAGTGGTCGGTTGCGAAGGCATGGATGGTTTCGTCGCGATCGGTGGATGCGACAAAAACATGCCCGCTTGCGTGATTGCGATGGGCCGTATGAATCGTCCGTCGGTCTTTGTTTACGGCGGCACCATTTTGCCTGGTTGCGCGACCATCAAGGGCGAGAAAAAAGATCTTGATATCGTTTCCGTATTCGAAGCTGTGGGCAAGCATGCCGGTGGCGAATTCACCGACGAAGAGCTCGATACCGTCGAGCGCTGTGCGATTCCCGGTCCTGGTTCTTGTGGTGGCATGTATACCGCTAACACCATGGCGAGTGCGATTGAGGCCTTGGGGATGAGTTTGCCCAACAGTTCGGCGCAGGCGGCAGTGAGCGATGACAAAATGCGCGACTGCTTCGATGCCGGTGCTGCCGTTCTCAACATGATCAAGCTGGGCATCAAGCCACGCGACATCATGACCAAAGAGGCTTTCGAAAATGCCATCACCGTCTTGATTGCCCTCGGCGGTTCGACCAATGCGTGCTTGCACATTCCTGCGATGGCTCACGCGGCGGGTGTCGACATTTCGCTCGATGACTTCGCACGCATTGGTGCGCGCGTTCCTGTTTTGGCTGACCTCAAGCCCAGCGGCAAGTATGTGATGGCCGACTTGGTGCGCATCGGTGGCACCGTGCCCTTGATGCGCATGTTGCTCGAAGCAGGTTTGCTGCACGGCGATTGCCTGACCGTGACTGGTCGGACGATGCGCGAAAACTTGGAGAAATCGCCGATTTACTATCCCGAAGGTCAGCAGATCATTCGTCCGCTCGACAACCCGATCAAAGCCGACAGTCACCTGCGTGTGTTGCGTGGCAACCTTGCTGAAGGCGGGGCGGTGGCGAAGATTTCCGGCAAAGAAGGCGAAAGCTTTGTGGGCAATGCGCGTGTGTTCGATTCCGAAGACGATGCGATGAAAGCCATTTTGGATCGCAAAATTCAGCCGCGCGATGTGATCGTGATTCGCATGGAAGGGCCGAAAGGCGGTCCCGGCATGCGCGAAATGCTTGGCCCCACCAGTGCGGTGATGGGTCTGGGCTTGGGCAAAGACGTCGCACTGATCACCGACGGTCGATTCTCGGGTGGCAGCCACGGCTTCGTCGTTGGTCACATTACGCCCGAAGCCTTTGTCGGCGGCACCATTGCCTTGCTCCAAGATGGCGATGAAATTGTCATCGATGCCAAGACCAACCGCATCGACGTGAGTCTTTCCGATGAAGAAATCGCCAAACGTCGTGCCGCTTGGGTGCAGCCCGAGCCGCGCTACCGTCGTGGTGTTTTGGCAAAATTCGCCAAGCTCTGCACCAGTGCCTCGGAAGGCGCTTGCACCGACAAATACCTCTAAAACCATCCATCGCCCGCGCTTTCCATCGGGGAGGCGTGGGCGGGAAAATGGGCTTGTGCGACTGTTCTTCTTGACCACTCGGCAAGCCCTCACTACATCAAAGACATGGAAGCACTTTACGAAGGCAAGGCCAAGCGCTTGTGGGCAACCGAAGACCCGCAGGTTCTGCGCATGGAGTTCAAAAACGATGCGACGGCCTTCAATGGCGAAAAAAAGGCGCAGTTTGAGAACAAGGGACGGCTGAACAATACCATCAGCACCCTGATCTACGGACAGCTCGAACGCGCGGGCATTCCCACCCATTTCGTTCAGCAGATCGACGACACCAATGTGTTGGTGAAAAAAGTCGACATCGTGATGGTCGAAGTCATTGTTCGAAACGTTTCCGCTGGCAGCTACTGCAAACGCACTGGTCAACCTGAGGGGCAGAGCTTTTCCCAGCCCATCATCGAATTTTCGCTGAAGAGCGACGAATTGGGCGATCCGCTGGTCAATGACGACTACATCCGCGAACTGAAGCTCGCCACGCCGGAAGAAATGGCATTTCTGCGTGCTTCGGCTTTGCGCGTCAACGATTTCCTCTGCGGTTTGTTCGCCAAAGCGGGGCTGCGTTTGATCGACTTCAAGTTAGAATTCGGTCGTCTTGCCAGCGACCCTGCCGTGATCGTATTGGCCGACGAGATTAGCCCCGATGGATGCCGTTTGTGGGATATCGCCAGTGGCGAAAAAATGGACAAAGATCGTTTCCGTCGTGACCTTGGTGGGGTGATGGAAGCTTACGAAGAAGTATTGAAACGCCTGCAAGAATTATCATGAATTACGAATGCGAAGTGATCCGCAAAGGGCAGCACGCGAGTGATGCCGATGCCCTGCTTTACACGCCGATGAAAGCGGGATTGACGATGAAACACAGCCGCACCTATCGCTTCGAATTCGAAGGCGATGAGTCAGCCTTGCGCGCCTTTGCGCGGGCCGTGTTGGTCGATGAAGTCAGCCAAGAAATTTCCGACGGCACCGAGCCTGTCGTCAAGGACGCACTGTTTCACTTGGACTACAGCATGAAGCCGGGTGCTCTGGATTTGGAAAAAGAAGCGATCATGAACTACTATCGTGGTCGTAGTGGCGATTCTTTTGTGCTGAAAAACTTGTTCATTTCTCAGCGGATTTACGTTTTTGGTCAAGGTGATGCGCCTGCGATTGCCGCGCGCTTTGTCAAAGACATTGTCAATCCCGCGGTGCACAAGCATCAGCTCTCCGTTGCCTAACATTTTCCCCTCCCTATGTTCCAGCTAGCTTTGAATCTCGGTCTGCGTTGCTTCATGGCTCTGGGATTCGCTGCTATGGTAGTGATCCCCGTGTCAGCGCAATCGCTTGATACGCCCATCATGGATCAGTCGATGGAAGGCATCGCCAGAGCAGATCAGGCGATCATCGAGCAGATGCTGAAATTGCGGGAGGAGAAAAAACTGCTGTCCCACCCGGATGTGAAAAAGCGCCTCAGCGCGCCGCAGCCGATGGCGATTGCACTGAAGCAGCCATCGAGCCAGCCGCTATCGGAGGAAGAAGTGGCGAGATTGGCGCGACAAGGAAATTTCCGTGTCGGCTTTGCGTATCTGTGCCCGCATTGTGATCATTGGCATCTCAACCTTGCTGGTGCTTATGCTGTGAGTGAAAAAGCACTAGTCACCTGCGATCACGTGGTCGATATCGCGGAGGAGATGCGAGAGGGCTATCTCATCGCTGTCGATCACGCCGGGACTGTTTATCCCATCAATGCCATTGTGGCGCGCAACAAAGACATGGATGCGGCGATTCTTTTCTGTGAGACAGGAGCTTTCACGCCGTTGGCGCTGCAGCCCGAGATCAAACAAGGTGCAGCGAGTTTTTGCTACAGTTCGCCGCTCGGGCAAATCGGGTATTTTAGCGACGGCATTGTCAATCGGTTCTACTGGGACATGGGCTATCGCGGTGGTTCGATCGAGGAAATCGATGCCCTGCGCTACTTGCGGATCAACGTCAGCACCGATTGGGCACCGGGCAGCAGTGGTGCAGCGGTGTATGATCGATGCGGCAACGTGATTGCGCACGTTTCCCAAATTGCACCGCTTGGCGAACAGCAAGATTCCCAACCCTTGGTCACCATCCATACTGGTGTGCCGGCTCGTGCGGTGAAAAAATTGCTAGAAATCAGCAATCAGCCCGAGGCCTTGAAGGCCTTGTATGAGTCCGAGAAAAAGAAGTAACTTGCGAACGACAAAAAATCCCACCCCCTGCGAGACAACGCGAGAAGGTGGGATGTGAAAAATCCGTGGTGATTAGCCGACCACCGACAACTGCGCAGCTTGCTCGGGAGTGAGCTCGATGCATTGCCAAGGCAAGCCATGGACATTGAGATCGGCCATGAACGAATCAGGATCGTATTGCTCCATGTTCCAGACGCCTGGTTTACGCCACTTTCCTTCGAGCATTTGTTTGGCTCCGATCATCGCAGGAACGCCGGTGGTGTAAGAAATCGCTTGCGAGCCGACTTCCGCAAAGCAGGCTTCGTGGTCGCAAATGTTGTAGATGTAGATGGCTTTCGCTTGGCCCTCTTTCACCCCGGTGATGATATTGCCAATGCAAGTCTTGCCCTTGGTCGTCACACCGAGATCGCCCGGATTGGGGAGCACGGCCTTGAGGAATTGCAAGGGGATGATCTCCACGCCATTGTAGGTCACGGGGTCGATGCGGGTCATGCCGACATTTTGCAGCACCTCTAGATGCTTGAGGTAATTGGGTGAGAACGACATCCAGAACTGAGCGCGACGAATGGTCGGGATGTGCTTCACCAAGGACTCGAGCTCCTCATGATACATGCGGTAGATTTCATACGAGCCAACGCCATCGGGGCAAGTGAAGCCTTGGTGCTGGGACATGGCAGGCGTTTCGACAAACTCGCCATTTTCGAAATGTCGGCAAGGAGCCGTGACCTCGCGGATGTTGATTTCCGGATTGAAGTTGGTGGCAAAAGCATGGCCGTGATTGCCGCCATTGACGTCGATGATATCGAGCGTGTGAATTTCATCGAAGTGGTGCTTCAGCGCCCACGCGGTGAAAACATTCGTCACACCGGGATCGAAGCCCGAACCGAGCAGCGCCGAGAGACCGGCTTTTTCGAATTTCTCTTGGTAGGCCCACTGCCACGAGTATTCAAACTTCGCCACATCGGGGGGTTCGTAGTTGGCGGTATCAAGATAATCAATGCCCGCAGCGAGACAGGCGTCCATCAACGGAAGGTCCTGGTAGGGCAGGGCAACATTGAGAACGAGGTCGGGCTTGAGCGATTGCAAGTATGCGGTCGTTGCGGCGACATCGTCGGCATCCAGAGCGGCGGTGTCGATCACAACACCCGTGCGCTCTTTCACCGAAGCTGCGATGGCATCGCACTTCGATTTCGTGCGCGAAGCGAGAGTGATTTTCGAGAAAACGCTGGGCACTTGGGCGCACTTGTGGGCAACCACGCTGCCTACGCCGCCGGCGCCGATGATGAGAACATGTGACATGCGCCTGTGATAGGAGGCGGCGGGGAAATTTTCAAGCATCAATTCGCAACAAGCATGGCAAGGTCGGCGCGAATCGAGGCTCCTCTCCGCCTCGGTCTGATGACCCCGAGAACCGCGTCCGCATGGTCGGCATCGACAGCGGATGGATCGCTCCTCGGGAAAAGAGGTGGTCGATGCTATGGCGAAGTCGATGCCGCGCGGTCCATCATCGCGCGTGAACGGCATGCTTTTTCGTCTAGCGAAATCATCCTGTGTTCGTGCGTTCATGGCAAACAAGCCCTGGCTCATTTGCATGCGAGAGATGGAGACTCATTTCGATGAATGAATTTGATAGACTGGAATGACATTCGCGATTTTCAATTAGCGTTATTCATCAAGTCGTAAAATATGATGAGATTTCATGTAGTCATAAATTTCATGACACGATTTTTACGTTTGGTCGATCTTCATAATGCATTGATTTTGCAATAGTTTTTTCGTCGCATGGGGTTCTTTTGCGATTTTTGTGGGCACCTAGCCCTGGTGAGCTGGCATGCGATTTGCTAAGTTTGGTTTTGCTTTTTTAGCAAATCAATAACAACGAACAATACTATACAATCGTGAAATACTTGAGTCATCTATCCAAAATTGTCTGCGGTTTTTCGTGCGTGATGCTGCCGCTTTCATCTCATGCCATCGATTACTTTTATGATGGTGTTGGTCCAGTAACGAGCGTTTCCAGTTGGAATACTGAGCGCAACGGAACGGGTTCCAGTCCAGGAAATTTCAGCACGGCGGGCAATTCGTTTATCGTGCAGAACGGTCAAACTGCGGTTCTGACCGGTTCTTGGAGCATATCCGGTACGAACTCGGGACTATTGTTGGAGACAGGGAGTGTCTTTCAAACCGGAGCCAACAATCCGAGTTTTACGCTCCATATGCAGAGTGGAGCGACATTTATGATGGAAAACTCCACTTACAGCAATGTGGGGATTGGAACCCTGCACGCGAACAGCAATTTTGAACTCGCGAATCAGCAGTCTCCACGGATCTCGGGCATCAGTTATGGCAATTTGATTTTTAGTGGCACCGCTAACACCAGTTTGACAAGTGCACTGACGACCACGGGAAATCTAGTCGTGAACGATTCAGGGCAATTGCGTCTCACGAATAACGCGTTATTGACTCATTCGGTGGCAAGAGACTTTTCGATCGCCAGTGGTTCATCGGTATCGCTGAATCAGGGCAATGGTTCGATGATCATGAACTTGTCGGGAAGTTTCACCAATCTTGGTTCTTTATCCAAACCTGGAGCTGGTAGCGCAGAACTGAATTTTACGGGTTCATCTGCTGCGACGGCAACCTGGGGGACAGTGGCCAATAGCAATTTCAACAATCTCACCCTCAATATTGCGTCCGGAAAAAATCTGACATTTCAGGATTCGCTCAACGCAGGTGCGGCGACAGTGAATGTGAATGGGACTCTGAATCTCGGCACGCAAGTGTTGTCGGGCGCATTGGGCAATTTTTCTTTGGCGAGTGGTGCCACCCTAATCACGGAGCATGCGAATGGCTTGGATGGCGCAGTGACCATGACTGGCACGCGTTCTTTTCACTCGGGGGCAAATTATGAATTTCGTGGGGCATCGACGGGCGCTTTGCTGCCTTCGACCGTCAACAACTTGACCATTCATCGCAGTTCGGGATTGGTGACATTGGACGGTGCTGGTTCCACTCAGACCGTAGCGGGAACGCTGAGTGTGCTCAGTGGTGGTCTAACGGCCGGAGCCACTCAGAGTGCGATTGCTGTGGGTTCCTTGACAATGCGCGATGCGGAGATTGCCAGCAACTTGTCGACGACACTGAATGGCGACGCGACATTTGATGCGACCAACAATGGCCGCGCCAAAATTTCTGGGGCGTTGAATCTAGGCGGGGGCTCGCGCACTTTCACTGTTGGCGATGGTTCGTCTTTGATTGATATGGAAATTACGGGAGGAATATCCTCAGGTTCTCTCATCAAAAGTGGAGCAGGAACGATGAGCATTACGGGGTCGAACCAGTATCTGGGCACGACCACAGTGAGTGCGGGAACCTTGTATGTGAATGGTTCGCTGGGAGCGAGTGCGGTAAGTGTGGCGGCGAATGCCTTTATTGGCACAGGAGGAGCTAACGGGACCTTAGGGGCTGGTTTGAATATCCTGAGCGGAGCTGGCTTGGATTTGACTGGGGCCGTATTGGGTGAGACGAGCACCGGCATTTTGACGGTCAGCAATGGATCCTTGTCATTGGGGCAGTTGACTTTTGAGAATCTGGTGGGCTGGGATTGGCGCAATGCGGGGGCGGGTACCTATCAGCTGATTGCTGGTGATTTTGCGATCGATTGGGGTTCGACCGTGTTCTTGAGTCCCGAGACGGCCTATGACTTTGGCAATGGCTATCAGGGCTACTTTACTCCGGGAAGTCTGAACGTGGTGATTGTGCCTGAACCTTCTGCGGCCTTGTTGGTTGGGCTCGGCAGTTTGCTGATGTTGCGTCGTCGGCGTTGCGCCTAATGGTTGATGGATGGGTCGTCACTCGCGTTCTTTCCCTCTGAGCGAACGAGCGCGAGTGGCATTTTTTGTCAGTTGCACCGGCCTGGAATCAAGAAACGAGCAAAGATCGTTCTTGCTTTTTCCTTATCATTCCGCTTAAGATCGGCATCCGATGTGTTATCCGATGGGATAGGGCCTATGATTTCTCGGATGAAATGGAGTAGGGGCATCGGATTGTCGCATTATGAACACTACCCCGTTTGCTGAATTAGGGCTGCCCACACCGTTGCTGGAAGCCATTGAACATCTTGGATATGAAAGGCCATCGGCCATTCAATCTCTTGCCATTCCAGTTGCCATGGAAGGACACGACATTGTCGGACTATCCCAGACTGGTTCTGGAAAGACCGCCGCTTTTGTGCTGCCGGCCCTAGCGCGCATCGATGTGAATCGTCGCAAGCCGCAAGTGCTGATTCTTTGCCCCACGCGGGAATTGGCGATTCAGGTTTGTGAAGAGGTGCATCGACTCGGTTCTCGTTTGCCGAAGTTGCATGCCGTCCCTGTCTATGGCGGTGCTCCGATTGGTCGGCAGTTTCGCGCGTTGGAAGATGGCGCTCAGTTGATTGTCGGCACGCCGGGTCGACTTCTGGATCACTTGCGTCGTGGTTCGTTCGATCCCTCTGAGGTGAAAATGACCATTCTTGATGAAGCCGACCGCATGCTCGACATGGGCTTCCGTGAGGAAATGGAAGAATTGCTCGCGCAGTTGCCAGCTTCGCGCCAGACCATGTTCTTTTCTGCAACGATGAATCGTGCGGTGGAAGGTTTGATCAAAAAGTTCGGCAAGAGTCCACAGATGCTCGAGATCGAGCGCAAGGCACTGACGGTCGATTCCATTGAACAGCGTCATTATGAAGTGCGCGAGCGTTCGAAAGTGGAAGTGCTCTGTCGTTTGCTTGACTTGGAGGATCCACGCTTGGCGATTGTTTTTTGCAACACCAAAAAGGCCGTCGATGAGTGCACGGAGGCCTTATTGGCGCGCGGGTATCCCGCGGATCGATTGCATGGCGATGTCACACAACAGATGCGTGAGCGGGTCTTGCAGCGTTTCCGGGATGGTAAGGTAGAAGTGTTGGTAGCAACCGATGTGGCGGCTCGCGGTATTGATATCGAAGAGATTGACATCGTTTTCAACTACGATGTGCCTCACGATCCAGAAGACTACGTGCACCGAATCGGACGAACCGGTCGCGCTGGTCGCACCGGCCGAGCCGTGACTTTTGTATTTGGCCGCGATCTCTATCGCTTGCAAAACATCGAGAGAACCATTCGCCAAAAAATTCCACGCCATCGAGTTCCTTCTCAGGAGGAAGTAGAGGATCGTCGTGCCGATGCGCTGTATGATTCGGTTCGGGATCGCTTAGAGGCAGGCAGTTTTCAAGGACACGAGACCTACATCGAGCGCTTGCTGGATCAGGGGCACACGGCGACGGACATTGCTGGCGCGTTGTTCACCTTGTTGCGCGAAGCGACTGGGACCAAGGGGCAGAGCATTGCGGAAGATCAGTCGGGCACGGCCGATGGTGGGAAGTTTGATCGCTCTGATCGCACGCCGCATCGTCCCGACCGCAGCAATGAGCGTTCGAATTCCTATGCGGGTGACATGGCCAAGTTGTTTTTGAATTTGGGCAAAACGCACGGCATCAACGCGAAAGATTTGGTCGGTATGTTCTATCGTGAGGGGCAGGTGCCCGATGGCAGTCTCGGTCACATCAAGTTGTTCCCGCGCCACACGATCATTGAAGTGCCGGAAGAGTGTGTGGAAAAAACCCTGCGCGCTTTGCAAAAAGCCAAATTGCGAGGCAAGCCTTTCTTGCTCAAGCGCGACAAGCAGGCCTAAGAATGCTTGCTCATGGAGCCGCTTCCTTCGAATGAGGGAGGCGGCTTTTTTGTGGATGCGACACGCCCTCGACCTTGGGATGCCGTCACATCCATCAGACAGATGTGCGACTGCATCTAACCAATCAGATCGTGGATCGAACCGTAGTTCGGGAAAAAGAGTCGTTGATAAGTTCGGGCGGCAAAGCCATCGGTCATGCCTGCGAGATAATCGCAAATCAGTCGAGCTTTGCTCCGGTCATCGACAGCGTGATCGATTTCATCGGCTGTTTCTGGCCCGAGGATTTGAAAATTTTGTCCATCAATGTGCCCTGGAGAAATGTAGCGCTTTTCTAACAAATCCCAAAGTCCTTGTAGCATGAAATTGCCTTTGTGTTCGAGCTGCTTAAGTTGCGGCGAAAGGAAGACGACCTCAAAGGCTAGTTTTTTGAACAGAGCCGATTCCTGCTTCACTTCCTCATCGATTACCAATTCGTAACGATATCGCATGCTTTGATGAGATAAGAAATTGACGCGTTCGCGCAGATGAGTGGATTGGATGTAACGACCGATGCGTTTGCCGACAAAAGGGTCCACTTTGCGTTGGCGGATGGCATGCATCAACTGATCGATGCTGCTGCCACTTTCGTAAGAGATTTGGCGGCGTTCGCACCATTGGTGAATGCGGTCGGTGGTAAGAAAGCCTGCTCTGACGCTATCCGATAGATCATTGAGCGAGTAAGCGGTATCATCCGCCCAGTCCATGATTTGGCATTCGATCGACTTGAAGGAGTCGCGCGCTTTTCCCGGAGGGAGTTCTAACGGGAAGTCGTGTCCGCCCATGGCCCAGTCGAGAAATGGCTCTTGATCATCATAAAGAAAGTGATGCTCGGGTGCGTTGCCTTGCAAGTGACGGAGTTCTGACCACAGAGATTTGTATTTGAGAATGCTATCGAGAAAAGCGCGACTCGGATTCATGCCCGTGCGCTTTGCGGAAAAAATGCGTTCGGTGAGAATGCGGAGAGTTTGCGCATTACCCTCAAAGCCGCCGCGATCGCGCATGAGGTAGTTGAGGGTGCGTTCTCCTGCGTGCCCAAACGGTGGATGACCGAGATCGTGGGACAAGCAAGCGGCTTCCACGAGGTCGGGATCAATGAAAAAATCGGGACGCAAGGGGCCATCGGCACGCGCCTGGAGCCAGTGGCAAATCGCTCGACCAATCTGCGCAACCTCCAGTGAATGAGTCAGGCGAGTGCGATAAAAATCGTACTCGCCGCTCCAGAACACCTGGGTTTTATTCTGCAATCGACGAAAGGTCGGCGTGTGCATGACGCGATCGCGATCGATCTGAAAGGCTGAGCGATAATCGCCATTGTCCTTTTCAGGTTTGAGTCGTTCGGTGTCCCAAGTTTGGTAGAACTGGTTGCGCATGGCAGCATACTATGCTGCGATTTCGCTGACGCAAAGCTCCAATCTTGCGGTCTTTAGCGGTTCGATGGTGTGACGCGTTCGCCTTCCCAGACCTCATCGGTCTCTTCCGCGGAGATGGGTTCCAAATGGGTGATGATGCGTCCATAGGGAGCCAGCAAGGCACAGATGCGTTCCTCCACTTCTGTGGCGATGTGGTGAGCGTCGAGCACCGTTGTTTCATCGGCAAAAACCAAATGAATTTCGACCCAATGCGTGTGGCCCGAATGTCGATGCCGTAGGTGGTGGTAGCGAAAATCTCGAGTTGTGCGAAGCTCTTCCAGCAACGCACGGATTTTCGCCTCGGTCTCTGGTTCAGCAGCATCCATCAGGCCGGCAAGACTGTCTTTGATCAATCGGCTCCCTGTCCAAAGGATATTGGCTGCAGCGAGGATGGCGATCCACGGGTCCCACCAAGGCCAGCCCGTCCAATGCACCAAAGAAAGGGCAGCGAGCACGGCTACGCTGGTGATCACATCGGTCATCACATGTCGACCATTCGCTTGGAGCACTGGGGAAAGTCGCTTTTTGCCGATGTGCAACAAGCTCAAGCCCAGCAGTCCATTGACGACGGTTGCAATGCCCGCCAGAGTGGCTCCGAGACCGATGCGTTCGATCTGCATGCCCTGGGAAAATTGTCGACCTGCTTCGTAAAAAATCATCAAGGCGGCGCAAGAAATCATGGCGCCTTCAAATCCGGAAGAAAGATAGGCTGCTTTGTCGTGACCGAAATGATGCTCGTCATCGGCTGGTTTGTGTGCCAGTTGCAAAGCACGTACCGCAATCAAGACCGCGATCAGGTGCGCAAACGACTCCGCTGCGTCCGAGTAGAGAGCCGAAGAACGAGTGGTCCATGCCGCCCAGACTTTCAGCACCAGCAATAGCGCCGAAACCACCAGAGAAATCTTCATGATGGTCATCTGTTCGGAGTAACTGCGTTGGTCGGCAGGTAGCAGCGTGGGAGTGGACATGCGCCGGGGCAGTTTGCCATGCGCCGATGCCTTTGTCGCGTTTTTTTTGCCGTCGCCGGAAATCCGTTTATCGACTCAAAATGGATCCATCGACTTTCATGCTTTTTTTTAGATTATTTGAAAATTTTAAATAAAATGATTCAAATTACAAAAAAACTAGGAATTTTATCCATTGTTTGAAAAGAAAAGGAATGCAAAACGAGCAAATTGTAAAAAATAACACAAATGAAAGAAAAAGACCAATCGACAGAATCAAGGAGATTGCGATTCCTACAAGAGGCGACATTATCATTGCTATGTCGCGATAGAATTGTCAGAAAAAGGCGTGAAAACGTGGCAAGTGGTGCTTTTTGATTTTGATGGAATCTTGGTAGACACCGAGTGGGCGATTTACTTGGCGTGGAAAAAATGTTTTTCGGCGGAGGACCGAGATTTGCCATTATCGATGTATACGCGCTGCATTGGCAGTGACTTCGAGACATGGTCGCCGAAGAGCTATCTTGAAGAGTTGACGGGCAAAGAGTTTGACTGGCAGACGATGGATCAGGAGCGTCAGCAAGAGATCGTGCACGAGCTGAGTGACGAGGGATTGATGGAGGGAGTTGTCGAGTGCCTGGAGCTGTTACGAGAAAAGGGCGTGGCTGTGGGGGTCGTTTCCAGCAGTTCTCATCAATGGGTTGATGGTTGGCTGGAGCAGCTTGGCATTCGCGATGCCTTTGCTCATGTGACTTGTCGGGGTGATGCTCCGCGCATCAAGCCGGCGCCGGATTTGTGGCTTGAAGCGGCCCGACGCTTTGGCGTGGCGCCGCAGCAGTGCTTGGCGATCGAGGATTCACACAATGGCATGATTTCCGCGCAAGCGGCGGGCATGGATGTATGGGTGGTGCCGAACCGAGTGACCTCTTGTTTGGATTTTACTGGGGCGCAGGCGCAGCATTCTTCCTTGCGAGCCGTAGCCGAGTCGCTCAGAGGCCTGGTGGGTGGCGCATGATGTAGCCCTTCGATTCGCGCTTCCAGGGTTTCCATTTGGGACCATCGCGTCGACCCTGACCACCGGTGTCGAGTCGGAGTCCGGCTACAGTCATAAAGACATGACCATTGCGGCTGTAGATGGTAATCCATTTTCCTTCACCGCGTTTGCCGTAATGGAGAAAGGCGCGTGAGGGCATGCTGCCCTGAATGATTCCGGCTTCGCGCAGGACATACGAAACCGAGCCAGAGCAATCATAGCCGGTATCGTTCAAGCGGGCGTGGCCGCCGCCCCATTTGTAGGGTTTTCCTTGCAACCGATTCCCCGCGGCAATGGCGGCCACGACTTGACGAGGTGCGCGTCTTGGGGCGTAGGCGAAGCCATCTTTCAGCAAGGCGGTTTTGCCTGGCACAAATCGGTAGATCACAGGGTCTTTGGCTCTGACCTGAAAACAAGACAGCTGCAGCAGCGAAAGAAGTGGAACGGCAATCAGAAAAAGAAGTCGGCGGATCATGAGGCAGGATGTTGTTGGAGCCATGTCATCACGGCTTGAAGTGCGCGCGAGCGATGACTGAGCTGATTTTTGATTTCGGCCCCCAGTTCTGCAAAGGTCGCTTGGTGGCCGATGGGGATAAAGAGGGGATCATAGCCGAAGCCGTCCTTGCCTCGTTCGGCAGTGACGATGGTGCCATCGACCGTGCCGCGAAAATGGGCGAGCACTTGACCGTGTTGGGCGACGACCATGACACAGACAAAGCGTGCGGTGCGTTGGGCTGTCGGAATGTCGGCCATGCTGGCGAGCAACTTCGCATTGTTTTTGGCGTGATTGCCTTCCTCTCCGCCGTAGCTCGAAGACCAAACGCCCGGAGCGCCAGCAAGGGCGTCGACCTCCAGTCCCGAGTCGTCCGACACCACCATCCCGTCGACACAGCGACTGATGGCTACGGCCTTGAGAGTGGCATTTTCGAGGAAAGTCGTGCCCGTTTCCTCCACCTGCGGGAAGTCGGGAAAATCATTCGCGTCCTTGACAGAATAAGCCTCGCCGAGCATCTCGCGGATTTCGGCGGTTTTGTGAGCATTCCGCGTGGCGATGATCAAAGGCGCAGCAGGCATGCCGAAAATTGGCACGAGAGATGAGAAAAAGCGATGGTTTTTTGAACAAAATCGGCTTTGATGAGCGGTGAAAAGATATGAGATCCTTGCTTCAAAAATCGGTTTTCTTGATGCTTTGCCTCGTGACATGGACCAGCCTAAGCCATGGTGCCCTAGCGGGGTGGACGTCGGATTTGGAACAGGCCTTGGCGCTGGCGAAGAAGGAAAACAAGTTGGTGCTGATGGAATTCACTGGCAGCGATTGGTGCCCGCCGTGCATGCGCATGCGCCAGCAAGTGTTTTCTCAAAAGTCATTCATCGCCGCAGCCTCCAAGCACTTCGTTCTCGTGGAATTGGATTTCCCGATGGGCAATCCTGCATTGAAGAAAAAGAACGACCGCTATGCCCGACAATTCCGCATCGAGGGCATGCCGATGATTGTGTTGTTGGATGAAAATGGCAGGGAATTGGAGCGCTTTTTTGCGAGCGATTACCCGACCGAAAAAGAATTTCTGCGTCAGCTGGATCGCGTTTTGGAAAAGTGGGGCAGGCGTTGAAGGCATCGACAATGCCCAAGCGCTCAGTTTGCCGAGGGATTCACGGGAGCCTCGGCGAGCAAGCGATGAAAGGGAGAAATCGAGCGCAGGGCTTCATACCATAGCGAGCGTTCGTGGCTGAGCCCGAGCAATTGCGGAGGTGTGGGGGCAACGATCCAAGTGTTTTGCTCAATTTCCTCTTCAAGTTGTCCGGGGCTCCAGCCCGAGTAGCCGATGAAGGCGCGCACGAGTGTGCCGGATTTTTTTTGCTGCACCATGGCCTCCTCGGCGGAGATTTGTTGAGCGAGTCGAAGCCCTTGGGGGCCATCCCACCAGAGAGCGGCAAAAAACAATTGATCCTCTGCCACAGGGCCCGCTTGGTGGACGCTGATGTGGCGCAGTGGGCGGAAGGCGGGGTCTTGGAGGACATCGCCGACACTCTGACCGGTGGGTTGATTGAGAATTAGTCCAAAGGCTCCGTCCTCCGCGCTGTGTTGCGAGAGCAAAATGACCGACCGCTCAAAGGGCGCTCCTCGCAGAGCCGGGCTGGCAAAAAGCAGACTTCCTGCAAGCGAGGGATTGGGCTCGGCATCGGGCAGTTTCATGCACGTAGCATAGGAGAAAAATGCATCAATGTCCAGTCGACGCTGGAGGCTCGGGCTCTTTGTAAGGCTCGGCACGTCCGGCTTCGAGGCAATGCGTGATCCAGTGGACCAGCTCGCGGGCTTCATCGCTCTCGCAGCGCAAGGCATTGAGACCTTGCCAATCCAAGTGTGGACGAATTTGCGGAGCGGCGATGCGATTGATGTCGAGACGAGCCATGATCGCTTCAGTCTCCCGAGGGTGCGCATTGAGAATCTGAGCTGGACGTGGCAGATCATCGAGCATTTCCGAGGTCAGACCAAAAGAGGTGACACCAATGCCATACATCGAATTCAGTCGACGCAAGCCATCGGCCAGGGCTTCATCGATGATGGGAGCAGCGTAAATCAGTTCTCCCGCATGCGCCCATTGAGAAATGGCTAGAGTTTGGAAAAAATCTTCGCGATAGGTTTGCAGCGAAGGTTGAATGCGCAGACGTGCGGCATGCATGCCAAAAGGCGAAAGCCCCAGTCGCTGCTTGAGGGCCAGCATGGTGGGATCGAGAGTCATCGCCTCATCGGGGGCATCGCCCGTTTCCCAGTCGATCAACACCATTTCCGGGTATTTCCACAAATTCCCCAGCGGTGCCTCGCGGGCGAAGGCATGGCGGAAGATGAAGGGAAAGCGGCCATTGATTTCAAAATAGCGATGCACAATGGCGCGAAACTTGCGGATGCGTAGCATCGTCTGATCGATGGCGGACTGATCGGTGGTGATGTCGTCCAGCCTCCCTTGCGTCAGTGAAATCAGCTCCTGAGCACTGGAGAGCGCGGGGGCAGGCGCGCTGCGGCGGTAGTAGCCTTGCCCTTTTTCCACCTTGGCGATGGGCGACGATGGGTCGCAGGACATGATCGAGAAATGGTAGCGCAGCGAGGCATCGGAATAATGTCCATCGAGCTGAAGACGTGCCAAACGAATGAGCTCCGTGCCCTTGATCGACTCAGCCGGATTGGTCGGCAGCAGGGCGATGAGGATATCATTCAATTGTTTGCGAAGACTCATAACGGTGAAGGCGATGGAATGACAGTTCGGGTGAACTTTCAAGAAGGAAGGTCATTTTTTTGAAATTTCGCAGAAGCTCTTCAAATTTTTCGAGAAAAATGTCCTGAAATCGATGGTTTTGGAGCATTTGAAAGCAAAACGCGGTGAATTTTATCATTCGGCGAATGATTTTTCTCAAGGTTTCGCAATGTGCTGGCACTAATCTTGCTCTGCTAGGGGCGGCGAATCATGTAATGAAAATGATGACAAAAGCGCGATCTGAGAGAGTGAAGCCTCCCGAATGCGGGCGACATGGCGGATTTTCCCTGACGGAGTTGCTGGTGGTGTTGGCCATTTTGATATTGTTGATGGGCGCTGCGGCACCGACCCTGATGAAATCGGACCAGCGAGCCCGTCAAGCGGCGCGCGAGCTCGTGAAGGGTCACTTGCAGCGGGCGCGTTCGCATGCGATTGCGCAGGGGGTTGCGACTGCTGTGGTGATTGCGGACTATGCGGCGGGGGAGGAGCAAGGAGGGAAAATGTTTGGCATGGCAGAGGTCGAGTGGAAGGTCGATCCGCAGCAGTTGGCGGGCCGCTACCAAGTGACGCGCGTGTTGCAGCGCTGGGAAATGTTGCCCGGTACGATATTCGTGTTTTCACAGTCGGCGGCTCAGCATGCGCGCGCGACGGTCATGGAGCAAGCTTGCCGCGCGCCCGTGATGCTGTCGGGACGCTCGGTGACAGGGGTGTTGATTGTGTTTTCGGCGAATGGGCAGATTGTCTCCCCGAGCCAAGGCCCGATCGAGTTATTGTTGGGTCAGGGGCGGGTGAGTGGAGGGCAGGTTGTGGCGATTTCGAAGTCCGGACAGTCGCTGGCTTGCGATCGCTTGCAGATCAATCGGCTCACCGGGCGGGCGCGGCAGATTGATGCCTTATGAGAAGTAGGGTTACAGGATTGCAAGGGAAATGGCATCGTGGTCTTACCTTGATGGAGGCTGTGATTGCCTTGGTGGTGATCGCGATGACCGTGCCCATCATGCTATCAGCCAGTGCGGTGACTTCTCGCACTCGTCGTCATGCGGAGGCCGATACGCGTTCGGCTTGGATTGCGCGTGAGGTGCAGCAAGAATTGACCCATGCGTGGCGAGGAATGCCCTCTGAGATGTTTCCGCAGAAACCATCCTTTCCCGTTTTGGCGACGGAAGAGCAGCCGGAGATTTTGGTTTTTGATGCTGAGGGTCGATATCTATCGCGCGCTACCGAAGTCGAGCTGCAACACGGAATGGCGGTGGGATCAGCTCAGTATGTGGTGCTCTTGTATGCTGTAGCCCATCCTCCTGCGAACATGACCCTTGGCGCCTTGGATTCGCTTGCGCACGTTCATCTTCGTGTCACTCACTCTGCTCGTGCACCGCAAGCCAAGCGCGCGGTGTCTTGCTACAGCATGTTGATTCCTCGTCAAACGCCCCCATGAAAAATTTGCTCCACTTGAATTCGCGTCGCTCTTGTTGTCTTGGTCAGCAGCATGGTTTTTCGCTTGCGGAATTGTTGACGGCGATGGCGGTGACTTCGTTGTTGATGATTGCTTTGTTGATTTTGTTAGGGCAAGTGAGCACGCACTACCACATTTCCCAACGCAACATCAACTCCCTTGCTGACGGTCGAGCGCTCTTTCAATTTCTCGAAAATGATCTTTCGTCGCAGGTATCGGGCACCATGTTTTTTTTGCAGGCCGATGCGAATGGTCAGACGCAGATGGCTTTTGTGCGACAGCGTGATGCTGCGCAAAGCGATGCGACGGGCGATTTGATGGGCTGTTTCTATTACGTCGCATTTCGAGAGGATGAAGCACGTCGCGGTTCGCCGAAATTGTTTCGTCGCACTCTTGATGCCCATGCGACTCAGCAATGGTTGCAAGCAGGAAACGCCGCCGTGTTGCCGAGTCCGGATCCCTTGGTCGATGAACCCTTGGCCTATCATGTATTGCGATGGGAAATTCGTGGACGGCAGCGCGATGCTCAAGGGCGATGGCAGCTTTGGAATGCTGAGCCTGGTAGTATGCCGAGCGACTTGGAAATTTTGGTGGAAATGGTCGACGAGCGGACGGCACAGCGTCTTCAGTCTGAGCAAGATTGGAAAGATTTGGCAAACCGACAGAATCCGAAACAGGGGGAATCGGTGCGACGGCAGGTGTACCGCATGAAATTGCGATGAAAACAAAAAAACGATTTATTAGTCAAATAGGGCAACAGCGAGGATTTGCTTTGCCCATGACCGTCATGGCGATTGCAGGCATGATGCTTTTCGTCGTTGGGTCGCTCTCGGTTTTCACCTTAGAGCGCAAGACCGCTCGCTCGTATTCCCATGCAGCAAGGGCGGAAATGGCGGTGGAGAGTGGGTTGGCTGATGCAATTGCGACACTGAGTCCAATCGCTGCTGCCGATGATTCGCTGGTGTTTCGTGTCGACGATCCTGATCAACCGTTGATAGAGGCCGTGGGCCATCAGCCTTCGCGCGAGCAATTTTTTACCT
This sequence comes from Verrucomicrobiota bacterium, assembly GCA_004293285.1. GTDB lineage: Bacteria > Verrucomicrobiota > Verrucomicrobiia > Verrucomicrobiales > Akkermansiaceae > UBA956. The sequence continues at coordinate 2,647 of RDYF01000018.1, read as the reverse complement.
TCGGCGCGCGATTTGATCTGCAACGTCAACAGTGGCGGGTATTGCCCTTGGTCAGCGGGGTGAAAGAGAGTCATGCGGGCGATCGGCGCATTGATGGGGTGGCTCTTGCCCATTCGCTTCGCATGGCGCATTTGCCGACCATCGTTTCGATGAATCGCTATGATCGGAACGTGCCTCGTGGTGCTTGGGTGGATGTCCCCGAGTCGAGTGCGACTCACACGATGCGTTATGCTTGGTGGGTCGAAGATCTCAGCGGTCGACTCGATGGCATGCGTGCAGGAACAGAGCCGCGTCGAGAGGCCCTTGGACCGCAGGAAATCCAGTATTTTACTTTGTTTGACCCTCGTGCTCAGAGCAAACCTGCGGTCAGCGCTCAGGATCGTTTGGTGGCACAGCGCACGAGTTTGAAAACTCCCGCCGGCACCCGCTTGGTGCTGGGGGAGGTCGATGCAGCGCAGGTAGAGCCTTACATTTCCTATCAGTTGCCCGCACCGCAGCGTCGTGTGCCGTTGATTCCGCATGGATTTGGATACGCCGATGCCGGTCGACCTGCTCGGAATTTGTCCGATCTCATTGCACAAGGAAATGTCGATGAGATCGCCGCGCACATCGATCGCAATTTGCCCGATTTTACCAATCGACGCGGCGCTTTTCCGGCGAGTGAAGATTACACGAAAACGATCGCGGCGAGCATCATTGATTTTGCGGATGCAGACCATGATGCAACGGTGGGTTCGGGTTACCGCGGGGTAGACAGTTATCCTTTTGTGAATGAACTGTTTGATCGCTATGAGTGGGTTAGCACCGATCTGAGCCAGCGAACGCTAACCATTCGGATATCGACCTATGTCGAGCTCTGGAATCTCAGCCAGCAATCGGTCCGAGGGACGTTTCAGTTGACCAACATCAATCGCCACGAGATCGTGATTCCGCTTGTAGGATCGCGACCATTTGGGACAACCACATTTCCGGCGCAGTCAGTGAGTATCCCGCCGAATGGATTCGTTGTGAAACTCTGTGGTGAGCGCGAGTGCGTATTTCCGATTGGTGTCTTTCCACCCAGTGAGTTGAATTTTCCTGCGACTGCGACCACGACGAGCAGCTTCGAGTTGCTGTGGAATGGTCGACTGGTCGACACTGCTCGTGGTGGTTTGCAGCGCACAGCAGGCAACCTGCGCGGGGGAGCGAGCCAGCGCAAGTGGAAGGGCAATGGTTCTCCGGCGCATGATCACAGCATAGGGCAGCATGGTGATCCGCGTGCTTCCCATTACATCAACACTTGGGTGTATGCGAACGACTATGATCAAAACAGCAACTGGGGTGGGCGAGCCTTGAAGCGGGGCGTTCATTCATCACGGCCTTTTCGTGAAGTATCGCTGCTGCATTGGCCGGATCGAGGTTGGAACTCGACGCCTGGCATCAGCGCGAGTCGCGATGCCGTTCTTCCCACCGCGCTGAATCTTCCGGCCAATCAACCCCAGATGGCACCGGCATGGATGGCGAATCGTCCGCTGCAATCTCTTGCGGAAATCGGACACATTTTTGATCCGGCGCAGTGGCGTGATGTCGAACTCAGCAGCTTTGCTGCCGATGCGCGCGCTGGTGGTGGCATTACCCTGGCCATTGGTCGACCTGAATACGCGGCGTTCGACCGAGAAGGCCGAAGGGCCGCGCAATTGCTCGATCTCTTTGCCTTAACTCCTAAGCCACAAGACGATCTGCCGCGCATCAACATCAATACGGCATCGCGCGAGGTACTGCGTTGTTTGATTGCGGGGCAAGAACTGTCGAGAGATCCGCAACTCGGCCCGATTTTTCCACCCAGTCACCAAGCGGTAGGAGATCGTTTTGCCGATGCCGTCATCGCCACACGCAATCGTGCGCCGCTGCGTTCGATTTCCGATCTCAACCTGATTCGCCTCCATCCTGGGCAGATGCGCAACTACAACAACCCTCAAGCCGATACCGAACCCTTTTTTGGGAGCCGTTTGTCATATCCGAATTCCTCTCAGCCCGAGGATTCCTGGGACGACGCGGGGCGAGAAGAGTTGTTTCAGCGCGTGAGCTCGCTCGTGACTTTTCAGAGCAAAACATTTCGCATCGTCGTCGCAGGCCAAGTGCTCAACCAAGCAGGTGCCGTCATTGGCAGAAAAGTCCGCGAATACGTTATCGAAATCGCTCCCGCACGCGATGAGCAAGGAGCGATTATTCCCAATCAACCTCTCCAAATCCGCACGCTATTGATGCGGAATTTGTGAGTAGGTTTGGAGATCAAGGTGTCGCAATCACTCCTGAAAACACTCCTGTGCAGAGCGAGGCATTGGTGCCGCTGGTGACTGCTTGTCCCATGAGGGCATTGGTCGACATCGAAATCGTTTTGCTGCCGCCAAATTGCGTCCAAGTACTACCGTTGGTGGAGTAGAAGGCTCGGAAGGAATTTCCGACTCGCTGCATGCGTAACCATTGAGGAGCCGTGCGGCCTGATACTGTTGCGATGTTGACCATGCTGCCTGCGCTAGTGCGCCAGATGAATTGCACGCCCGCACTGGGAGTGACATAGACGGCGGCACAGCGGGCGTTCGCAGCGAGTGATTCGCGAATCATCACACCGACCTTCGCGCTGACAGACGAGTTGGTGAGACTGTCG
>RDYF01000017.1 GCA_004293285.1 Verrucomicrobiota bacterium | reverse complement strand
CCCTTCTCCTTACGACGAATTTTCAATTCCTGTGCTTTCGCTCGAACACGGTGATTCACCCAACAAGCTCCATCGCAAAAACAAGGTTCTCCTTCAAAAGCCAAAGGGATTGCAAATCCCTTCTCCTTACGTTAGACTAAGACAATGTTTCTCGATCGTTACAAAACAATTGATCGACACCGTGGTAATTTGCCTCATTGGCAACAAGGCGAAACATGGATTTTTGTCACTTGGCGCTTGAGAGATTCCTTGCCACTTGCGATCGTCAAAAAGCTTTTGGCCGAACGGAAGTTATGGGAAAATCGTCATCCCAAGCCTTGGAGTGATCTCCATAAGCGTGAATATCAACGAAAATTCACACTACCATTTGAGGACATGTTAGATCATGCGCATGGTGAATGCTTGTTAGCAACAAAGACGTTACGCGATTGTGTCTCGGGAGCCATGCATCACTTTCATCAAGAACGCTATGAATTGGATAGTTTCGTTGTAATGCCAAATCACGTGCATGTTCTAGTTCGACCTTTCAAAGAGCATCGGCTGGAATCCATTCTGCAAAGCTGGAAGCGACACTCAGCACGAGAAATCAACAAACTGCGTGGAGTGGAAGGTAAGATCTGGCAACGAGAGTATCAATGGACGAGAGACTACATCATCAAAAATCCCCAACATCAAGCCTCGGGTAGCTTCACCCTATGGAGCAGGAATTTGTAATTCCTGCGCTTTCGCTCGAACACGGCCATTCACCTAACAAACTCCATCGCAAAAACAACATTCTCCTTCAAAAACAAAAGGGATTGCAAATCCCTTCTCCAGATTCCTCGACAAGTGTGCATGAAAACTGCTTAATCGACTTGCGGATGACAGCAGAGCACCAAAGACTGATCGAGGACAGAGAACGCAAAGCCAACTGGAAACGTTGGGGCTCGTACTTGAGCGAACGTCAGTGGGGTACCGTGCGCGAAGATGATTCCGACCACGGGCATAGCTGGTCGGCTTTCACACACGACCAAGCACGCTTCCGTGCCTATCGCTGGGGCGAAGATGGTCTGCAAGGTTGGTGCAATCGCAAGGGGCAATTGAACTTCTCTCCCGCGCTGTGGAATGGCCGGGACGCGATTCTCAAAGAACGACTCTTCGGGCTCGGCGGTCATGAAGGCAATCACGGCGAGGACGTCAAGGAATGCTACTACTACCTCGATGCCACCCCCACGCACTCTTACACCAAGGCACTCTACAAATACCCGCAGCAACGCTACCCTTACGCCGAACTCATCACCGAAAATCAAAAGCTCGGTCGCGAAGGACCAGAGCTGGAAATCGCCGACATGGGCGCTTTTGACCAAGGTCGCTACTTCGATGTCCTACAAGAGGTTGCCAAACGCTCGCCGGAAGACATGTTGTGGAAATTGACCATCACCAATCATGGTCCAGAAGCCGCTCCCGTCGATCTGCTCCCCACTCTGTGGTTCCGCAATACCTGGGCCTGGGGCAATGAAAGGGAAGCGACGATAAAAAAACCAACCATTCGGTTGGAAAATAACTATCTACGAGTCGAACACGAAAATCTCGGCAGCTATCGCTTTTACGCGGAGTCGTCGCAAGGCGCTTGCGCGCCCGAATGGTTGTTTACGGAAAACGACACCAATCGCGAAGCGCTAGGCGTCGGCACCAATGCGGAGCCTTATGTCAAAGACGCCTTTCATCGCTATGTGATCGACGGCAAAAAGGACGCCGTCAACCCGAGTCCCTGCGGAACGAAGTCGGCCGCCCTATTTCGCTTTGTCGTTCCTGCTGGAGGCTCGGTGACTGTGTGCTGTCGACTCCATGCCGAAAAAGAGGACAACGGCGTACACGGTCTGGAAAGATTCGAAGAAACCTTGTCGCAACGCATTGCTGAGGCCGATGAATTTTACGCCGCTGTGATTCCCAGCAACATTCCTGAAGCGGAGCAGATGATTTGCCGACAAGGCTACGCGGGTTTGTTGTGGACCAAGCAATTTTACCATTATGTGGTCGATGACTGGCTCCACGGCGACCCGAACGGCAAGCCGGCGGCGCAAAGCCGACTAAATGGTCGGAATTCCGACTGGAAACATTTCTTCGCGCGCGACATCCTATCGATGCCCGACAAATGGGAATACCCGTGGTTTGCGGCATGGGATACGGCCTTTCACATGATTCCCTTCGCGACCATTGATCCCGATTTCACCAAGGATCAGTTGTTATTGCTATTGCGCGAGTGGTACATGCATCCCAATGGGCAATTGCCGGCCTACGAATGGAATTTTTCCGACGTCAACCCGCCCGTGCACGCCGGGGCGGTGTGGCGTGTGTATAAAATCGCCGATGCCAAAGGCCAGCGCGATGTGACCTTTTTGGAGCGGGCTTTTCAAAAACTGTTGATCAACTTCACCTGGTGGGTCAATCGCAAGGATACCGAAGGTCGACACGTCTTCGGCGGCGGATTCCTCGGACTGGATAACATTGGTGTCTTCGATCGATCACACGCACTCCCGGGCGGCGGGCACCTGCATCAGGCGGACGGCACGGCATGGATGGCCTATTATTGCCTTTCGATGCTTTCCATGGCGCTCGAACTCGCGACGCACAATCCCGCTTACGAGGACATCGCGTCGAAATTTTTCGAACACTACGTCAACATCACCGATGCCATCAATAGCCTCGGCGGCACGGGCTTGTGGGATGAAACGGATGGCTTTTACTACGACCAGCTCATCATCAACCACGAGCAACCCATCCCCCTGCGCATTCGTTCTCTTGTCGGACTGCTACCGCTCTGCGCGGTCACGGTGCTCAAGCAAAAAACCATCGATGCTCTGCCTGGCTTCCGCAAGCGACTCGATTGGTTTTTGAGCAATCGGCCCGACCTGCTGAAATACATTCGCGTGCGACGCGCCAAAGGTGCCAAAAATCCCGGTCGCTGCCTCTTGGCCTTGCCGACAGAAGAACGTTTGCGCAAAACACTGGAGCGGATGTTTTCCGAAGACGAATTCCTTTCCCCCTTTGGCATTCGCTCCATGAGCAAAATTCATGAAACGCAACCTTTCGTGTTTGAGCATGGCGGCAATCGAAATGAAGTGCGCTACACCCCGGGGGAGTCGAACACCGACATGTTTGGCGGCAATTCCAACTGGCGAGGACCGATTTGGTTCCCGACCAATTTCCTCATCATCGAGGCACTGGAGCGCTATCATTACTTCTACGGCGATTCGTTTTTGGTGGAGTATCCGACCGGTTCCGGCCAGCAGAAGACTTTGATCGAAGTCGCGATGGATCTGTGCGATCGACTGATCTCGCTATTCGTGCCAAACGAAAAAGGCTATCGTCCGTGTTTCGGCGAAGCCCCGCGTTACAGCGACGTCCCGCATTGGCAAAATCTGCTGCTTTTCCACGAGTACTTCCACGGCGAAACTGGCGAAGGGCTGGGTGCATCGCATCAAACCGGCTGGACCGCCTTGGTTGTGCGATTGGTACGGGAGCGTCGGGAGAAACTGGCGATGCTCTGTGCGGAAATGCAGCCTAACGATCAAACTATTTGAGAGACAAATGTCACACGATGCGCTAGTTGTACCGAAAACCAACTCGCAGCTGCGTGAACCCATTTTTTCTTAAGCAATCGCATCGACACCTCTCGCTAAGCCTCCTTTTGTTGGCTCACGCGAGCTGCCCTACCGCACATGGCCTCGTCAGCAGCTATGGCGGAACAGGCGCATTCGACGGCATCTACATCAATCAAGCCATCGGAGCCGATGCCTTTTATCAAGACGGTTTTTTCGGGCAAAATGCAACCGTCGCGAACATTGAGGCAGGATTGATCTGGAATGGTCACGAATCTCTGCTCGGCCGAGTTTCTCAGCAAATTTTTCACCCATCGATCACAGGTCAAGTCGATTGGCACGCGACGATGGTCGGACAAGCCATCGCGGGCAGTGGTCAATACACCTTTCAAGACGGCATCGCTCCCCAGGCACAATTGTGGTCGGGAGCGATCGCGACCAACTGGACTTCCGAGGGGGGTGATTACTCGAATTCCTTCGCCATCAGCGGCAACAGTTTTCTCCATCCCTACTACACCGCGATGGTCGCGGGGATTGGTGGAAATCGCGCGGATGTCTTCAACAGCAGCTGGGGATTTACCGATCCCAGCGGAAGCGACGATATCACCATTGCACTCGATGGGATGATGCGCTCCAGTGGTGTCATCGGCGTCTTTTCCGCAGGCAATAGCGGACCGGACGCGAATACGGTAGGCGGACCGAGCAGTGGCTACAACGGCATCACTGTCGGCGCGCTCACCAATACGAACATCCGGCCGATTTACGATCAAGTGGCCGACTTTTCCAGCCGGGGTGGCAGTGATGCGTTCGATCCCACTACCAATCAAGTCATCCCAGGCATCCGCGCTACGGTCGATATCGTCGCTCCGGGCGACAACCTCACGCTCGCTTTCTACGGTGGCGTAACGGGGGGCCACATCGTGGGCACCGATCCTACCAATGGTTCAGGACAATTTTACATTCCCAACATGGCAGGAACCAGCTTTGCCGCACCCATCGTCGCCGGAGCTGCGGCCTTGATGGTTGATGCAGGCAAGCTCTATGGAGTGGAGGAAATGACTAACGCGCTCGTCATCAAATCCACTTTGATGGCTGCGGCGACGACGACACAAGGCTGGAACAACGGCCAAACGGTCGATGCCCATGGAGTCATCCGCACCACCCAAGCTCTCGACCTCGCCGCTGGGGCCGGAGCTCTTAACTTGGAACAAGCGCACAACATTTATCTCGGCAACTCCCAGCTGATCGGCCCTTCGATGTATTTCACCTCGGACTCGAATACCATGGGCATCGCCGGCGTCACGGGGGGAGCAAATTTGGAAGCAAATGGCTGGGATTACGGACAAATTCAAGGTGGTGCCAACCTCTACACACTCGCGGGAACCATCCAAGCAGGTGCTCAGTTTTCCGCTGTGCTCACTTGGTATGCCGCCCGCGGATTCGATGTCGATCTCGGCACGGTCAACGATGAGTCTCTGAGCAATCTTTCATTAGAATTGTGGTTGCTCGATCAAGTCGACGGCGATCGTCTGGTGGGTCGGTCGGAATCGCCCTGGAGCACAAGTGAAATGCTGCGATTCAGCATCAATGAAACCGGCGAATACCAAATGCGCGTTGTCTGGGATGGCATGACATACCAAACCAATCCGACCTCCTCTGCGCTCACGGAATATGGTTTAGCATGGTCCTTCGATAGCGCTTCTACGAGTGGTGCCGTGCCAGAAACCAGCACGATGGCCCTCACCGCATGGGCTTTGGTCTTTGTCGTTCATCGGCGTCGACCTAGCTTCAAGGCCTGAAGCGAACACACGCACTTTTTGATTGTCACCCCATGGAGATTTCCTCATGGTGACAAAGCTATGGAATTACTCGTTGCTACACTCTGCGATACCGCAGTCGAAAACCAAGGAAAACTCAATGTGCTTGGCGCCTTCGATGCGATCGTCGCCCCTACCTTCCCCGCGGGCTTTGCTTTCAATCTAGCGCTGCGTTTCAGCTTCACCGCCGCCGATCACGGCAGCCACAAGTTCTCGATCTTGCTCGTCGATGAATCGGAAGCTCCTACGGACACCCAGCAAGAGGAAGCAGACCTGCAAGTCAACATGCCAGAGGGAACTCCCGGATTTTCGACGCAAAACCAAATCATCCCACTGCAAGGCTCGGTCGCGAAACCTGGCTTCTATCACTTCGCCATCCGCTACGACGGCAAAGTTCTCGCGCGCGTGCCTCTGCGTGTGGTGAATCAAGCAGATCTTGCGCAAAAAGCCTAAGATTGAGATACGGGAACATCTCTCGATGCCATCTCAGCCCGTCGTCGACGGTGCCATGGGATGGCATCACGCGTTCCCACCGTCTTGCGATTCCAGAAAAGATCGCAACAGCGACTGAAAGGCCATCGGCTGCTCCCATGGAACGCGGTGGCCTGCCGATGTCACGACATGGCGCTCAGCATGCGGCATGAGCTCACAAGCACGCTGCGCGAGCTGACCGAATCGCTCGTCCCTCTCTCCAGTCAACCAACAAACAGGCACTTGGATTTGCCCAAGTCTCGGCCAGAGATTTTCCTGGGCCCCCAACGACCACTCGACAAAACTGCGAGCAATCTCCTTTTTCCTCAAACGCAAGGGCGTGCGATCACACAAACCCTGCGTCGACCCCGTCGAAAACTGAAAGATCGCCTGCGCTTGCCACTCTTCCAAAAACCGAGCCCAATCGCCCTGATGGCACTTTACCGACCAGTCGGCATCTCTTTTGCGACGCTCACTTCTCTCGGCCTCTGATTCCAGACCCGGATGAGCGGCGATGATGATCGCGGCTTCCCAAGGCGAGTTTTCTGCGAGCAGAGCATGCAGGGCCAAGCGTGCGCCCATAGAATAGCCGAGGAGGATTTTCCGTCCCGGAGCTGCCGCCGCTTCTGCATTCAGCGCCGATGCGGTGTCGGCCAAAGAGCGCGGGCAGCAGTCCAAAAATCGCCAAAGATCCACGGCATGGACATCCAGCCCCCAAGTCTCCCAGTCGGCGCGAAAGCCGTGCCAATCAGCTGCTGCACCCACGGCACCGTGAAGACACCAAAGCCCGGTAGGTCTAGCTAGGTTTATTGGAAACAGTCCCATTTTTTCCAAAATTCTTCTGTTTGCTGGGAATCGGGCCGAACTTCGAGCACGATCATTTGCTCACCAGGCTCAAAGGCATCGAGATCGTCCAAAGTCTCTATCCGCAGATAGACCAAGTTCCATTGGGCCGCCCAATGAGCGAAGTCGTGCGGATGCTCCTGTATCATCAAATCACGCGCCCCCGGCTGCATTTGCTGCAATCGCGGCAAACGACCAAAAATCCTTCCGCCTTGGTTGTTGATGATCACCAAAACCCGACCCTTTTGCTGACAAGAGCTCAGCAGATACGGTGCAGCAAGATCATACATCGCCGTCAAGTCGCCGACAATCGCCCAGGCATTTTCTTCGGCAGCCGTAGCCCCCAACCAAGTGCTGATCTGTCCATCGATGCCGTTAGCGCCCCGGTTGGCACGGACGCGTTGGACCGGACGCTGGGTTTGCGCAAACCAGTTCCACTCGCGAATCGGCAAGCTGTTGCCAAGATACAACGACTCCGCCAAGGTCGTATACTGTGAAATCGTTCTGATCCATGCCGGTTCGCTTTCGGGCAGAGACTCCAACGCTTCCTCGATCTGCGCAGCACGACGCGCCGTGCGATGAAAGAAATCCAGGGGATCGCCGATCCGCTGCGGATGACCAAGCGATTTGATCACTCGATGCACCGGACCTTTCACCACGCCACTCTCTCGCGCCAAACCAGTGAAACCTGTGCGACTCACCGACCACACCTCCGTCGAAGTCAATTGCTCCAAATCACGCCAAAACCGACCAGTCGGCACATCACCCAAGCGGAGGATCTTTTTCGGCGGGGTTTGTCGTAGAAGTCGGTCGCCATCAGGCAAACCCAGATGCGTCAGCGCCTCGCGCAGCCCGCTGGTGGCATCGGCGAGCACAGGAACACGAATGGCATCGAGAAAATGCCAGACCTCCTCTTGCTCTTCGGGCTCGAGCCCACCGACCATCACCACAAGACCTTCCTCCAAGTCTTCGCGCAACCAGCGCGCCAGTCCAGCCACAGCCACGGGAGCGATGGCTGGTGCCGGATCACTGACAAAATCGCTGAAGTCGCAGGGCTCGATGCGAAATTCCTCTTCTAGTTCGACATTGGCATGCCAGGGACTGCGACGCGACCAATCGCACCACTCGCCCGATTCCGCATAGGGGCCGAACAGGCCGACTTGTTCAATCGCTTGCGGGGCGCCGGTGCCACGGAAACAAGCCGGGCGATCTGCTGTAATCGCGACAAGCGGTCGAGCTTGATAATGCGCTTCGATCATCGCCGGCAGCAATTCCGCAGCTGCTGTGCCACTGGTCGTCACCACCGCGCAGGGCTCTTGGGCTTGCATGCAGCGACCAAGCGCGAAAAAACCGGCGCAACGTTCTTCGAAATGCCGCCACACCTTGATCAAGCCCGCTTGTTCAGCCTGTGCGAGAACCTCCACCAGAGCTGCATTGCGAGCTCCGGCACAGACCACAAACTCCTTCACCCCATTTCGATAGGCATGACGTACGGCTTGTAGGGCAAGAGCGAAAGTTTCCACGCACACTAGCTAGCACTCCTGCTCGTCAAGGACAAGCCCCGATGACGAACCCATCCGAGCCGATTTTGACGAAGATTTTCTCTCTGCCGCTGTCCTAGGCTTGCCAAATTCTCCCATTTGTGCAGGATTTCCTCGATACATGACCCATGAGTTTGCTCGATTCCAAACTAGCTCTCCACGACAAAGCGCTCCAGCTCTTGGATGTCGCTGGGTTTCAGAGCGTCGAGCAACTTGCGCAAGCCGATGCCGTAACGCTTCGAGAGTCCTTGCATGAGGTCAATCTGGAGCATAAAATTTTCAAAAAACTTCCCAGCCCACGACTTATCGAAGACTGGATCGATCAAGCACAAGCCTTTCTGCGTGGCGAAACATCGGAAAATTCGTACAAGGTTGCTGACGAAATGGCAGAACCAGAAGAAATGCCCTTGGTCAATTTTGAATACGATCCAGAAGTGCAAGAAATGATCAGCATGGCACCGCTAGCTCTGCCCTTGCCTGGCAATCTTTTGGCACAGAGAAAAGTACCCGTCAGCGAAATTCCTGAAGCCATTTTGCTCACTTCGGCCCGCGGCGATGTATCGATCCGCGTCGGCACGAATTCGCCGGAAAAACCGAAGAATAAGGATGTAAAGGTGATCAAAACTCCGGTGAGTAGCGGAGGCTATGTCAATACCATCTCCTTCGGCACCAAAAGAGAGGAAGTAGACCCCAGTCGCTTTCGCTCGACCGAAGATTTTTTGGCACCCGATCACAAAATCGAACGCATTGACTACAAAGCCCAAGCAGAAGAGCGAATGCGCGTCTTGCGGGCAGCTCTCCCTGAAACCAATCGCGGTGTCAATCCGGAATCCCGACGCTACATCCGCGGCGTTCTCCACACCCACCCACGAAGGCTTTGGTGGGGCGCAGTGTTCACGCTCCTGTGCCACTTACTGATTCCTGCTGGAATTTTTGCGGCTTTTGCTCTGCTCGCGAAGGATCAAGGACAATCGCTTTTCCTCTGGGTGCCTCACTGGTTTTTGTTCATTCCCATCTCGGTTTTTGTCGTCGGCCTGCTCTACCTGACTGTCAGCTACTCGTGCAGTTGCCGAATTTGTGGCCAAAAATGCTTTGTGCCGCGCAATTGCCTCAAAAACCGCAAGGCTCATCACATCCCGATTCTCGGCTACATTTTCGCCGTGGCCCTGCACATGCTGATTTTCCGCTGGTTCCGCTGCACCTACTGCGGCACTCCCGTACGGTTGAAACAGTAAGTCTCATTGCCGATCTTTGCTATCGATGCCGATCGTCACCGGACCGTCATTGCACAAGGAAATCTGCATGTCGGCACCAAAGCGACCCTGTTTGACGGTGCGACCTGTGAGTTGCTGCAAGTTTCGACAGAATTGCTCATACATCGGTTCGGCCTGCACCGGTGCCGCCGCACGCAGGAATGAGGGACGGTTGCCTTTTTTGGTCGAAGCATGCAAGGTGAATTGACTCACCACCAGCAACTCGCCCTCGATGTCGATCACGCTGCGGTTCATTTTCCCTTGCTCATCCGCGAACAATCGCATCGCCGCGATCTTGCCGCTCAGCCACTCGCTGTCTTCTTGGGAATCATCGTGCTCGATGCCCACCAATACCAGCAACCCAGCTCCGATCCGGCTCCACTCCTGTCCGTCGATTTCGACAGCAGCATATCTCACTCGTTGGATCAAAGCGCGCATGACTCAGAAAAAATTCACCACACCCCTGTGTCACGCAAAATGTGCAAAACCCTTCGACGCTCCGATGCTTTGATGTCGGCGTAGGCATCGTCCGCTTTCGCATTTTCGAACACTTTCCGCAAGCGCTCGATGACACGACGTCGCACGCCTTCGGGCAAGGCTCGAAATGCTTCGGAATAGATCATGTACGAGCATCGATTTTTGAAAAGACGCGTGTTCGATTGAAAGTCGGCCAAGCTATCACCCGACCGCGCTTGCGGCACCATCGCCGAGAAAGCTCGGGAAAAATCTTCGCTCCCTTCCACGCCCTCTGCGCCGAGCGATGCCTCTCCTCGGAACAAAAACCAATCGACAATGCGCTGTGCGGCTTGGTCTGCCACCCGACCGGACGACCCAAGATCTGGATCGTCATCGGGCGCGATGGATCGCGCCAAGTAGCAAGAACGCTCGTAGTTCATGCGCGCTGCTGTCATCAAGTTGTGCGCATGACATTGATGCTCGAGCACGAGCAATGCAACAATGTCGCTCGTGTCACAGGGATAGAGCTCGGTCGGCACCCGTCCTTGCAGATTTTTCCACGCGACAAGTTTTGCCTCAGGGGCTTTCTTGGCAGAGTACGTACGATTGCCAAAATGCGGTAGCGCGATCGACCCGGTAACGTAATAACCACCCCAACGCTTGGCAATGGGAGTATCGTGCATCACCAGCTCCGACCCGTGCTCGAACAAAGGCTGACCATTTTCCTCTGGATAAACCGAGCGCACGAGCATCCCGGGCACGTTTTCCGTGCGACCCGTGCCGTGACAAGAAAGGCAATCGCTGGTATCGCGCTCGACCATCGGCTCTTGCCGCGAACGATTCCAATCGATCAGGTAAAAAACCGGCCCCAACCGCGGATCTTGAAGGATCACTTCCACCGCCCCACCAGGAACATAGCCGACATAGCAATCCATGGAAAAAAACAAGGCCCGAGGATTCCCTGGATGGATCAGGCTGTTTTGCTTGCTCGTCTTCGAAAACACCAAAATCTGCGATTCCTGCGGAACACGCAATTGCCGCAAAATTTCCTGCAACCGAGCCAAGTCGCTCTTTCCCCGCAAGGAACTCGGATCGCGCTGCCATTGCTCGGCCAATTGGGCCAATCGATCTGTCGACTCAGTATCGGAATACCGCAGCGGCGGCAAATCCCAAGGATCAACTTGAGCAACCAAACTCAGGATACTCGCACACCAAATGCTGACGATTTTTTTCATGAAACAAGTGGAGGCCAAAAACCCCTCGCGTGCTCGGCATGCCCTGCGATTCTACTCGCAGCATTTGCTCACAAGCGCTGCAAGAGCTGAATGAACTGAGAAAAGTGTTCGACTCCGGCATGCAGGTCGTCGATGCGAATGAACTCATCGTCCTTATGCGCTTGCTCGATCGACCCGGGACCAAGGCATACGGAGGGGATGCCCCCTCGACTCAAATGCGCAGCATCAGAAAACCAAGGCGCAGTCACGCACTCCGTCCCCGACCTCGCGCGGCGCAGGCATTGCAGGTAGGGATTTTGCTCGTCGGTCTCCATCGGAGGATTTTCGTGAGTGTTGACCATTTTCACCGGCAACCCCAATTCCTTAATGGTCGTGGCCAAAAGCTGCTCCGCACCACCCGCGGCAGTGAGCGCAGGAGTGATCCGAATGTCGAGCTGCGCCTCCGCCAAGTCGGGCACGATATTCGCACGCGTCCCGCCACGAAACGTGCCGATGTTCATGGTCGAAGCTCCCAATCGCGGATGAGTGTAGGCAGCAAGTCTTGGCTTGAGATGTTTCTCCAACACATCCAGCGCCCGCGCGAGCTTGAGAATGGCATTGTCGCCCTCGTCGGGCATCGAGCTGTGACATGCCTTGCCCTGTGCGACAAGCGTCGACCACAACGAGCCCTTGGTGGTGGAAACGATTTGCAAGGAGGTCGGTTCTCCAGCCACGGCAAATTGATAATGCGCGCCATGATGCTCGGCAAAATGCTTCGAACCCCATTGCCCCGATTCTTCGCCCATGAAAGCAACAAAATCCACCGCGACAGGTGCGTCGGCCAACAATGCCGCATGTTCTTTCAGCGCCCAGAGCATCGATGCCATCGGACCCTTGGTGTCGGACGCCCCGCGCCCCGTGATCGTGCCATCGACAATGTGCCCACCAAAGGCCTCCACTTTCATGTTGGCAATGCCCACGGTATCGAGATGAGGACCAAGCAACACCCGTGGTCGGCCATCGAGCGGCGCCCAGCGGGCAATCAGATTCGGACGCTGGGGCAAAATTTCTTCCAAAATCACCTCGGCCCCCCACTGACGCAGCCATTCTGCGAGTTTCTCGGCAATTGCCTGCTCACCGCCCTTGGCAAAGCCCGACTGATCATCAGGATTGACCGAAGGAATGCGAATCAGCGCTTGGGTAAGTTCGACGACAGAAGAAAACATGGCTTAAAGAGGCTCAAGTGCAGTGACATCCTAAGATGACGCACAACATTCCAAACGACAACCGTAAAATCACGCGGGCACTGGAACTTGCTGGAGAATTTCAGCGATCAAGCTGCGTCCCGTGACGCCTGCATAACGAGCTTCGGGGCTCAGCACCAAACGATGAGCAATCACATCGGCAGCCAATTCCTGAATGGTCTCAGGCACCACGAATTCGCGCGACTCGAGCAAAGAAAGAGCTTGTGCCATTTTCATCAATGCCAAGGATGCGCGCGGACTCGCCGCCAACTGCAAATCCTTGCGCTGCCGCGTGGCCGACACCAGCCGCACGATGTAGTGCTGCAATTCTTCACTCACCCGCACGTCCGACACATCGTGCATCACACGCAGCAACTCTTGCCGTGTCACGACCGGCTGCAAAGCATCCACGGGATGCTGCACTCGTTGGTCTTGCAAAATTTTCACTTCCTCTCGTTCCGTGACGTAACCGAGCTGACACTGCATCGCAAAACGATCCATCTGCGCCTCGGGCAATGGATAGGTGCCGCGAAACTCAATGGGGTTTTGTGTGGCAATGACAAAGAACAATTCCCCCAAATGATATCGCTTGCCATCGATGGTCACTTGCCCTTCCGCCATTGCTTCTAACAAAGCACTTTGCACCCGCGGTGATGCACGATTGATCTCATCAGCCAATAACATGTCCGTAAAAACGGGGCCTTCCTGAAAACGAAAAACGGAAGTCGTGGGATCAAAGACTGACACCCCCAAAATATCTGATGGCAACAGGTCAGGCGTAAACTGGACTCGCTGGAATCGAGCACCATCAATCGAATGCGCCATCGCTTTGGCGAGAGTCGTTTTCCCAGTGCCCGGAACGTCTTCTAGCAAACAATGCCCGCCCGAAAACAAACACGCAAGAATGCGCCGAATCGTTGCAGGCTGTCCGTGAATCACCGACTGCAATTGTTTTTCCAGTCGTTGCGCTGCATCAAATGAGGGCTGCATGGTCTTGTCGTTTTTGGTTCACCAACCATGTCTCAGAAGACAAAGAAGATCAAGGAGTGAATCCATCAAATCGAAATCGAAATCGTCACGCCTACATCAAAGTTGCTTGTATGACAGAAGACCGATTTCATCGATAGATGGCAGCTCTGTTTCGCGTATTGACCGCCGTGCATTTGATTTACGCTCTTCACCACCAAGCTCATCTGCGTTGCCTGCTTCTCCTCTTCTGGCTCATGCTGCCTTCCTTGCATGCCGCCGGCAATTTTCCCATTACCCAATTCGGAGCGAAAGGCGATGGCGTAACGCTGAATAGCGGTTTCATTCAGAAGGCGATTGATGCCGCAGCCGCATCGGGTGGTGGCGCGGTGATCGTTCCTCCTGGCCGATTTCTGACTGGCTCGATTGCGCTGCGCAGCAACGTCACACTGCATTTGCAGAAAGGCGCAGTGCTGCTCGGTAGCACTGATCGATTCCTCTATCGGAAAATCAATTTTTACGGGCTCATCCTCGCGCACAACCAACGCAACATCGCCATTACGGGCGAGGGTGTTATCGATGGACAAGGTGTCGAGCTCGCACAAAATACCATGAAGCTTCACAAGGCAGGCAAATTGCCGAGCGATAACGAAGCCGAACGACCAACCATCATTCACTTTCGAAAGTGCGACCAAGTCACCGTCCGCCAGATCACTTTGCTGCAGAGCGCCTGTTGGGTGCAGCTTTATCGCGAATGCACGAATGTTCTCGTCGAAAACATCAAGGTGCGATCTTGCGCCGCTATCACCAATGATGGGATCGATATCGATAGCTGTTCCAATGTGGTCATTCGCGGCTGTGACATCGATTCCGAAGATGATGGCATTTGTCTCAAATCGGGACCCCGATTTTGCGAGAATGTTCTCATCGAACATTGCCGTGTGCGCTCGAGCTGCAATGCCTTCAAACTCGGCACCGCCTCGGTAAAGGGATTTCGCAATATCGTCTGCCGTCATCTGGAAATCTACGATACCTATTTTTCTGGGATCGCCTTGGAGTTGGTCGATGGCGGTGTTCTGGAAAACATCTCGATTTCTCACGTGCGCATGAAAACCACCAACAATCCCCTTTTCATCCGACTGGGTCATCGCAATGCAAATGGGCCAGTTGGCTCATTGCAACAAGTGACAATCTCGGACGTCGTGGCCGAAATCCCGAATCGTCGACGCAGTGAAATGAACAAATTTCCCACGTACTGGCGTCACAATTGCACCACGCTGATCACAGGATCGATCACCGGCCTGCCCGGCCATCCCGTGCGTGGCATCACGCTTCGCAACATCGACATCACCTATGGCGGCATCGGTGAAAAGCCCTTAGCCGGACATCAGTTGTTAGAAGATTTGACCAAGATTCCTGAATGCGCCAAGAATTATCCAGAGTCAAAAATGTTCGGCGTGCTTCCTGCCTGGGGAATGTATGTGCGACATGCCGAAAACCTAACGATGGAAAACGTCCGATTTCGTGTTTCCGGAAAAGATTATCGCGCTGCGGTGTTGTTCGATGACGTCAAAGGCTTACAACTCCAGCGCTGCATGGTGGCTTCTCAGGGTCGTGAACCCTTGTGGGTCATGCACGATGTTTGTGACGCACGCATCTCCGGCACTCAATCTCCTCGCGGCTCGACGCGTATCTTTGATCAACGCGGCAACAACGCGGACATTCAGATCAAACCCTAACGACGTCCGAAAATGGCTGAGCCAATGCGCACGTGAGTCGCGCCTTCCTCGATAGCCACTTCATAATCGCCGCTCATGCCCATGCTCAGATAAGGCAAACGCGTGCCATCAACCAGCGCAAGCTCATCGCGCAATTGACGCAGCGATGCAAACCATGGGCGTGCTTTTTCAGGGTCATCAACCGCCGGCGGCACGGTCATGAGACCGACAATTTCCAAACGATCCAATGCCATCAAAGTCGTCCATTGCTCGCGAAGTTCCGCTTCGGAAAATCCTGTTTTGGTTTCTTCCTCGGCATGATTGACTTGCAGAAAAACTTGGGGAAAAAGCCCTAGATCGCGGGCCACTTCATTGGCGTATTGTGCGAGCCGCAGGGAATCGATACTGTGCACCATGGCAAATTGTGGCAACACTTTGCGCACTTTGTTGCGCTGCAATTGACCGATGTAATGCCATCGCAAAAAGGAAGGCAAGAGCGGGATTTTGCCTTCGGCCTCCTGCAAGCGATTTTCTCCGACGTCGACTTGCCCCGCCTCCACCGCCTCGCGCACGCGCTCGGCGGAAAAAGTTTTGGTCACAGCAATCAGCGTCACCTCATCGACCTCGCGCCCTGAACGAGCGCACGCGGCTGCCATGCGCGTGCGAATTTCCTGCAATTGCTGCGCTACTTCGCTCATTCGCGGACTGCGGTTTTTTTTAACTCAGTCTCCTGCGCAGCTTGTGTCAAAGTTGCGAGGTCGGACAAAATGGCCAAGCTTTCACGCTTAATCGGATCCATGCCGCTGGGCCACTTCGGCGTATCATCCAATTCCGCCGTTTCGTCTTTGGCTTTGCGCATGTACTTCTCATCTTCCTTGCTGGGATCATAGGCAACCAATGGACGATTTGTATCGACATCGCTCAGCGACAGTTTGAAAAACTTCATCGTCTGCTGGTCTTTCTGCGCAATCACGGCATAACGCTCTTTGCGCTCTTGATTTCGCGCCTTGCGCTTGGCATCGGCCTTGCTGATTTCCTCATTGCGTTTGGCTTTGTTGAGGCTTTCCTGATTTTCTTGCATGCGCTTTTTCATCTCCGCCAAGTCCTCCAAGGTGTAGCTCAAATCCTTGTCCTGTTTGACGCGTGCACCGCTCCATTCCGTCAGCCGTGGCAGATGCAATTTTTCGCGATTCAATGGTTTGAAATCACTGGCCTTCCGAATTTGGTCAAACTCGAGTTTGTTGTCCAAGTGCGCCTCGCCAATTTCCATGCCATCGAACAAGCTTGGCAACACGATGTCCGATTTGACCCCTTGAAGTTGTGTCGAATCACCCGATGGGCGATAGAATTTTTGCAAGGTAACCTTCACTGTTCCGGCGCGATCTCGACGCGCAAAAAATGGCATCATGCGGCCGACATCCATCAATTGCTGGACCGTGCCTTTGCCAAAGCTCGAGGAATCGCCTACAATGACCGCACGGTTGTGATCCTGCAAAGCACCAGCCAAAATCTCGCTGGCAGAAGCACTCGCTTTGTCGATCATCACCACCATCGGACCCTGGTAGATGGGCTCTCTCGCCTCGGAATCTTTCACCTCAATCTGCCCCAGCTCGGTCTTCACCTGCACCACAGGACCACGCTTGATGAAAAAGCCCGTCATCTTGCGGACTTCATCCAAAGAACCTCCCCCGTTGCCTCGTAGATCGATGATCAATCCATCGATCTTCTCTTCCATCAATCGACGCAACAATTTTTCCACATCGTTCGCGCAACTCGCTTCTTGATTGTCGAAGTCCATGTAGAACGATGGCAAAGTGATCCAACCCAAACGACGCGTCACTCCCTTGTCGTCTTTGCGCTCGATCAACTCCGCACTGGCTTGCTCATCTTTCATTTCTACCTTGCCGCGCTGAATCACAATGAACTTGGTCTCTCCTGGCGCCGCCCCAGCAGGCTCAACTTTCAAACGCACAGAAGTATTTTCTTTGCCGCGAATCAAATCCACGACCTTGTCGATTTTCATGTACATGATGTCGGTCACGTCCCCCGTGTTCAAGGAGTCGACCCCAACAATGCGATCGTTCAATTTCAGCTCTCCTTGCTTATCCGCTGGCCCGCCCACCACAATGCCTTTGATCACCGTAGCGCCATCTTCCTCGCCCTGGAGTTGAGCACCAATGCCCACGAGCTGATTTTTCATGCTGTCTTTGAAGCGCGCAATTTCGCGATAGCCCATGTATTCGGTATGGGGATCGAAGGTCTTGGTCACTGCCACCAAAAACGCTGCCGCCATGTCATCCGTATCAGCCTCCGTGATGCTGTGAAGCAAACGCTCATAGCGTAGACGAACTTTTTCGATAGGCGGTTTTTCTTTACCTAACGGATTCTCTTTGCCCTGCTCCTGCGCGAGTCGCGTGATGGTTTCACGACGTAGGGTCTCGCTAAGAACGGCATCTTTCACCGAGGCCCGCCAAAGAGCTTCCCATTCCTTGCGATCTTTAGGCCATGGGGAATCCTTACGACTGCGTTCAATGAACTCATCCTTGGAAAAATCCATTTCCTCCTTGAGCACTTGATTGATGAACGCGTTCGATTCCTTTGCACGCTCGATGTACGTGTGATAGATGTCTTCTGCGGCTACCGTGGAATTTTTTCTCAGCAGCATTTCATGCAAGCGCGGACCATAATCTTCCTGAAAACGCGCAATGTCCGATTGCAAAAAATGCATTCTTCGCGGATCGAGATCGCGTAGGTAGGTATCGAGAAATTTCTCACTCAGCTCCTTGTCCCAACGCGCGCGGGAAAAATGCGTGTTCTGCAGCAAGATCGCGACTTGCCGACCCACTTCATTAAAATCCGTGGGTTGCTCAGCTTGCAACGAGCAACTGGTGGCCAAAGCAACAGCTGTGGCGGCAAAGTATCGGCGAAGAGTGGAGATTTTCATATTCGATCAATGGATCAGTTACGAGAGGAAATGTGGCATTTTTCGCACGATTGTCCAAGAAACTTCGTGGATTCCTCACAAGTTTGGAAAATTAGTCGGCAAGCGCATCTTTCTTCGCCTTTTGCAGCCATTCTTCAAAGTACGCGGCACTGTTTTTTTCTTCGTCGATCAACTTCTGCAATTCTCCTTGATCGAGCTTCATCATTCCATTCGGCTGGATCTGCGGACGCCACTGATCCAGCAACTTCGGCCGACGAGTCAACAGCACTTCACAAATGAGCAATTCGCTTTTGCGCCAGATGCCAAACTGAGCTTTTTTTCCTGCCCCTATCGCTCGAATTTGAGCCGACAATCCCTTTTTCTCATCGAGGATGACTTGGCTTTCACGCCAGGCATGCTCGCCCAGCGCGACAATGACGTCGCCTACTTGTAGTTTCGCCTGCGCGGCAGGAGAACCTTCGGAAATGGCTGTCACCACCATGCCAAAACGCTTCTTGTCGTCACCCGGGATCATTCCCTGCCACTCTTCGCCCATGGATACGCCCAAATATCCTTCCCCGAAGGTCGCATAGTCCTTCACGGCCATGCATTTGAGCAACCATCGGCAGCGCTCGCGCACCTCCGGCTCGGGATGCTGATCCAGATTTTGCAGAAACACCTTCTTCGCCGACAAGGCGTCTTGATCTGCCCAGCGCGTGAGATACTGCGTTGCTTCATGCCGGGCGCGTCGACTTACCGCATTCAGCCGCGACAGCGCGGCTTCACGCGATGGCACAGAAAAATCATCCGATTCCTGCTCTATCGCCGACAGCGCCGAGACGACGATCATCGTGAAGGAACAAATGCAGCGCTTCACGTTGGTCGACCCCATCGAGCGAACTACTGTCCTCTCCAAGTTTTTTCAGGAATTTCAATGGTGTCGTTGGCTTGCAACACAACATTCCGATCCTCAATGTTGTTCAGATTGTACACCCGATTGCTTTTGCCACGCATCAACAACACCCGCTTCAAGCTGCCAAACTCATTTGCCCCACCAGCAGCTGCTACGGCTTGGAACAAGGTCAAGCCCGGAGTGTATGGCTTGGGACCCGGAGATCGAACAAAACCACTCACCGTAACGACATCCTGACGCACCACATCGGCGCCGGAAGCACTGATCTGAAACGTCGGACTGGAGTAAATGCCTGCATTTTTGTATACCGACTCCAACTTCGCCGCAGCTGCATTGGTGCTCATGCCAGAAAGATTCACTTCGCCAACGAAGGGCATGCGAACCGTGCCGGACGATGAGACCGAGTAATTGCCATCGATGCGCCCGCGTTCTTCGGGAGGAACCCCGAGGACGCGGATCTCAATGCCACGTCCCGCGACAATTTGAGCCAAACAGGGGCTAACCCAAGCAAGAGCCAATAAAGCAATAACGAACAAAAAACGATGTTTCATGATGATGAGGGATAAGAATTAATAGAGAGAGTCATCGGTAGAACCCGAAGTCGCCGATTCAGGAGCACGTGGAGCACTCAAGCGTTGAGGGGCAGAGACTTGGGATTCCGCAGGTGCATAATAGGTGTAGTAGCTTGTGTAGTACTGATACTGACTATCACTGCGCACATCAACGTTGTTCAGTACTACGCCAATGACATTGCCACCAACATTTTCCACCGATTGTTTCACACGCATCAGCATGTTTCTTGGCAATTTCCGGTGCTGTACAACAATGATGGTCAGGTCCACTTCACTCGCCAATACCGAAGCATCGCTCACACCAAGAATCGGCGGGGAGTCGACTAGAATCAAGTCAAAGCGCTGTTTGACATCCTGAATCAATTCCGACATGCGGCGTGAATTCAAAATGCCGGCCGCATCAGCAGGCAATACACCCGATGGCATGAAATACAAATTGTCCACTGGTGTCTGCAAGATGACGTCTTCCAACATCAGTTCGGTCGTCAGATAATTGGTCAATCCAACGGAGTTATTGATGTCGAAAAAGGTGTGCAAACGGGGACGACGCAAGTCAGCGTCAATCATCAAGGTCGTATAGCCACCCTGGGCACAAATGTAAGCCAAGTTGACAAGTGTCGTCGATTTGCCCTCACCGGCGCCGCCCGAGACCACCGTAATCGCATTGTCTTCCGGATTCTTGCGATTGAACTCAATGTTCGTGCGCAAAATTCGATACGCCTCCGCATCAGGGCTCATGCCGCTTTGTTTGTGCAGCACTCCGACTTCTTTCGGGATCACAGCTAGCACAGGAATTTGCAAGTAACGCTCCACATCTTCCAAGGTCTTGACCGAGGTGTCGAGGTATTCCAAGAAGAAAGCAATACCAATGCCAAAGATAAGCCCCACAACCGCTCCCAAAATCAAATTCAAGCTCACATTCGGGCTGGAAGGAAACTGAGCAACCAAAGGTTCCTCGTGCAACTCAATGATATTCTGCGGTTGTTTCAAATTGATTCGATCCATCGAGAGCTTCTCTCTCATCCGATCCAACATCTCTTGCTGAGTTTCGAATTCTTTCTGAACACCCTGAATGTTGGTCATCAAAATGACGTTGTTGACCGCCACTTCTTTGACTTCCGTCAGTCGTTTTTTCAGATCTTCCAGTTCAATCGCTTTGGTTTCCCTCTTCAGACGCAGCGACTCCTTAAACGACACCACGCTGGCCTGCAGCTGCTTGTGCAAACTATCCACCGTTCCCTTCTGCGAGAGAACATTCGGGTGATTCGGACCAAGACCATTTTTCTGCAATCCCGACAACAGCCGCTCTTGCGACTGATACTCCGGATACAACGATTTCAAATCTTGTCCTGCTGATTCCAAATTGGCTGCGTAACGAATCACTTCATCGGCATTCAAAGTGTCAATCGTTTTAATGGTGCTATCAATTTCAGCAAGCAATGTAGTGGAAGCCTCGACTTGCGACTCAAGCATGGTTTGCAATCCTTGGATTCCATTGGCTCCATTCACTCCTGTGATGCTATCGCGAATCATCGCCGGAGCACGTCGCAGCAGATTGTCACGTTGCTTGCGCTTTTCTTCCACAACATCGGACTGATCGAGCACAGCTTTCTCCAATTCCTTCATCCCTTCCTCAGCGATCATGCGCTCTTTTTCCTCACGGCGCTTCTTATACGCTTCATACACTTCTTTTGCTACATCGCGCGCATCTTCAGCACCCGTATGCTTCACCGAAATCTGAATCAAGTCCGTGCCTCGAATGTTTTGGGCGTCAACAATGCCTCGCAAAGTCCCCAGCGCCTCTTCTTCTGTCATGTTCCAGCGCGTCATCAAACTCAGACGCTGCACCACATACTTCAGCGTGAGCTGGGAACGAATGACTTCAAATTCGGTCGCAAAGAATTGGGGCGTCATGATGCTCGTGCCCGCATGTTCATTGCCTAATGCCACACCTACTCGGTTCGAAGGCTTCACCTGGACCACAGCAGTGCTCAAGAATTTCTTCGGCATTACGTAGGTAATCACCGCTGCAGTCATGAAAACCAACAAAAGGGTCATCAAAATTACCCCATAGCGATTTTTAATAACTTGCCAGTAGTCAACAGCGTGTAGTGTCGCTTCACTTTGAGAGGATGGGGATTGCATAAGGGAAAAATGGATCAGTCTAGAAGCAGGTGTGATGACAAGTGCTTTTTACGGGCGCATCGTAAGGCGATGATGGAGAACGATCAATCAAAAAGTCAATCATTCCATGGGAATTTCAACTTGATTGGAGCACATCACCTTCTTCGTGATATCGCTCAGTGCATTCATCATCCATCTGCCTAAGATGGCTCCTCATCTAGCAGCATAACTCGCGCCAACATACAAAAAAACCCCTCGGTATGGACCGAGAGGTTTTTCGACAAAATCAATGAGATTAGAAATTGTAGTTGAGACTTGCGCCGAGGCGAAGGCGCTCATAATCGTTAATCACAAAGTCAGAACTGGAATCCATGTAATTGATCGTGAACTCCGTGTTGAGACCTTGAGCGATTTGGGTGCGAAGACCAATGAAGAAGTTGGTCAGAGTTTCATTGCTGCCTTCGTTTGTGGTTGGATCAGGTGGAGCAATCTGACGTCCACCATCGAACGCTGTCATGACTACGTCGGCACCACCGAATCCAGTGATGCGAGGCGTCAAGCGATAATCACCCGTGGTGCCGATACGAAGCACTTGCTGTTCGGAGAACAAGAACGTGTTGCCGCCGATCTGCTGGACGTTGTCCAAGTCTTCCATCGAATAGCGAGTGAAAGCACGAACACCGAACTTGCTGTTCAACTGCGTGCGAACCGAGGCTTCAGCAAAAGGACCCGTGCTGGAACCAATACCATCCACATCGCGCAACTGCACACCAGCGCTGCCGACAAAAATGGAGTTTTGCGACAAGCGATACTCCATACCACCCGTAATGAAATGGTTGGTGCTCGCATTCACATCGCCAGTCCATTCTTGATAGCGATACTGAGCTGTGAGAACCGCGCGCTGCGTGTATTGATAGCGCATTTGGTGATGAAGCGAATAGGACTTACGGTCCGCAAAAGCCACATCCCCAATGAAACCTGTAAATCCAAAGCCTGAGTAAGAGCCTACACGCTCCGTCCAGCGATAACCTACTGAGTTTTCACTGCTGTAAAAGAAATAGGGATCAACCTGACGGTCGTTCGAGACACCGACTGCAAATTCTGGCTCGAGCTCATACGAGAAAAAGTTGCGAGAGCTCAAACGCAGGCGATCATTCACGCTGTGGTTCCAGTCAAATCCGAGACGTGCATTAGGAATCGTCTCATCCGCCCCGATCGCTTCCATCTCATCGATGAAATAGCTCATGCCGACCCGTGAGTAGAAGTTCATCGTGGTTTGCGGATCGACCAGTGTGAAGTTTGCCTGGATGTAGGGAGTGATGCTCCAGGCTTCATCTTCAAAACCTGGTTGCCCTTCCTGAATGACAGGAGTCACGTTGTCGTCATACACGAGAGCCGCGCCTACAGTCCAAGTCAAAGGAATCGTTTCTGTAGCTTCTTGACCAAGGTAGTAGAGACTCTGCGCACTAGCGCTAGCGATGCTGACTAGGCCAGCAAGTGTGAGAATTGTCTTTTTTTTCATGAGAGGATTAAAATCAATAAATGAGTAGGGAAAAATCAAATCACCAACCGAATCGCTTAGTTGACTGGATTGATACCTGTTGTGACAGTGCCACCGTTACCGCCAGTGCCAGAAGCCACGGCGGCAGGGTTGCCAGCAAGTCCCAGGCCCCATCCCGAAGTGGCGCCGGGAGAGTTTGGACTGAGATTCACAGCATTATCATTACCTGTGCCGGGGAAATCGAGCGGATTGGGCAACTTTTCTTCAGCAACAGCAGGGGCAGCGCCATCTTTGCCGCTTTTCGATCCCTTTTCCGAGTCCAATCCGGACTCTCCCGTGGCAGGATCATACTTCGCGAGCACAGC
This sequence comes from Verrucomicrobiota bacterium, assembly GCA_004293285.1. Lineage (GTDB taxonomy): Bacteria > Verrucomicrobiota > Verrucomicrobiia > Verrucomicrobiales > Akkermansiaceae > UBA956. Next base: position 21,712 of record RDYF01000017.1, on the reverse strand, counting down.
GTGCACTTCTTCCACCGCATCAGGAGCGACGGCAATGGCGCATTGGGCAGAAATGCGTAGTTGCTCCGGCTCGGTCACGGCGACCACTTCGACGATCGAGGCTACGAGCTTGATGTCTGCTTGAGTGGCCTCGATGGCAGACTTGACGATTTCGCAGGAGCAATTGGGGCTGATGCGCAGAGCATTCTCAACCAGTTGGAGAACGAGCGAAGGTTGGGCAGCAACTTCCTTGCGGAAGGTGGCGGCTGTATCAAAGCACACTTGCTCAGGCGCAGGGGCGCCGGATGGCTGTGCAGCAGGAGACGCGCTGATTTCTTCAGCAAAACTTACGCCTGACATGACGAGGCCTAGCAGAGCGTAGGGGATGGCTTGTTTCATGATTTTTGTTTGTTTTTGTTTATTATTGCCGCGAAATATGGAGCGGGCAGCGGGAATCGAACCCGCATGTCTAACTTGGAAGGATAGCGCTTTACCACTAAGCTATGCCCGCGTTCACGAAGAACAATTAGCCAAAAAGGAGGGGGATGGCAAGAAATTTTTTAAAAAAAATCCTTTTTTCTAACAATCTGCCGCGCACTCAGAGTCCGGTCGGATGATCGATCCAGTCGCTTTGCAGAGCAAAAGCCTCCGCGAGCACTGACGCAATCGCCTTAACCCCGAAGGTTTCTGTGGCGTAATGACCAGCCAAAAACAAGTTCAGCCCCATTTCTTCGGCCATCGGATAGCTCCAATGAGGTCCTTCTCCAGAAATAAAAGCATCGAACCCGCGGGCAGCAGCCAGCTCACTGCCTGCGCCGCCCGTGCAAAGGCCGACGCGCTCGATGCGCTCTGGTCCTGCGGGACAGAGCAGCACAGGACCGCCGACAGCAGCTTCGAGTCGCTCGCGCAATTCATCCCGATGGATGCTGATTTCACCGGTGAGACCGACATTTTGTCCTTTGTAAGGCAGAAAAGTGCCCGTTGGCGTCATGCCAATGGCCTCTGCGAGCAGGACGTTGTTGCCCCACTGCGGATGGATATCGAGCGGGAGGTGCGCGCTGTAGATCGCCAAGTTTCCCTCTATGGCCTCGTGAATTTTTTGATAAAAGGCTCCTGTCAGCGGCTGCGCCCCCTGCCAAAACATACCGTGATGGACCACTAGGAGGTCGGCGCCAGCGGCGATGGCCTTGCGCACGACAGGCAAGGAGGCATCCACCGCCGCCACGACCTTGCTGACACGACCATCGTTCTGCAACTGCAAGCCATTGATCGAACCACTGTAGTCGGCGATTTCGACGATGCGCAGCTCGTGATCCAGAAAAGTCACGATGTCAGTGAGAGATGTCATATTTTTAGGAAATAAGAGATTTCATAGCTGCTTCGATCTCGCCTCGCTTCGTCCGATCTGGGGCTGCACCACGAGCCATTTCGGGATTCCCGCCCCCTTTGCCACCGCCGAGAGCAGCCAATTGCTGCAACATCGACCCCGCGGCTTTGCCGGAGGCCTTGGCCTGAGCTCCACAGTAGGTGCCGAGGTGCAGCTTTTCGCCATCGTCGATCAAAAATGCCCCAGCTTGGGCGAATTGCCGCTTTTTCAGGCCGTTCAGGAGTTCTTGTAGCAATGAGGCATCGGCCTCGAAACTCATGGCCATTGGCTGACCCGCCGTCACGGCATCGGCCAATGCCTCATCGGCCAAACGCGCGGCTTGAGACGACTGGATTTTTTTCCAGCGCTTCTCAGCCTCAACCGCCGCTTGCTGGATGTCTGTCAATGCCTGCTGACCCTTCGCCAAAGCAGCATGAATCACCGTGATGTCGGGGCGCTCGACGAGCACCGCGGCCAAGGGATCTGCGATGACTTCCACGGATTCGACCGACTCGCCCACAGCGCGCAGTTTTTCCTGAGCCGCCGCAAGCTTGTGCTGGGCCGCGACCATTTCCTCGCGCCATTCCTGCGCTTGCTCGGCTAGGTAGCCCCATGCCGACTCGCCGCAAACGGCTTCAATCCGACGAACACCCGAGGCGATGGCACCCTCGGACTTGATTTTGAAAAGACCGATCTCTCCCGTGCGACGAACATGGGTTCCGCCGCAAAGCTCTTGCGCGTAACCATTTAGCTGATTTGGCTGTCCGCCGATCTGCACCACGCGCACGACCTCGCCATACTTGTCGCCGAAAAACTGCATGATGTCGGCACGACCCTTGACCTCCGCATGCTTGACCTCTGTCCAGGAAACGGAATCGTCGGCCACAATCGCGGCATTCACCTTCTGTTCCATCGCTGCGAGCTGCTCGGGAGTGACGGCACTGCTATTGAAGTCAAAGCGCAGGCGCGATTCATCGACCGAAGAACCTTGCTGCGCCGCGTCTTGCGAAACCACTTCGTGCAATGCCCAATGCAACAAGTGCGTAGCACTGTGATGGGCCTCGATGGGACGACGACGGCTGGTGTCGAGCTGCAAAGTAACTTTGTCTCCGACCGCTAGCGCAGCCTCCGCCGATACAACGACGGCACGTGCTTTGCCGATCTGCTGCACACCTCTCACGGGAAGGCCATTCAGCGATCCCGAGTCGCCCACTTGGCCACCCATTTCGGCATAGAAAACGGTTTTGTCGGTGATCACAAAAAGCGCATCTTCTTGCGCGTGAATTTCGAGAATCGTCGCCTCGCAAGAATCGTGATCAAAGCCGACGAACTCAGTGACCGCTTCGGTCGAAATGTCCAGCGCGCGCACGACGGTGGATTTCTGCGCAGCACGAGAACGCTCTTGCTGTTCCTGCATCAGGGCTTCGAAACGCGGCATGTCGACCTTCAATCCGCGCTCGGCACAAATCAATTCGGTCAGGTCGATCGGAAAACCATAGGTGTCATAGAGCTCAAAGGCGATGTCGCCGGAGAACACACTGACGCCCGACTTCATTTCCCCTGCGGCCTCTTCAAACCGCTTCAGCCCGCGATCGAGCGTCTGGTTGAAGCTGGCTTCTTCTTGCGAGAAAGTCTGCTCGATGACCGCTTGGCGCTGTTTCAGCTCGGGGAAAACTCCGCCCATTTCCGCGACGAGAGTCGGCACCAACGCGGCGAAAAATGGCTTCTCTCCGGAAAATCCAAGCTGTCGACCATAGCGCACGGCCCGACGCAGAATGCGGCGGAGCACGTAATTCCGACCATTGTTTCCCGGCATGATGCCATCGGCGATGGAAAAACTCAGCGTGCGCAAGTGATCGGCAATCACTCGGAACGCGATGGCCGTTTTCATTTCTTCGGAAAATGTCGCACGATCTGCTCCGAGCTCGGGGTAGATGTTGACATAGGTTTTGCCGCTCAACTCTTCCAGCTTGCGGAAAATCGGGGTGAAGACGTCGGTGGCGTAGTTGCTGGGCTTTTGCGAGAAATCCGTAAAGCCCTTGGTGCCTTGAATGATGGAGCAGGCGCGCTCGAAGCCCATGCCGGTGTCGATGTGCTTGGCAGGCAACTCGCGGAAAGTGCCGTCGGCCTCGGCATTGTATTGAATGAAGACCAAGTTCCAAATCTCGATGCACAGATCGGAGTCGTTATTGACCAACAATCGACCCGTGGCAGGGTCGCCTTCCGGGGTCAGATTGACATGCAGCTCGGAACAAGGACCGCAAGGACCCGTCTCGCCCATCATCCAGAAGTTGTCTTTGACATTGCCGTTGACGATCTGCACCGCCGGATCGCAACCCTTCGAGCGAAACAGCTCAGCCCAGATGTCGTAGGCCTCTTGATCGAACTCGCCTGGATCGCCGGGCTTGGGCGCGTAGACCGATGCGTGGAGTCGATGAGCCGGCAGCCCCCAGCGCTCGACAACCAATTCCCAAGCCCACTGAATCGCTTCTTTTTTGAAATAGTTGCCAAATGACCAATTGCCCAACATTTCGAAAAACGTGTGGTGATAGGTGTCGTAGCCAACATCTTCGAGATCGTTGTGCTTGCCGCCCGCGCGGATGCATTTCTGCGTGTCAGCGGCACGTGGCGGATCGTAGGGTGCCTTGTCCACGCCGAGGAAATACGGGACAAAGGGATTCATCCCCGCATTGGTGAAGAGCAAACCCGGCGACTGCGGCATCAGCGATGCCGATGGCACGATGGTGTGCTGTTTCTCGCGGAAAAAATCGAGGAAGCTCTGGCGGATCTCGGCGGCATTCATAAAGGTGGGCAGGCAAAGAATCATGAATTTTTCGGAAAAGCAAGGGAGTTCGCGAGCTTGACGCCGCCAATCGCCGGTTTAGTTTCTCACGATGAAATCTTTGCCCCGATGGCTGCGCTCGCTCGCCGCGTTTGGATTTTTCCTGATGATCACCCTCGCCGCCGCCGCAGTCGGAGCAGCGGCATCGCAGGCCTCACCGCAGATGTATGCGATCATGGCAAAACCCAGCTGGGCTCCGCCGGCCTGGTTGTTTGGCCCCGTGTGGTCCATCCTCTATCTCATGATGACTGTGGCCGCATGGCGAGTCTGGCGCAGCGGCGCAAAAAACCACGGCGCGCTTTGGCTTTACGGGATTCATTTGATCTTCCAAGCACTCTGGAGCTGGCTGTTTTTTGGCATAGGCCGCGCCGATTTCGCGATGCTCGACATTGTCGTGCTATGGCTAATGATCGCCGTTTTGATCCGCCAATTCGGCCGCTGTGATCGATCCGCCCGCATGCTGCTCATTCCCTACGCCTTGTGGGTCAGTTTCGCTGCACTACTCAATGGCGCGCTGTGGTGGCTCAATGGCGGCACTCTGCCACGCTGATCAATTGCCACGCTGATCAATCCTTGCGGGTCATTTCGACAAACACGTCCTCGAGCGTCGGCTCGTCGCGATAGACGGTGCGCAAGGGCCAACCATACTGGGCCGCAAGTTGGGCAATCGCTTCGCGAACATCACTCCCCGAATCGCTCAGTACGTGGAATCGGCTCCAACCATCCTCGAGCTCTTCTGTCCGGACTTTTTTGATCCGATCGATGCGTCCCATCGCTTCCGCAGCCACAGTGGGAGCAACCAAAATCTCCGCCGTGACGCGACCTGCAGCGCGCATTTGTTGGACGAGATTCGCCGGAGTGTCCGACGCCCGAATTTTCCCGCTATCGATGATGATCACGCGGTTGCAGGTCATTTCCACCTCGTGCAAAATGTGGGTCGATACCAAAATGGTGTGCGATTCCCCCAAGCGCTTGATCAACTCGCGAATTTGACGAATTTGATTCGGGTCCAAGCCGTTGGTGGGCTCGTCGAGAATCAACAGCTCAGGATCGTGAACGAGTGCATCGGCGAGCCCTACGCGCTGACGATAGCCTTTGGAAAGGGTCTTGATCATCTTCTTTTTGACCGACTCCAGTCCGCAGGTGTCGAGCACCTCGCTCACGCGCTGTCGAGTGCGTTTGCCGTCCAGACCTTTGAGTTGAGCGCGGAAATTGAGATACTCGCGCACCCGCATGTCATCGTAAAGCGGGACATTTTCCGGCATGTAGCCGATTTTTCGACGCGCCTCGAGCGATTCACGAAATATGTCATACCCTGCGATGCGCGCCGTGCCCGATGTCGGCGGAAGATAGCCCGTGAGCATGCGCAAAGTGGTCGTCTTCCCTGCACCGTTAGGCCCTAGGAATCCAACGATTTCCCCACGCTCGACATGAAAAGAGATGCCTCGCACCGCTTGGTGTCCCGCATAGAATTTGGTGAGTTGATGCACTTCAATCATGTAGAGATTTTTCGCTTTGTGATGTTGACTTCTGCCGCGCAGCGACTATGAACATCCCGGCGCTTCGCGCCAAGTGTGAATTTCTCGCGATTTTTGCCTCCAACCGTTTTTGATTATGAAACACTCCGTAAGCGCGCGCTTGAACGTTGAATTGCTGGATGAAATGTATGCTCGCTGGAGCGCCAATCCCGATTCCGTCGACCACACATGGGCCGTATTTTTTGAGGGTTTCTCGCTCGGTGTGGCACAACCTCCCCAGCGCGCGCAATCGAGCGCTGCGACTTCTTCGGCCGCTACGGAGCAATTGGCTCCTCAGGGCGAGCCTGATTTTCGCGCGAAAGTGACGAGCATCGTCGAAAACTATCGTCGCCTCGGTCATACTCAAGCGCACATCAATCCGCTCGACGGCAGACCTGAGACCAATCCCCGCCTCACTCCCGAAGCTCTGGGATTTGGCGAAGCGGATATGGAAAAAGAAGCAGCTTCCGCCTTTTTCCGCAGCGGTGAACGCATGAAACTGCGGGATTTTTTCCGCGTCATGGAGGAAACGTATGCTGGCTCGATTGGTTTCGAGTTCATGCACATTCACAACACCGCCATCCGTCACTGGGTGCGCGAACGCATTGAAAATCGCCCACGCCGCGCTCCGGAATCGCGCGAACAGCGCATCAAGTCGCTGCAGTGGCTGATGGAAGCAGAAATTTTCGAAACGTTCCTCGGCAAGAAGTTCATCGGGGAAAAGCGTTTCTCTCTCGAAGGAGGCGAAGGCGCATTGGTCGTGCTCAATGCCATTTTGGAATCTTGCCCCAGCTCGGGCGTGCAAGAGATTGAAATGGGCATGGCTCACCGTGGCCGACTGAATGTGTTGTCGAACTTTGTGCAGAAGTCGCTGACGACGATCCTTTACGAGTTCACTCCGAATTATGAGCCCGACCTGGTCGCTGGAGATGGCGATGTGAAATATCACCTCGGCTACGAAAGCGTGCGCAAGGTGGGCGGCGGAGAAGTGCGAGTCAGCCTCGCCGCGAATCCGAGTCACTTGGAAGCCGTCAATCCTGTCGTCGAGGGCAAAGCCCGCGCCCGTCAGCGCCTGATCGGAGACGACGGTCACATCACTGACCGCAAACGCGTCCTGCCGCTCTTGATTCACGGCGATGCCGCTTTTGCCGGCCAAGGTTCTGTTGCCGAGGTCATCAACCTTTCTCAGCTCCCAGGCTATCGCACTGGTGGCACGATTCACTTGGTCATCAACAACCAAATTGGTTTCACGACCATGCCGGCCGATGCTCGTTCTTCGGCCTACGCGACCGACATCGCGAAGATGATCGAAGCACCGATCTTGCACGTCAATGGCGAGCGCCCGGAGGAACTCTGGTGGGCCGCTCAGTTTGCCTTGGATTTCCGTCAACAGTTCAGCCGCGATGTCGTCATCGACATGTACTGCTACCGTCGCCAAGGTCACAATGAAACCGACCAAGCCGCTTTCACCGCGCCGCTGATTGCCAAATCGATCGCTTCGCGCAAACCGATCAATTTCCTTTACAAGCAAGAGCTGATCGATAACGGCACACTCTCTCAAGAGGAAGCAGATGCCATCGAAAAGGCCATTTGGGACAAACTGGAAGCCGGCTACCAGAAAATGGTCGAGCTCCAAGAAAAAGGCGACCGCACGGCCTTCAGCGGCTCTACCGCGATTGAACAACCTGCTTACCACCACGCTCCTGTGCCGACAGGTGTGGTTGATGCGACTCTCAAGCACATTGGCGAGGTTCTGACGACCGTGCCAGAAACTTTCCACCTCCACCCCACTCTCGAAAAACGCTTTTTGCCGCGTCGTCGCGAAGCCATCGAAAAAGGCCAAAACATCGATTGGGCTCTCGCCGAAAGCTTGGCATGGGGCAGTTTGTTGATGGAAGGAAACCCCGTCCGCCTCTCAGGCCAGGACTGCCGCCGTGGCACTTTTAGCCAACGTCACGCCGTTTTCTACGACTACGAAAATCGCGAGCGCTATTTCCCTCTGAAGAATCTCAGCGAAAACCAAGCACGCTTCTGCGTTTACAACTCGCTGCTCTCCGAGTTCGCCGTGCTCGGCTTTGACTACGGCTACTCGCTCGGCGCACCGAACATGCTCACGATGTGGGAAGCTCAGTTCGGCGATTTCTCGAATGGCGCTCAGGTGATCATCGACCAGTTCATCGCTTCCGCTGAATCGAAATGGCAAACTCCGTCGGACATCGTGCTCCTGCTCCCTCACGGCTACGAAGGCCAAGGCCCCGAGCACTCCAGCGCAAGATTGGAACGTTTCTTGCAGCTCTGCGCTGATGACAACATGATCGTCGGCAATTTCACCACCCCTGCTCAGTATTTCCACGCACTCCGCCGTCAAAAGCGTCGCGAGTTCCGCAAGCCGCTCATTTTGATGACACCCAAGAGCTTGCTGACTCGTGCAGAAGCGGTCTCCAGTCTGGCCGACTTCTTGCCAGGCACCTGCTTCCAAGAAATCCTCCCCGATACGGCCGCACACAACAATGCCAGCGCCATCCAACGCGTCATTTTCTGCTCCGGCAAGGTGTTCTACGATCTGGATGCCTATCGCAAAGAGCACCAGATTTACGACACTGCCATCATTCGCGTGGAGCAATTGTATCCATTCCACCACGAGCTCGCTCGTCTTTTCGTCAGCGAATTCACCAACGCCAGCCAATTTGTCTGGTGCCAAGAGGAACCACAAAACATGGGCGCTTGGACTTACATTGCACCACGACTCCGTCAAGTGGTCGGTCGCGATCTGGCCTACGCCGGACGCGAAGAAGCCGCTAGCCCCGCCGCGGGTTCGAAGGCCATGCACTATCGTGAAACAAAAGCCCTGCTCCAATCCGCTTTCTCTATCTAACTGACCACAACGCTCACCTCTATTGCCTCATGTCACTCGATATCACAGTCCCAACCTTCGGAGAATCTATCACCTCCGCCAATGTCGCCCGCTGGCACAAGGCCGATGGCAGCATTGTCAGCAAAGGAGAAACTCTCGTCACTTTTGAAACGGATAAGGTCTCTTCGGAACTCGAAGCACCCGCCGACGGCAAGCTCTCGATCATCGTTCCCGAAGGCACTGAAGTTGCCATCGGCGCCGTCATTGCTTCGATCGCAGAAGGCGCAACCGCTGCCGCATCCCCCGCACCCGCAGCTCCTGCACCCGCCGCCGCCGCACCGGCACCGGCTCCGACTGCAGCGCCTGCACCCGCGCCCGTAGTGGCTCCTGCTCCTGTCTTGGTCGCTCCGACTCCTGAACCCGTTTCCGCACCGGCTGCGGTGGCGATCGATGGACGCACCACACGCAAGAAAATGTCGATGCTGCGCCGCAAAATCGCCAATCATTTGGTCAATGCCCAGCAAACCGCTGCCATTCTTACGACGTTCAATGAAGTTGATATGACCGCCGTCATGAACTTGCGCAAATCGGTGCAGGATGACTTTTTGAAGAAATACAACGTCAAACTCGGCTTTATGTCTTTCTTCGTGAAAGCTGTGGTCCAAGCACTGAAGGACGTCCCACAAATCAATGCCATGATCGATGGCAATGACATCATTGAAAATCACTTTTACGACATCGGTGTCGCCATCGGCACGGAAAAAGGCCTTATCGTCCCGGTGTTGCGCGACTGCGATCGCAAGAATTTCGCAGAAGTGGAGCAAGACATTCTCAACTACGCCGCCAAAGCCCGCGAAGGCAAAATCGCGATGGAAGATCTTCAAGGTGGCGTCTTCACCATTTCCAATGGTGGTGTCTATGGCTCACTGCTGAGCACCCCCATCCTCAACCCTCCGCAAAGCGGTATCTTGGGCATGCACACCATTCAACAGCGCCCCGTCGCGGTGGATGGCAAAGTGGAAATCCGTCCGATGATGTATCTGGCATTGAGCTATGATCACCGCTTGATCGATGGCAAGGAAGCCGTGACCTTCCTCATCCGCATCAAAGAGTGCCTGGAAAACCCCACTCGCATGTTGCTGGAAATGTAATTCCTTTTGTTGGTTCTTTTCTTTTTTCGCCTCTCGGTGTTTGTTACGCCGAGGGGCGTTTTTCTAACGCTACCATCGTGATGTCGTCCATCTGTGGGGCATCACCATGGAACAACTTCAGCGAACGCGCCATTTCTTGCAGCACGACCTCGGCTCCCATGGGAGCACTCTCGCAGAATGTTTGTTTCATCCGCTCGATACCGTATTCTTCTTCTAACGCATTCAGCGCTTCTTTGACTCCATCGGTGTGAAGCAACAAGCAATCGCCCGACTCGATCTGGAATGCGTAGTCTTTGGTCACGCGCTCAAACACGCTGCCTTCGTCAATCCCCACCGCCAAGCCGGAGGGCTTGATGACGGTGACTTCTCCCGTCGATTTGTGAAACCAAAAGGCGGGATCGTGCCCGGCACGCGCCATCACCGCTTCACCCCGATCGCCATCCAGGATCAGATAGGCCATGCTGATGAACATGTCCTCGCGAATGTCGGGGAAAAGCTGTCGATTGACCAAGGCCAAAACTTTGGCGGGCGATGTCTCACCCACCGCCACACAGCGCAAAACGCTTCGGCACATGGCCATCAGCAAACCTGCCGCCACACCTTTTCCGGATACGTCGGCAATCACCAGGCCCCAGCGCTTTTCGCCGAGATCAATGAAATCGTAGTAGTCGCCACTGATGATGCGCGCGGGCGTATTCATGCCGGCGACTCGATAGCCCTCGATGCGCGGGTTTTGCTGCGGCAACAAAATGCGCTGCACCTCGCGCGCGGTCCGCAACTCGTTTTCGAGCGACCGCTTTTCGTTCGCTTCCAGATGCACCAGGGAATTTCCCAAGGCAAAGGACGATTGCTCGGCCACAGATCGGAAGACCGAGAAATCGTGCTCGTTGAAATGCCCCATGCTGTGGGGCTTCGCCACCGCCAAAACGCCTAGATCTTTGCCCCCATGACGCAAAGGCGCGAGCATGGCGGAAACATCTTCTTCGTAACTCACGAAAGCATCACGAAAAGATTCATGCGTTTTGACGTCAGTCACGTGAACCGGTTTTCCCACCATCAAGCAGTGCCCCAAAATGCCCTCGTCATTGGCCTGATTCGACAAGCGAATGTGGCTGTCGACCGCGCGCGAATCTTTCTTCGCACGACGTGCCAATTCCAAAGGCAAACCGATCAATTGTGGACATTGGTCACTCACATACTTGGGCACCAATAGCTCGCGCGATTCATTGCTGAGATACATCGCACCACCTTGCGCGCTCACGACGTCGACAACCCCATCGACGATCATTCGGTTCACGCTGTTCGGCGACGAATCTTTCTCAATGGCCTCACCGAGATCGTGCAGGAAGTGAAACATCCGCTCTTCTTCACAGACAATGTCGGTTTTCTCCTGCTCCAGTCGTTTCGCTCGACGCAAGCTACGCCAGCCCCACACTGCCACCAACACCGTCAGAAGACATGATCCAAAGATGATGGGGTGTTCGTAAATCATACAACGTAAGCGGGACAGCGAGATAGTAGGCTAGGGAGCCTGAGAACCGAGATCTTTTTCGAGCATTTGCACGACGGTCTCAAATCGGCGAGCATTTTCCTCACTGGTCGCCGAAAGAATCTGGTGAGCTTCCAGCACAATTTGGCTCCGCTCTTTGGCCACCACATCGTGACCGCGCCAAGCGACCAAATTGGCGCGAATCTGATTCACCTGACCCTGCCATTCCGCCGCTTCAGGGTTGATTTCCATCAGCGCATCGAGCCCTAAATCTTCTAGCGATTGGACGTTTCTCTCCGACGCGCCCGCAATTTGCAACAACTGACCCGTCGACTGCTTCGCCAACTTGATCGCTAAACCTGCCAACATGCCCATGAACGTGGAATCCATCCCCGAACAAGCTTCTAAGTCGACCACCACATGGATTTCACCTCCGCTCATCGCGCGCTCGGCACATTCCTTCACCATCGGGCTGGCCAAAAAATTCCCTTTTCCTGTGCAACGAATCCAGGCGAGACTCGGAAATAGACCCCAATCGATATCAGCTTGTTGTGTCACTTAGGTGCGCCGCTGTTGTCCTTGCGGCTGCTGGAACGATAGCAAAAAATCGATGGGGGTCAACGTGAATCGTCGATTTCTCGGGCAGAATGTCTGCTTGTCAGTCTTCTCGATCTATCGCAGATTGGTTCCATGCACACCACCCTGCGCTCTTTGGCCTTCGTTTTGTCGATCTTCTGCTCGCTGCCACCGATTTCTGCCGAAGAATCCGCGTGGAAACCTCTCTTCAATGGCAAAGACCTCTCGGGCTGGACCCCCAAAATTACCGGATACCCCGTGGGCGAAAATGCTCTGCAAACATTCCGCGTCGAGGACGGCATCCTCAAGGCTTGCTATGATCAATATCCCCGCTTTGAGGGGAAATTTGGCCACCTTTACACCAATCAAGCTTTCTCGCACTACCGACTCCGACTCGAATATCGCTTTGTCGGGAAACGACTCGCCGACGCCCCGAGTTACGTGAATCTCAATAGCGGTGTGATGTATCATTCGCAATCGCCGCAAAGCCTAACCCTCAATCAAGCATTCCCCGCGAGCTTGGAATTTCAGTTTTTGGCCGACGAAGGAAATGGCCCACGCGCGACGGGCAATCTCTGCACTCCCGGCACTCATGTTTCGGTTGGTGGCAAACTCATCAAAGATCACATCCTCGGTTCGAGCGCTCCGACTTTCCCCGCTGAGCAATGGGTCCAAATCGAACTCGAAGTCCATGGCCATGAACTCGCGATTCATCGCGTAAATGGCAAGGAAGTACTGCGGTTCCAAAAGCCTGTGCTCGATGCTTCCTGCCCGATTACCCCCGCAGAGCCGCTCATCAAAGCAGGAGCACCGTTGCAGCTCGCACGTGGTCACATTGCACTTCAAGCCGAAGGACAAGCTGTGTGGTTCCGCAATATCGAAATCATGGAGCTGCCCGCGCCGCAAAAACCATAACGCAAATGGGAAAATTCGCTCTTTTTGGCATGTTCGCTGCTCTCCCACAGCTCTCAGAAAAATCCATTTGCCAAATCGCTCGAATGCGCTTTAGTGCCGCCGACTCAGGCTAACGGGTGGCGCTGCGCCCCTGGGCCTGTGGCATTTGAGAATCTCTCGCACTTCCTGATCATGAGCCACAATCCATCCTCCGCGCCCTCTTCCACCATCCTCGTAATCAAAGGCCAAGGCATTGGCCCCGAATGCATCGCGGCAACCCAAACGGTTCTCGCCGCCACGGGCTTGAATCTTCAATATGTCGATGGCAGCCTCGGCTATCCCGATGCCCGCGATCTTTTCCCCCTGCTCCAAAAAAACGATCCCGCAGTTTACCAAGCACAATTCGGCTCTCAGGACCCACTCGTCGTCGCCGCAGAACTGGAGGAAGCCGCCAAAACGGAAGCTCGCACCGCTGGCAATATCAATGACTTTTACAAAAAGCTCCTCGCGAAACTGCAACCAGATACCCTTGCTGCTGTCAAAAATCTCGTCGGTCAGCTGGAAAAACAAACTCTTGTCGATGCCGCAAAAGCCGATGCCGTGCTTAAGGGCGCGCTTCGCACTCTCGATGAAGGCGATGAACCCAGCCGCAATGTCACGATCCGCAAGGGCTTTGAACAATACGCCAACATCCGCCGCTGTGTCACTCTTGATCCCATCGCTCCCGGTATGCCGGGCGTCGACTTGCTTTTTGTCCGCGAAAATGTCGAGGATCTCTATGCTTCGATCGAACACCGCCTGGCCCGCAATTACCCCCAAGCCCTGCGCCACCAAACCCCCGAAGGCTGTGAATTGATCTGCCGCGCCGCTTTCGAAGCCGCTCTGCGCGATGGCCGGAAAAAGGTGACTGCTCTGGAAAAACCCAATATTCTCAAAATTACCGGCGGCCTGTTTAAGGAAGCGTTCCTCAAGGTCGCCAAGGACTACACCGCGGAAAAACTCGGCGATCGGGCCATCGCTGCGAATTTTATGATCATCGATGACGGACTCGCCGCCATTGCCGCAGTCCCCGAACGATTCGATGTCGTGGTCACCACAAACATGTTCGGCGATATCGGCTCGGACATCGCCGCAAAAGTCACGGGCGGTGTCGGCCTTGTCAGCTCGAACAATACCAACCCGAATGACCCACGCGCGGTGTCGATGTTTGAAACCATGGGCGGCACGGCCGATGACATTGCCGGTCAAGACAAGGCAAACCCCGTGGCGCTCATCGATGCCGCCGCAGAGATGCTGCTGCACATCGGTGGCAGCGCCAACATCCTCGCAGCCGAACTCATCAAAGCGGCGATCTTGGAAGTTCTTGCCGATGGCTATTTCGTCGGCGATATCGCTCAAGGCCCCTATCAAATCGCCAAAGGTCGCTCGCGCTCTGGCACCCGCGAGTTTACCGCAGCCATTGCCCAGAAAGTGACGGAACTCCGCGCTCTCCATGCAGCTCAGCCGGAAAAAACCGTGAAGGAAATCGTCCTCACACGAGTCGACCCCGTGGTCCGACCGCTCATCGACCGCGTGCTTCGCTCTTACAGCCAATACGCTACCGACATGCAAGCCGGCTCGCCGACCTGGAACGCTTTTGTCGAACGCAATACCCCCCCCAATCCCATTCGCTCGCAATCGAAAATCAAAGGCTTTGACCTGTTTGTCGATGACTGCGGTCTGCAACTGGCGTTTCTCGCCGATGGCCGAATCGACTCCTCGCGCACCGATGTCTTGCCCGCCGTGAAGCAGCACTTTGAAAAACAATCCGGCATCGTGCTGAATGACTTGTTCGATTGCGGTCAAGCCGGAAGCCTCCAGTCGATCCGCAGCTTTGGCCAATACAGCGCACGCATCGTCCAAGACTACTTGCGCCAACACCCTGAAGCCCAAGGCACTTTTGCTGAGTTCCTCCAAGCAACTCACGCGAGCAAATCGACCCAAGCGCGATTCTCTGCCAAACTTCTCGCCCAGCCGCTCGCCGAAGCCGCAACTCAACTAAGCGCGTTCGATCGAGCCAGCATTCAATTGATCCAAGCATTCTATCTGACCAAGGCCGCGGAAATTTCTCCCATCCTCCAAGCTCATGGTTTCCAACTCGTACGCATCACCAGTCGCGGTACGGAAATTTACCCGACCATGTGCGACCTAGAAAAACGCGATGTCGATCGCTATCGCGTGGAGATCGATCCCACTGGTCCACTCGCAACAGACTACGATCACAGCAAAGTTCAAATCGCCATCATGCGCGCCAAAGCCGACATCGCCGCCCTCGGCTGGGTCCTCTCGGAAACCATGCTCAACCGCAATTTCTACGATGGCGAAGGCGATAAATTCGGCAAGGAAATCACCGGCGTCTCCCGCCCCTACGCAATGAATCTCGGCAACAACTACACACACTAAAAAGCCCACCAGCCCCCTTCACAGCTCCCCCCCCTACTCCTCCACCCATCCCGCACCTTCGTGCCTTTGTGCCTTTGTGCCTTCGTGTGAGATCACCAAAAAAAGCAATCCCAACATCCAAAACTTGTCCTTCGTAGCTCAACGAGCGAAGTAGGATCCAAAATTCCCTCCCCTCTCCCCTCTTCAGATCTTCACACTCTTCACCGCAGCACGGATGTCTTTGCTCTGCAACAATGCAGACACCATCACCACTCGTCTCGCGCCAGCACGGATCACCTGGTCCAGTGTCTCAAAGGTGATTCCCCCAATGCAAAACACTGGAATCTTTGACCCAATTTCTCGCTCCATCGCCGCAATCGCATCCAATCCAATCCCCGGTCGACCCAACTTGGTCGGCGTCGGATACAAAGGGCCAAATCCCAAGTAATCAAAACCCTCCTGCCACGCCGCTCGCGCTTGCTCTAGCGAATGCGTCGACCGCCCCACGATCATCGTCTCTCCCACAACTTTTCGCACGTCTGCCAAGGAACCATCGTCCTGACCAATGTGCACGCCGTCGGCATCGACATCGCACGCAATGCGCGGAAAATCATTAACGATGAAGGGAATGCCAAATTGCCGACAAATCGGCGCAATCTCCCGCGCCATCGATAAAATTTCGGCCTCACTCTGCTTTTTGGCCCGCAGCTGCAGAATATCGACCCCTCCCTCGCAAAGCTCGTACGTCGCCTGAATCACAGCGTTTGCCGACACATAGCCCAAATCCACAATGCCATACAAGCGCGCCTCAGCCAGTTTCGATTTCATTTGCTATCTTAATACGAGAGATCTCTGCACGAAAAACCATCTGCCCTTCCCCGCCCAGCGGTGGAAAGACAGATGGAAAAACAACATGAAACAACAAGAAAGAAAATCGGCAGTATGCCAACCCAACAGCCTTACAGCTTCGGCTTGGCCGCGCGGCGCACGGAGGCACCGAAACGCTTCTGGAACTTGTCGATACGACCTTCGGTATCCACAAATTGCTTCTGACCCGTGAAGAAGGGGTGTGAGTCCGAGGTGATACCCACGGTAATCACAAAATGATCCACGCCATCAATGTTTTCAACGCGATCAGAGGTCTTGGTCGAGCGAGTGACCACACGAGCACCAGTGGTCATGTCAACGAAAACCACAGGATGATAATTTGGGTGAAGATTGCTTTTCATACAACAAGGTCGCGCGGTTCCAACGCGCGGGGCGACGAAGATAGAGAATCTCAAAAAAATGTCAAGCTCGCCCGCAAAAAAATCAAAAAATCTCAAAAATTTACGCCTACTTCACCACAATCACGCCGTTCATCTCGCCAAAATGCCCCGGATAGGTGCACAAAAAGGGATACTCCCCCGCCTGCGTCGGCGTGAACCGCAAAACATACGTCTCCCCAGGTCCCATCTGCGGCGAAGCAACAACGATCGCCGACTTGGTATCGGCATCGTCTGCCACGTAGTTTTTGTCTTTTGCCCCCACACAACGCGCCGAAATCATTGCCACCATCGACCCCGGCTTCACAATCACCATGTTGTGGGACATGTTCGCCTTAGGAATTTTCCCCGTATGCCGCAAGGTGATTTCCAACGGCACTCCCACCTTGGCCTCGATCTTTTTGGTGCTGTAGCGGATCTGATCGTTCACCGTCACCTCCACTTTTTGCGGCGCCGCCCACGCCAACACGGGCACAAGGCACAACCACATTCCTAACCATTGAGCATTCATGATTTTCTCGTTTTGTTTATAAAGTAATTTGCGCCCCCAGCTCGACCACCCGCGACGGCGGCAAGGAAAAGTAGGCCGTCGCCGGCGTCGCGTTGCGCGTCATCCACGCAAAAATCGCCAATCTCACTCGCTCCCAAGCACTCAAGCCCTGACTCATCGCGTAGGTTTCTCGACCCAGGAAAAAGGTCGACTTCTGCGGCTCGTAGCGCCACTCGTCGGCTAAGCACTGCTTCAAGGCCATCGGCACGTTCGGCGTTTCGCTAAACCCAAAGCGCAGATGCAATAACACAAAGCCCAAGCCCAGATCCTCCATCCGACTCCGCTCATCGTCGCTCGCATGCGATGCATCTAAGGTCTCCACATGCAATAACACCACCCGCTCATGCAGCACTTGGTTGTGCTTCAAATTGTGCAATAACGCCAACGGAATGCCTCCCGTCTTACCACACATGTAAAACGCCGTGCCGGAGACCCGATGAATGTTCTTCCGCTGTAGCTCATGGATCAACATCGGCGCAGGCAAGGACGCTTTTTCCATCCGCACGCCCAAGCGCGCCCGACCCCAACGCCACGTGGTCATCAAGAAAATGATGACCGCCGCCACCACCAGGGGCATCCACCCACCATGCAAAATTTTCGAGCCATTCGCCAAGAGAAATGCCACATCGATCAATAGGAAACCGAGTGCCACCAGCTTGCTCTTCCATGCCGACCACCCCCACACAGCACGCGATGCCTGATAAAACAACACCGTCGTCACCGCCATGGTTAAGGAAATGGAAATGCCATACGCCGCCGCCAGTTTGCTCGATTCCTCGTAGTGCGAGATCAAATACAAGCACGCCAACATCAAAAACCAATTCACCGGCGGCAGATACACCTGCCCCTTTTCCGTCGCCGAGGTGTAGAGCATGCGCAAGCGCGGCATCAGCCCCAGCTGAATCGCCTGCGAGGTCAAGGAAAAGGCCCCCGAAATCAAAGCCTGACTCGCAATGATCGCCGCCGCCGTCGCCAGCAAGGTCAAGGGCAAGATCCCCGCCTCCGGCACCAGATTGTAAAACGAATGCGTCGATTCCGGCCGCACCTGCATCAACGCCGCCTGACCGAGGTAGTTCAAGGCCAAGCCTGGAAAAGCCACGAAAAACCACGCCATGCGAATCGCCCGCGCCGAGAAGTGCCCCAAGTCCGCATACAAAGCCTCACCGCCCGTCACGGACAGAAACACCGCTGCTAAAATCGGCAAAGCATGCGAGGACTCGCGGATCAGAAAATGCACTCCGTTCCAGGGATTGAGCGACCACAGCACTGCCGGGCACTCCAGAATCCACTTCACCCCCAACAAACCCAAAACCACAAACCACAACAAAATCACCGGCCCAAACAACACTCCTACCCGACCCGTGCCAAAGCGCTGAATCGCAAATATCGCCACAATGATCCCCATCGCGATGGGCACCACCGATTCCCCCAACTCCGGTGCCTTCACCGTCAAACCCTCCACCGCAGAGAGCACCGAGATCGCCGGCGTAATCATGCCATCTGCATAAATCAAAGCCCCGCCCAGCAGACCCACCGCAAACACCCACTGTTGATCCCGCAGCCCCTGCGCCAAACGCGAGCCCCGCACCAGTGCCGATAACGACAAAATCCCGCCCTCGCCCTTATTATCCAGCCGCAAAATCAGCGCCACATACTTGATCGAAACAATCAAAATCATCGACCAGACAATCAGCGAAGCCGCCCCACCCAAATTCTGCGCACTCGCTGGCACGTCATCCGCAAAACATTCACGGAACGCATAGAGAGGGCTCGTGCCAATATCTCCAAACACAATTCCCAGCGCGCCCAGCGCCATCGCCCAGGGTGCCGATTTCTTTTGAACAAAGCCCGATCCCATATCGAAAAAGTCCCGCTCACCTCTCAGCAGCACAAGACCGCCCAAAAACTAAATCCCCACCTCCCACTTGGCGAGCGCAAAAAACACCCCCAAAATTCCCCCTCCGTGGCGGAGGCGTCCCCGCCTCCCAGCCTATCTTATCTCAGAAAAAGCACCGTTCATCCCCCTCGACAAACCAAAACCCGAAAAAAGCCCCAGCCGCCGAGACGACGGCTCTCCCTGTCTTTCCCCATCTTCCCACCTCCCATCTTCTCCACCATTGACTCGAAGCCACCCCACGGCTTCTCGCCCTTCGGGCTCGTCACTTCCGCTCCTGTCCAAACGGCTTACAAGCCTTCAGCAGTTTTGTCTAAACGGCCTACAAGCCTTCAGCCGTTTTCACCATTCACTCTTCAACCCTCCCTTCGCCTTGATACTAGCGCTAGGAATGGAAATTCAGTGAAACATCGCGTCGAATGCTCTCGGGCGATGTGATGAAAAGAACCGTGTGCAAGATTCGCCTCGTTGCTCACTAGTGAGCACCACTGGAAGACGCGCTCGCGCGATCCCTAACCGATAACTGATGAGGATTACCACCCTCCAGAGCCTTTTTCATCGCTTTGACACTTGGCTCACTCCACTTCCGTGTCAGCTTCACCGGCATTCCGTCAGCGCTAGCGGCCTTGAGCCGAACTTTTGCTGATTTCAGCCGCGACTTGAACGTAGTAGCTTTCATACGAATGACTATAATACAATGCACCCGAGGGCGCAAGATCAACTATTTCCAATTTTTTGGGTTCACACGGCACATTTTTTGTCCCGAGATTGTGCATCATGATGAAAGAAACATTCTGTTCCTCGGCATAGAGAAACGCCAAATCCCGCACCGATCGTTGCGCATCTCCGTGACTTTTGGGCAAAGATTCCAGAGGAACATAACGACCTTCTTCTTTGCCTCTCTCCACAGATCCGTAAAAGGCGAGTTCAATGTCGCGAAAAACATAGGCAATTTCTACCCTCCAATGATGATCCAATGCCAAGTCAATCATCTCCGCCGCCCATTGAGCATCGGCCAGAGTTCCGTCCCAGGTGAGGTCGGGTGGTTGATGATGCTCGAGAGCATGAGTTTTCCCTGCGGCCCATCCTCCTGCCATGAAGCGCACCATGTTGCGTTTGCCCCTCTTTCCTAATTCTCTTCGAAAACGGTCCTGCGCATAGCGCCAGGCAAGATCCCAGCTCGGCTGAATATCGCGCACTTTGCCAAGCGGCGTATTCGCGTAACGGGAATCCAGATAGCGGGCAATGTCCGTGCTGACGATTCGCCCATTTTGAGACTCTGGTAATGCGTCGTATCTCTGGTCTGCCTGATCCGTATCACGGAGAAGCGTTACCATCGCTTCCCAGGCTTTGCGTTGATCTCGATCAAGCGTGGATTCTGGCTTGGCGGGCAATTTCATCTGGATTCCATTTTCTGCATCAATCAGAAGTAAAACAACGTTCGATTTGACACCATTGAAGTTCAGAACAGGCCTACTGTTGCTCGTGTAAGTAAGGCATTTTATGTAAATAAACTTCACACCTTTCGCTTTCATAACTTCTTCCTACGCGTGACATCATCACCTTAGCCTGTTCCGCAGACCCAGTCAAGCGCCCCCCGTGGCGGCGTCTTTCCAAGCGCCAAGCCCCTCAAAAAACCCATCCTCCGTAGCGGAGGCGTCCCCGCCTCCCAGCCTATCTTATCTCAGAAAAAGCACCGTTCATCCCCCTCGACAAACCACAACCCGAAAAAAGCCCCAGCCGCCGAGACGACGGCTCTCCCTGTCTCCCCCCATCTTCCCTCCTTCGTGTCTTCGCGCCTTCGTGTGAGAACAACATCCAACATCCAACATCCAACATCCCTCTTCCCTCTTCCATGAACTAAGGCAGCTCCTCCATGTCTTGTAGGTCCTTGGGGCGGCCACTGGCAAGTTTGTTGATTTTTAAGTCTTGCAGCGAAATAAAAGGCACGTGCATGCGACCAATCTTCACCAAGTCCCTACGTTCGTAGCAGCTGTTGAATGCAACGCCAGGGATACTAGTAAAAAGCTCTAGCCTCATAGGCTCGAAACCCATCCGAATGATTTTTTTGCCATCAGTGATCATCTCCGTGGATAGTGTCTCAGGCGGGAATCCGAATTCCTCCAAAACGGTGACAACACGTCTGGCATTATCCAGAGAAGAATCGATCCACACATCAAGATCTCCCGTATAACGCGGGCGCGAGTGATGGATCACAGCGTAGCCGCCGATGACGAGGAAGCGAACTTCATTCTGCAGGCACAATTTCAAGAAATCTTTGAAGTCGGCCGCCAATTTGATCTTTGCCATAAAATGGTTCACGGAGTTTTTCGAGAGCACTCGCGTTTCCGCCTCCGCCTCGTCAAAGCTATTGGCAACAACAAGATTCCAAGAGGCGCGACGGCGTGCAGTGCGCGCCTGCGCCGTCGCAGCATAGGTTATGTTTTTTTCTCTCGCCATGCCCGCATTATGAGCTAGATCCGATGTTGATCAATCTCATTTTTCGGATCACAGCCCCTCAAAAAACCCACCCTCCGTGGCGGCGTCTTTCCAAGCGCCAAGCCTCTCACAAAAATCCATGCCCCGTGTGGCCCAGCCCATCTTATCTCAGAAAAAGCACCGTTCATCCCCCTCGACAAACCACAACCCGAAAAAAGCCCCAGCCGCCGAGACGACGGCTCTCCCTGTCTTTCCCCATCTTCCCACCTTCGTGTCTTCGCGCCTTCGCGTGAGACCCAAATCCAACATCCAAAATCTCCTATCTCCTATCTCCTATCTCCTATCTCCTATCTCCTCACTGATCACTGCTACCCCCCCCTTTCGCCAACCACTGCGAGGCCCGCAAGGCCAAAGCCTCCGCTTCGTCATGCGGCATGAAGGAACACAACTTCAGCACTTTCTTGCCCTTCAGCGT
>RDYF01000172.1 GCA_004293285.1 Verrucomicrobiota bacterium | reverse complement strand
CGCGATCATGCCGCCGGATTGATTGATCGAGATAAAAGCGGGGTAGCCCGAGCCCGTGTCGGACATGGGGCAAATGCCTTCGGAGATCTTGTCATTCGCCGCGAAAAACACCGACGGGCCCATGAGCAAGAAATTGCCATCGATCGATCGGCCAGCAAAGCCAAAGGCTTTTCCGGCAAACGAATGTCCGCCGCTGAGATCACTGAGTCGCTTGATGCCGAGCGACAACACCTTCACGCGTTCATTGATTTCCTTGACCGGTTCATTGACAGCATTGAGAGCGGCTTGATCGATGATGCCGATTTGATCTTTGTGCAATTGGTACTCGGCAGGGTGCATGCGTGTGACAAACGCCTTCGAGTATTGATTGAGCAGGCCCGAGGTGTAAGCGAACTGAGTTTTGCGTTGTTCGATTTCCTTATCCAGAGTCTTTTCCTTAATGCCACGCAATTCCTCATCGCGTTCCAGGGCGCGCAGTTCTTTCGCGAGAGCGATGACTTCATCGTCTAGCTTATTGATCTCATTGTAAGTGAAGCGACGCATGTCGCTGTATTGATCGAGAGTCTTGCTCAAATCCTGAGCGGCTTCATCGATCAATTGTTTCGTGCGTGAGACCGAGTCAGTATTCGCGGCAAACGCCAACGAGCTGAGTGCGGTGAAGAGGATCGATTGGTAGATAATCTTTTTCATAATTGATCAAAGGGAAAGGGATTAAGGAGCAGGAACAGGAAGGATGGTGAGAGAGACGTCTTTTTCCGTGGTGGCGGTGACGATGAGTTTTTTGACATCAGCGGCGATTTCATTCTTTTCAGAAAACTTCCAGCCTGATTCCGAGGGTCGACCGACCAGGGCGAAGCTGGCGTCATCATTCACCGCGTATGCGATGGCGAGTCCCATGTAGACGACTTGCATGTTAAACTCCTGGCCAGAGGAGTTCTTGTGCAGTTCATTCGTCACAGTGACATTTTGCTGGAACTTTTCGATTTCGGCGATCATCTCCGTGAGGTTCGAAGTTCTTTTTCCGACATCGGCATTTTCTGCTTCGTTGGGGGCGGAAAGATTCTTCTTGAGGGTCTCGATGCCCGTGGCCATTTTGGGCATTTTCAACAGGGGTGCAGGAAGCGTCGGGATTTGCTTCACAAACTCCGTTTCCATCGTTTTCAAGTGTTCTGAGAGAGCCTTTTCCGCGGCGATGAACTGATCGCGTTGATTCAATTTATTCGTCGATTCCTGAGAAGCAGCGCTGGCACGTTGTTTCGCTTCCTCGATCTGTTTTTGGTAGGTCGCTTTTTCTGCGAGGAGTCCTTCCTTGTAGTTCGATAAAATTTCCTGGTCCGACTTCCAGGCATTTTCCTCGGATTGTCTTTTCTGTGCGGTTTCGAGCCAAAGCTTGAGATTTTCCTTGGATTGCTCCAACGTCGCCTCCGTTTTGGGCGGAGCGGACTGGCACAAGGCGGGCATAGCTAACAGGAAAGTCAGCAGGTAAATCGATGTAAATTGCATAGCGTGCGAAGTGCGTGAATTAATAAGGGGCCGCCGACAGATGTCGACGACCCCCATGTGACGATTTCGTCAGATTGATGAATTATTGCGGATCGTAGCTGACAGGTTCCCAGCCATCAAAGCCCTGGAGCAAGCTGATGCTGAGTTGTCCGGTGGGGGAACCTTGGTTATCGAGCTCCTCATCGACGCGCAGCATGCCCATGAGCAAGCCACTATTCGGGATGATGGCGCGGATGTTCGCGATGCCATCAGCCGAAGTGCGTCCCGAGTAGGTAATTGCACGCCCACCGGAGGGGGTAATTCTCCATGAGATCGCGCCGCTGGCTGCGTAGGTGCCAATGATGGTAACTTGGGCACTGCCTTTGCTGAGAACAATCGAGCCAGTGCTGTTCGAGCTCTTGAAGCCCCACAGTTGTTTGCCTGCAATGGTGCCGTAGTTGCCGAGGTAAGAGCCATCGGACTGCTTCAGCGTGCGAAGGGTAGGCAGCGCGGCAGACAACTGTTGAAGGGGAATGTCCACTGTCCATTGGCGATTCGGGTTCGTTTCCGTCGAATTGAACTTCGCTACACCCGAGGCCGTGACGGCACGCGTTGCAGTGGGAGACAGGATGGTGACGGCAGCCGTTGCGGTATTCGTGACCGAGATCGTGACGAGATCACCTGCATCGGTGTGCAGTGCATGGAAGCCAATCAGGCTTGCAGGCACGGGTTGAATGGCGAAGTTCATGGTGAAGACGTAAGGGGCACGTCCTGGAATGGTCACATTGAACGTGGCAACACCCGCTGCACGAGGGTACCCTGTGATCAGTTTGCTCGTCGGATTGAATGTCATTCCGGCGGGCAGACGACCTACGACCGAGACCGTGGCATTCGTGAAAATGCCTGTTTGGAAGTAATTGGTGATATTCAATGGCGAGCCGTTTGAGGTCACGAAATTGGCGCTGTTTTCCGTCACGACGACATTGCGAATGACAGTGACGGCGGGATTGCCTGCAACGTCGCTGGTGTTGTAGGTGATCGTGTAATTGCCGGCTTGCAGCGTATTCACGTTGCTCGTGCCCGTGATGGTGCGGGTGGAGTCGACATTGTCCGTTACGCTCGCACCTGGATCGACAAACGAGCTGCCCACATTGAGAATCAGAGGGTTGGCTCCGATGAGTGTGATGGTGGGTGCGGTCGTATCAACGGCCAGAACAGTAACGGTGCGGGTTACGGCAGTTGCCGCATTGCCTGCGGCGTCGCTTGCGTTGTAGGTAACAGTGTAGTTGCCTGCAACGTTGGTGTTGACCGCGCCGGTGCCCGTGATGTTACGAGTCGAGTCGACATTATCCGTGACCGTAGCACCGGGATCAGAGAAAGATCCGCCGACATTGATCACGAGTGGATTGGCTCCGATCAGAGTAATCACAGGTGCGACATTGTCGGTGCTGGTATTGCCGCTGACAAAGCCGGCAACGCTCAAGTAAGTCCAGTCACTGATCCAGTTCGCGCGACCGAAAGCACCGTTGTAGTTCACCGTGGAAATGGTTTCCGCGAGAGCGTTGCTCGGGGTCGTGCGAGTGTGCGTGTAGGGCAGGCTATTCGCGCGAGGACGAGGGTCCAAGTTGCCATTGGCCGTGCGGCTGATCGAGGTGAGCAGCGCATCC
>RDYF01000171.1 GCA_004293285.1 Verrucomicrobiota bacterium | reverse complement strand
CCCCGGAGCATACACCTTGTGGATGGCGGGTGGGGGAGTCAAAGCTGGCTATTGTCATGGCGAGACCGACCCGATTGGCTACGAGGCGATCATCGATAAGGTGAGTGCGCACGATTTCCATGCGACGTTGATGCATTTGCTCGGATTCGATCATGAAAAATTCACATACCCGCATCAGGGAGCGATGCATCGTCTCACCAACATCACCAAAGGTGGGACGAAAGTGATCAAGCAACTGTTGGCATAAAAGTCTCGCAGTCGATTGGAGCGATTTTTTTCTAAGAAAAACGCTGGTCAGCGCGTTGCTAAATCGGCGATAGTGCGATATCGCCTCATGCTCCATGATCGTCACACAAGAACAGTTCATCCAGGCCGCTTTGCTCGAGTATGAGCGTCCCCTGGTGGGCTATGCTTACGGTTTCCTGCGCGATTGGGACCGTGCGCGCGATGTGGTGCAAGACACCTTCATACGGCTGTGCCAGCAGGATCAGTTGAAAGTGCGTGATGCTCTCAAAACCTGGCTTTATACGGTTTGTCGGAATCGCGCTCTCGATGTCTTGCGCAAAGAGGCGCGGATGGTGGAAATGGACGAAAAGAAACTACGGACGGTGCCGAGCGAAAAGCCCTCGCCTGTGCAGGCGATCGATTCGCAAGAAATCCGTCTCAAGCTCGAAGAAGCCTTGTCGCGGTTGACCCCCAATCAGAAAGAAGTGATCGTGCTCAAGTTTCAACAAGGATTGAGCTACGAAGAAATCAGCCAAGTAACCGGGCTGAGTTCAGGGAACGTGGGATTCCTCTTGCATCACGGACTCAAACGCCTGCGTGAGTGGTTGCCTCGCGAATGGGCGCAAAACAACATAATTTGATGAAACCTCATTTTGACGATCCAACATTCACGGCATGGTTGCTGGGAGAAGCCACGCCAGAGCAGTCATCGGCCTGGGAACAGGCCTTGCGCGAGGATGCTGCAGTACAGCGCGAAAGAGAGGAAGCGCAGGCTTTCATTTCGATGATCGAGCGCAGCTTGTCGGACTGCGCACCCGTGCTCGATGTCACGCAGCGTGACAAAGTATTGAGCATGGCACGCAGCAGGGATGCCACTGATTCACCGAACGTGGTGGTGACGCGTGGGCGACGTCGGTGGATCCCGTGGACCCTGGCGACAGCGGCCTTGGCGATGATGGGCCTGTGGTTGGGGAGCCAGTATCCTGTGCGTTCAAGAGTCGGTGACTTGTCCTATTCCCAAGTGTCGCGAGAAATCGCGTTGCTGCCGTCCGATGACGGTGGTTTTCCTCATGGGAAGGGGCCAGCATCCGAGCAAGTTACTGCTGTAGGTGGCAGTAATCTGGCGGAGAAACGTCATGAAATGTGGCAACGCCAGCCATCGGAATTCTTGCGCTTCGTTGCGCAAAGAGTAGCCGAAGAACCCTTGCCTCAGTCGAAAGAATTGCCCAAAGCCGTACCGCGCCAGTTCGTCGAGGCGTCGGATCATCCTGTGGCAACACTACCGACACGAGTGGGGATGGCTTCATGGTCATGGGTCAAGCGAGCCGCGCTCGAGCAGGGGCAGAAACCGGCCTCGAACTTGGTTCGTCTTGAGGAGTGGATCCAAGCATTTCCGCTGCAAAGCGGATTATCGCAGGAAGCGGATGGTTTGAGTCTGCGAGCAGCGATTTTGCCCGCTGCATCGTCATCGAATACGGTCGTGGTGCTATCTTTGACCAATCAAAGCAAAGCGTCTCAGAGTGTTGAGTGGTCCTACATGGCTCCCTCACTCGCGCAATACCGATTGATTGGATTTGCGTCAGCAGTCCGTGGTGGCTTGTCATCGCGTCTGCTAGCTCCTGGAGAAAAGGTGCAAGTCATGATCGAGATCAAAAATCTGGCAGATGCGACCTTCTGCGGCCAAGTAAGCTGCCGATCACAAGGACGCGAGTTCATGCTGCCGCTTTCTTTGAGCGCTATCGCGACGCAAGATGCAGATTTTTACCGTCTTTTGCTTCTGGTCGCTGCCAATCTTCAAGGACAAAAGGCGGATTTGTTTGTCATCCGAGCTCTGATCGAAAAGTTAGAGCAGCAACACTTGACGCCCGAAAGAGCCGAGGCGATCGGCTTGATGAAGCGATGGTTTTAAACCTGTATGATCAGATTTATTCTGGTTAGAAATCGTTTTTTACGAGGTATTAAATCTTTTTATTTGCATTTTTCGTCACTTGATTTATTTAATTCTCGCAGGTGATCTTAACGCAACAGAGCAGTCTGGGTCGGGATCCTCTGGAGACAACTTGATTTGCCCCTCCCTAATGCATCGCTATCGCTCCATACGTCCTATTATCTGGATACGCCTCTGTAGCATTTTCTATCTGCTATCGTTGCTGTATTCTTTCGCTTTGCTTGGATTTACGTTCTATGCTGTTTTGCATCACACGCATGAAATCATGATGCAATTGCTCTATGGCATAGGCATCTATGTGGCACTGTGGATTCTTTACGTCTGGACTTCCTCGCTTTCCAAGTGTCCGCTCTGTCGGAGTGGTCCCATGTCTACCAAACGCTGTGCGAAACATCGCAATGCTCGCAAGATTTTCGGGAGTTATCGTCTTACCGTAGCTCTGAGCGTGCTTTTCCTCAATCGTTTCCGCTGTCCTTATTGCGGCGAGTCGACACGCTTGCAGGTGAAGGAAAAAACTTGGGAATAGCAGTCAAGTCGATCGTGGTTCCCAGAGACTTGCCAGTTGGGCTTCGTCGATGATGGGAACTCCGAGAGCGAGCGCTTTATCGCGCTTTGAACCACCGGCTTCGCCGCAGAGCAGGTAACTGGTTTGGGTCGAGACAGAGCCACTGACCTTGCCGCCCTTGCTTTCGATCAAGCGCTTGATTTCATCGCGTGGGGCACTGAGCGTGCCGGTGATGACAAATGTTTTGCCCGCGAGCGGCATGGTGCTGAGATCCACTTCGCTAGGACGAGGGAGATAGTTGTCGGATTCGGGGGCGATGCCAAATTCGGCGAGTCGAATTTTCTGAGCGGCCACCGTCGCGACATCACCGCTGATGGCATAAGGAATGAGAAATTCGTTTTTCTTTTTGGCTTCGTTTTTGGTATCGGAACTCAAGATCTCGAGAATGGGCGAGTGGGCGAGTTCGGTGAAATTCAGATGAAGTCGCGAAAGTTCTTTCGCGGCACTTTCGCCAATTTGGCGGATGCCGAGAGCGTAGATCCATCGACGCAGGGGCTTTGTTTTGGCGGCTTGTAAGCCATCGATGATTTTTTGCGCATTTTTTTCGCCGAAGCGACGCGGCTCTTCTTCGGTGCCGAGGTGTGAGGGCGAAGAGATCGAGCGGCGTGCGACAAAGTTGCTCGCGCACGAGTGCCTCGGCGACCGATTCGCCGAGCGACGGGATGTCGAGCGCCTTGCGTGAGGCGAAGTGCTTGATGCTGGTCACTGCTTGAGCGGGGCATTGGAAATTGACGCAGCGCCAGGCAACAAAGCCTGCCTCTTGTTCGATGGGTTCTTGGCAAGATGGGCAGCGGCCATTCACGGCATCGAACAAGGAATACGGCACGGAACCCTCGCAGTGACGGATCACTTTCACCACTGCAGGGATGATTTCTCCGGCTTTTTCGATCAATACCGTCGCACCGAGGCGGATGTCTTTTTTACTGATTTCCTCTTGGTTGTGAAGAGTGGCACGCGAAACGGTGGTGCCGGAAATGAGAACGGGCGCCAATTCGGCAACAGGAGTGAGCACGCCTGTGCGACCGACCTGGATGGTGATGTCGAGCAACTGCGTTTCTTTTTGTTCGGGCAAAAACTTGTAAGCCGCAGCCCAGCGTGGCGCGCGGGAGGTGAAGCCGAGTTCTTGGCGCTCGGCATAACTCGCCAGTTTCACCACTGCGCCATCGGTGGCGTGTCCGAGGTCGTGTCGGCTGATGTTGAGTTGCGCCACAATGGCGAGAAGCTCTGCGAGATTTTCCGCGCGCTGCACCGGGTGATTGCGGGGGATTCGGTGGTCATCGAGCAGTTGGTGAAAGTCTTCATCGCACGATAACTCGGGGCCCTCATAGGCGCCGATGCCGTGTGCCAAAAAAGCCAGCGGTCGCTCGGCGACGACTTTGGGGTCGAGCTGCTTGAGCGTCCCTGCTGTGGCATTGCGGGGATTGGCAAAGGTCGGCAAACCAGCTTCATCGCGCTCGGCATTCATCGCTGCGAAGGCGGCATTGGGCATAAAAATCTCACCACGCACTTCTAACAGGGCAGGGGGATTTTTTCCCGTGAGAGTGGTCGGGATGCTGCGGATCGTGCGGACGTTTTGCGTGATGTCATCGCCAGTTGTGCCATCACCGCGTGTGGCGGCGTAGTCGAGCTTGCCATTTCGGTAAACGAGAGTCACCGCAACGCCATCGATCTTCGGTTCGATGCTGACGGCGATGTGTTCGCG